>JAGAUY010000023.1 GCA_017620525.1 Oscillospiraceae bacterium | reverse complement strand
GCTGTTGCTGCTCCCGCTGCTGCCGCTGCTGAGGTCGAGGAGAAGACCGAGTTCGACGTTATCCTGAAGAGCGCTGGCGCTTCCAAGCTGGGCGTTATCAAGGTTGTCCGTGCCGCTACCGGCCTGGGCCTGAAGGACGCTAAGGATCTGGTTGACAACTGCCCCAAGACCCTGAAGGAAGCTATCTCCAAGGAAGACGCAGAGAAGCTGGTCGCCGAGCTGAAGGAAGCTGGCGCAGACGCAGAGATCAAGTAATTGATTTCTATCTGAACAAACAACAGCCGCCAGTAATGGCGGCTGTTTCCATTATTCCCCTTTGGAGGCCCCTATGGATTATATCGCTAACCTGTTGGCTTCGAATCTTCCCGCTGATTTCGATTTGACTGCCATGCTTCGTCTGCTGATGATCGTTGCCGCCGGTTCTTTGATGCTCGGCATACTGGGAAGAGTACTGTTCGGTAAACGCTCCGATCTGAACCACAGCGTCTCTTCTGCCATCGGAATTCTGTTCGTCTATGCCGTGACCATCGTGGTTTACACGTTTAATCCGGCAGATCTGGGACGGTTCCTCTCTCCCCTACCATTTATTTCTTTCCATGGCGAATATCTGCTGATCTTCTCCTTTACCGGATCCGACTACCCATCCATCTGCTTCCAGGTTCTGAATATGCTGATCCTGTCATTTCTCGTAAACCTGCTGGATTGCTGGATCCCGAAGGGCAGAAACATTCTGTCCTGGTATATGTATCGGTTCCTGACTGTGGTTCTGGCCATGGCGGCACAGCTGATCGTTACTGGCCTTGTAACTGCCTATCTGCCCGGCGTACTGCTCACATATGCCCCGATTATTCTGATCGGTATTCTTGCCGTTATGGTGCTTCTGAGCGTTTTGAAGGTAGTCCTGAGCCTGATGCTGACGGTTGTGAATCCCATTCTCGGCGCTGCTTATGCCTTCTTCTTTTCTTCCGCCGGCGGCAGACTGCTGGGTAAGGCAATCGTCACCACACTGATCCTTTGCGCTCTGGTCTATCTGCTGGAATATCTGGGCTACGGCATCGTCACCATTGCCGCTGCCGCACTGTCTGCCTACATCCCCGTGATCATCGTACTGCTTCTCATGTGGTATGTACTTGGTCATCTGCTGTAAGATAAAAAATCCCATTGCCTACGGCAATGGGATTTTTTAATCAGTAGATATTCATGGATTCCAGCTTCAGGCCGGCATCCGTTTCGACGATGATCAGCTTGGCACTGGTGCTGGTGCGCACCACACCTTCCTTGCCAGTGGTATCGACCTCGTAAGTCACATCACAGATGTAGCGGCCTTCTTCCAGACGCATCTGGTGGTGTGCCGTGATGGAAACGACTTCATCACCTCGGCTTTGGCCGAACTGCAGGCCTTCAATGGCTGCCTTCAGCCGGGTTGCCAGGTCGCTGCCGGGCACCACGTACTCAATGACCTTATCATATGTACCATAGCGGGTATTCTTGTTGGAACCCGTAAAAGCCACATAGCGGGCCACAAACTCCTCGGTAAACTCATCCAGAGCCTTGGTCTCATCTTCGGTGCAATTGTGATAGAACCGGGACCAATCGGTATTTTCATCGAAGGTCGCAGGGTTTCCATCGGGATCCGCCGCTGTGATCTCCAGCTGGCCCAGGAAAGGACCGGCTTCATAAGTCACCCGGTAGGGCATCTCATAATCTTCGTAATACTCCGCGATCTCCTCATAAATGATGTTGTCCTCGATGATGTACTCGCTTCCCAGCTGATGACCGTTCACGCTGACGATGTAGTCGCTGGGCGCAGTCATGCTCACGGTATCACCGATCAGGAAGGAAAAGTCGAAGGATTCACTGACCAGGCTCCAGGGTGTAAAGCCGTATTCGTCCGCCGCGCCGGACTCAATGGCAAACTCGCCGATGACCTGTCCGCCGCTGCGCAGGACGTAAACCTGCCGGGTATCCGTACATTCCCTGGACTTCTTTGCGTGGGTCACACCGCCACTGATGGCTTCCAGGATGACTGCGCGGCACTCCTCCTCGCTCTGAAGGCTGGTATCTACCTGAGCAGCAACCGCCATACCCATATCACAGATATGCTCATCAGTCAGATTGTCAAGATACGCATTCAGCGCGATCTTGGGACGGGATGCTTCATAACTCTCCAGATAGCTCCACAGATACTTCAGGCCATAATATGCCGCTCCCAGAAATGCCGCCGCGTACAGGAACAGAAGCAGGAAAAACAGCCACCAGCGGGACTTCTTCACTTTCGTCTGGCCGGCATTCAAATACTTACTCATTTTCAGCAGCTCCTTCCTTCAGCACCAAGAAGGTGGTGGGCACCGGGCGAATACCGATGACAGAGGCACAGTTGTTGATATAATCGCCGCCGAACCACATCAGGCTGGAAGATCCGCCATCCAGGTTGCAGGCATTTACCGCGCCGTATTCCATAAAGATATCCACCATATCCTGATAAGTTGCACCCAGGCTGATAACCTGTCTGCCGTCAATGACCAGCATCAGGATCGCACCGTCGGAACGCTGTCCGATGGCGGTACGGGGATTGACACCGCTGCTGCCCACATCACAGGGCTCGCCGTTGGAGACGAGGACAGGACCAAAGCAGACACCGTACTGGATCTTCTTCTCCTGAATATCCTTGGAGGTCAGCCTGCCCACATGGAGAATGTTGTCACTGTCGATTCCCACGAAGCCGTCCTGAACGCCTTTACTCTCGTAGTAGACTTTGCCTTCATAGACCACCATGGTATTGGGGATACTGCCGTTGCCCTTGCCCTCGGGGTCCTCAAAACCACCGGCATTGATACCCGCAACCGCATCAAACTGCTCTACCATCTGCGCAACGGTGTAGCCTCTGCCGCCAAAGGAACTGGGCACACTGCCCATGATGACCCGGGAAGGATCCAGAACCACCATCATATAGCCGGAGTAGCCTTCACCCTTGACGGGCTCGATGATGATGCCGTCACCGTCCTCATCCACAAGACCCCATTCGTCTGCTGCAGGACCCTGCACTTCCTCTTCCGCCTGTTCTTCTTCCGTCTTTTCTTCCGGTTTGGCAATGTTGATCAGAGACGTATCGGTTTCCACATACTCCTCCACCTCAGGCTTGTTCTCAATCGCCGCAATCTCTTCCTCCGTGAAGAAAAGATCGGCCAGGAAACCAACCGCACTGGTCTCACGAACAGACATGACAAAGATGTCTCTGGCACTGGGAGACGGGCCCTTTGCGATGACATACATCACACCGTACAGCGTCACCGCCAGCAGCATCACCGTCACTACCAGAAAAATGAAAAGCCGGGCAAAAAAGCGGCCGATCCGGCGGGCCATGGAAGGCTTCTTTCGGGGCTGCTCCTGGGGCCTGGGTGCCGGCTCTTCCTGCTCCCGGGGGGCATTGAGCTGGGCCTGTACATCAGCCATAATGTCATCGAAGTTAAATTCTTCGTATTCCACAGGTATTCCTCCATTACAGTTTCTTTTTTTCAGTATACCAAATACAGATTCTTTTGTAAAGTTTTTCTGTCGAAAGCCGTCAGAAAACGAATGATCCGCTACGGAATCCGCAGGTCTCCAGCGCTGTCCAGGATCCACTGGGCCCATGCCTGGTAGCCGTCCGCAAACAGATGGCAGCCGTCACCTGTCATATCATTCGGCAGATATCCATCCTCATTGGCGATCCATTCATTGACGTCCACATACCGGATCATCCCGCCATCGGCAAGAGCCGCGATGCGCTCATTGATGGCATTGATGTTATCCATGCCGAAATACCAGGCGGAACGGGCCTTGCTTTTGCTGACTGCCATGATGCTCTGAAGAATGATAACCGAATCCGGCTGCTTTTCCCGGACCAGTTTCAGCAGGTCCTCATAGCTGTCAATCAGGGTATCATGGGGATAGCCGCAGTCATTGATGCCCAGAATGATATAGATTTTTCCGTAGGAACGCTCTGTCAGAAGATTCTCCAGGGTGGTGGACTGGAAGTTTTTATCCCCTGCCCAGGTGTTCTCTGCATTGAAAAGGGTCATGCCGACGGAGCAGAAATACTCCGCATTTCCCAACCGGGCATAATCACGCATACCCACTGTTCTGGAATCGCCGATGAACAGAACGTCATCAAACCAACTCTCCTCCACCTCGATAACAGGCGGCTCCGTGGGAGGTTCTGTCGGCGGCACCGTGGGAGGCTCGGTAGGCGCTTGCGTTGGAGGCACCAGCGGCTCCGTAGGCGGCGGAAGCAGCTCCTCCTGCGCCACAGCGCGCAGGGTATACATGGCTCCATGATCTGCCAGCAGTTTGAACGGCACCGACATAATATTTTCTTCTGGAAAGATATCCAGAGGCTTCAGCACTTCATACTTCAGATATGCGCCGAGGCAGGCCACCAGCACGGAGGATATCACAATCATACACACTAGTGTAAGGGGTATTTTCTTCATAGCTCCTCCTAGTACTGGAAATACAGAAACGGATCCTGTGCTGCTGTGGCAATCAAATACACCGCAGCCCAGAACAGCACAAACAGCATCACATCCGCCAGAGTGCTGCGGCGGATCTTCTCCCAGAGCTTCCGGGGAAAGGGCGTCGCCAGCACCACACCGACGGCAAGAAGCAGGGCGTAATCATTGCCCCAAATCGCATAATCCCGGGGATTCGCCGCCTGTCCGCAGAAACCAAACAGCCGTCCAACGAAGACGGTCATTCGGTTCCAGTCGCCAATGGCAAAAGGGATCCAGCTGAGCAGGATCACGAAGACTGTGTAAACATGGCAAATTACATGGGTCTTTTTCAGAAGCGCACCAAGCCACAGCCGCTCATTGATGATCAGCAGGCAGAGGAATCCTGCCCACAGCAGATAATTGCCGCCCACACCATGCCACAGACCGGTAAACAGCCATACCACCGCCAGATTCAGGATCGTGCGTTTTATCCCCTTCCGGCTGCCGCCCAGGGGGATGTACAGATATTCCCGGAACCAGGCGCCCAGCGTCACATGCCAGCGTCGGTAAAACTCAGAAACCGATCCGGCGGCATAGGGATCATCAAAATTCCGCGGCAGATCATAACCCAGCATCCGTCCCAGGCCCATGGCCATCAGACTGTAACCATAAAAATCAAAATACAGCTGCATGGTGAAGGCCATCAGTCCCAGCCATGCGGCAGGTGTGGAAATATGCTCATAACCAATCAGCGACGGCTGCGCCCAAAGACCGCCCAGCCGGTTGGCCAGGAGCACTTTCAGAGACAGGCCGATGATCAGTTCCTGCAGTCCGTCGTGGAAATCCTCGTAGGTGGGCGTGCAGTACCTGCAGTGCAGCTGAAGCCGGCGGGGGTCCATCATCGGGCCGGAAAGGAGCTTCGGAAAGAACGTCAACTGTGCGCCAAAGGCCAGCAGGTCCCGTTCCGGCACAAATTTAAGACGGTACACATCGATCAGATAAGCAGCCATCTGGAACAGGTAAAAGCTCATTCCTGCCGGCAGATAAATACCTCCTGCGTAGAGTTTGAAAAAAGCCAGCAGCAGACCCATCAGCGACAGATAGAGCGCCAGCAGTTTCCCCCTGCCGGATTTGGCCAGGGACAAACCCGCAAAATACGTCAGCGCAGTGCTGACTGCCAGAATTCCTGCCCACCAATAATTACCGTTGCCGGAAAGAACATAAAAGGACAGGCTTCCCAGAATCAAGACCGCATTTCTCAGACGCGCCGGTATGATCAGATAAACCGCCAGAAACAGCGGCAAGAAACAAAATAGGAATTCAATACTGTTAAACTGCATCTTCTGTCTACCATCTCTTCATAAAGCGTAATTTTAAAAATTATACCGTGAATACCCGTGCAAATCAAGACAAAACTTTGCAAATTCCGACACTTTTCATAAAAAAGGAAACCGGTCCCGAAGGACCGGTTTTTTAAGTCGTCAGAGCCGCTTATTCAGCCTTTTCAATTGCTTCAATAACACCTTCAACGTCGTTGGTGTAGACAGTCTCCATCAGACCGTTGTCGTAAGCCTGCGCTACACTGGGATCGATGGGCAGGCGGGCCAGGACGGGAAGGCCGAACTGTGCAGCAACCTCATCCAGATGGGAAGGTCCAAAGACCTCGATCTTCTTGCCGCAGTCGGGGCACTTCAGATAGCTGTAGTTCTCCACGAAGCCCAGCACGGGAATGTGCATCATGTTGGCCATCTTGACCGCCTTGGAGACGATCATGGAAACCAGATCCTGGGGGGTGGTGACAATGACCACGCCGTCAATGGGCAGGCTCTGGAAGACAGTCAGGGGTACATCGCCGGTTCCGGGAGGCATATCGACAAACATATAGTCCACATCTTCCCAGATAACGTCCGTCCAGAACTGCTTGACAGCACCGGCGATGACGGGGCCGCGCCAGACAACGGGATCGGCGGGGTTGTCCAGCAGCAGGTTGATGGACATGACCTGGATACCGCTGCGGGTCATGGCAGGATACAGGCCCTCTTCGGTTGCGCCCTGACATTCGGTGACACCGAATGCGGTGGGTGCGGAAGGACCGGTGATGTCAGCGTCCAGAACACCAACACGCTTGCCATTACGGGCCATGGCCACAGCCAGCATGGAAGTGACGGTGGACTTACCGACGCCGCCCTTGCCGGAGACAACGGCAATGACCTTCTTAACGGTGGAATGGGGATTCAGCGCTGCCAGCAGGCTCTCTGCCTTGCGATCGCCGCAATCAGAGCTGCAGCTGCTGCAGTTACCACTACAAGAACTCATGGAATAATTCGCTCCTTAAATTAATGATCTTACAATATTATAGGCCGGTTGCAGGAAAGTGTCAACCTGAAAAATGCCGCCCTTTACTCCTGAGCAGCTTCCCACTGCTCCATCAGGTCCATCAGAACCATTTCCGCCGCTTCCTTCTCTTCCAGCAGGCGGGTCAGCTCCTGATAGTCTGCGGAAGCCGCTTCAATCATGGTGTCGAACTCCGATACGACTTTTTCCTGCTTCTCAATCTCCCGTTCCAGTTTGCGGATCAGCTTGTCCGTATCCTTGGTGCCTCCCTTGGGCTTTTCCTTCTTCGGCTTGGGGGTGTTCGCCACCACAGGCTTGGCAGCGGCTTCATGCTCCAGAATGGAACGGTATTTCTGATATCCGCATTTGAAATCACGGATCTGTCCGTCCTCCAGAAGCCAGATGCGCTCGGCAAATTTCTCGATGAAATAACGGTCATGGGAGACAAACAGCAGCACACCCTCAAATTCCTCGATGGCAGCTTCCACCCACTCTCTGGAAGCGATGTCCAGATGGTTTGTCGGTTCATCCAGAATCAACAGGTTGATCTTCTCGTCCATCAGCATACACAACCGCAGACGGCTCTGCTCGCCGCCGGACAGATCTCCAACCAGCTTGAACACATCCTCACCCTGGAAGAGGAACTGGCCCAGGCGGTCACGGGCCACCTGAGGAGAACAGTTCTTTTCATAGAGCATAGTGTCGTAGAGGCTGCGCTCCGGATGGTCAAAATGAATGATCTGGGGTAAGTATCCCCATTTTACCGTTGGACCAAACTGGATCTTGCCCAGGCAGTCCTCTTCGCCCAACAGACACTTGATGAATGTGGATTTACCGGTGCCGTTGTCACCCAGAACGGCAATGCGTTCACCGCCCTCGACCTTCAGATTCACATCGGAAAACAGCGTACGCTCACCAAAGGACTTGGCCATATTCTTCAAATTGAACACCACATCGCCGGAGAAATCCTTCTCGCCGAAGGATGCCTTCATGGTCTTCTCGGTCTTGGGCCGCTCTGTCTTTTTGATGCGTTCCATGCGGTGCTGGATGGACATGGCACGGCGGTAGAGTGTCCGGTTGTTGATACCCCACCCCTTCATACGCTCAACGGTGTAGCCCAGCTGCTTGAGCTTTGCCTGCTCCTGCTGGTACTGCTTCATCTGCAGGTCAAATCTGGCCTGCTTTTCATCCATATAAAAAGAATAGTTGCCGGAATAGAATTCCGCATGACCATCTGTGATTTCGATGACCCGCTGGGCCACACGGTCCAGGAAATATCGGTCATGGGATATCGTCAGGACCGTACCTTTGAAAGCCTTGATGTAACCTTCCAGCCATTCGACGCTGCTCAGATCCAGGTGGTTTGTAGGCTCATCCAGCAGCAGGATCTCCGTTTTTTCCAGCAGAAGACGGGCAAGATTCACTCTCGTCCGCTCACCGCCGGAAAGCGAATCAAACTCCTGCACCCGCTGATCCGGGGTTATGCCCAGACCGTTACAGATCTTGTCCACTTCAACGTCCATATCGTAGCCGCCGCCGGACTGGAAGCGGTTGGTCAGATCGTCATATTCACGCAGCTGCTCCTCACTGGCGCCAAAGGCCATGGCCTTTTCCAGTGCCTCCATCTTCCGCTTGAATGCCATGACGTCTGCATAAGCAGAGCGCAGCACATCCTCAACGGTGTAGCCCCAGGGAAATTTGGGGATCTGGGAGATCAGACCCAGCTTTTTATTGGGATTGACGTATACTTCGCCGTCGTCATAGTCCATCTCGCCGGTGAGGATCTTAAAAAGGGTCGTTTTTCCGCAGCCGTTGCGGCCAAGAATGGCGACGCACTCCCCTTCCTGAACTTCAAAACTCAGGCCCTCCAGCAGATTCTCGCCGATGACAAAGAATTTTGTTAAGTTTTTTACCTGTATATCAACCATTGCTTATCTCCAATGTATCAATGATCATGTTCAGTTCTTCCGGAGAATAGAGCAGGTTCAACGCCTGAAGGAAGCCGTTGGTGCTGATCTTCTCCGGGAATCTCAGTTTTTTGATCAGCATGGCGCGGCGGTCTGCGCTGCCGGGACCGTAGAGACCCAGCTCCATCAGATCCGCCTTGGTGATCTGCTTTGCGGATTCTGCGTTTGTCTCCCCTTCGAAGGTTGCTCCCGCCCGGCGCAGGGATTCGATGATCACATCGCCCTTCATGCCCTCCACACCCAGCTTGCCTTCCTTGCCGGGTTCACGCTTGCGGCGCTCCTTGCCCAGGATGTCCGGGGTGTAGGCATGTTTGAGGTACTGATTGGGAATGGCCGACTTGATATGGTTGCGGATCACAAAACCCGCTCCGTCCGCGTCAGTAAAGACGATCAGTCCGCGTTTTTCTGCGACCTTGCGCAGCAGTACCATCTGTTCCTTATTCTTGAATATGCCGAATCCGGATGTCTCCAGAATGGGAGCATCCACAATCTGGCTCAGTGTATTTTTATCGTAGCGGCCTTCCACCACGATGGCTTCTTTGATTTTAACCACGTCGCGCCTCCTGTGCCAATTCCAGGATCAGCATCTCCAGCAGCCGCTCCGGGTCATCATAGGATGTTTTCATTTTATAGTCCGTCTCCAGCACCAGCTCCGCCGCTGTGCGGCAGAACTCAGGTCGGAAACGTCGGGCGGCATCCATGGACTTTCGGGCGGGATAGTCCGCAATGCCGCAGAGCTTCATCAATTCACCGGATCCCTTGCCGTTGTCCAGCAGCGTTCTGGCGGTGCTCAGGCGGCGGAAATGGCCTCCCACCGCACCCAGGATCGCCAGCGGTTCCTGCTGCATCTTCAGAAGCGTCTGCAATTTCACAAGCGCGGGACCGTATTTACCCTCGCCCATCAGATCCGTCATCTGAAATACCACCGCATCCATCACAGGTTCGGTAACCGCATCGATGTCGGATCTTTTGATTTCATCCGCACCGGAGAAGGCTGCAATCTTACTGATCTCTCCGTTCAGAGCGGTCATGGTACCGCCGGTGATATCGATAAGGTAAGCGCACAGCTCATTGGAGATCCGCTTTCCGCGTGCAGCAAAATGCCGGCTTACCCAGGAAATCAGTTCCCGCTGTCCCTGCTTGGCAAACTCCACAATGGAAGCATTATTATCGATGGCCTCCCAGAGTTTCTTCAGCCGCTTGTCCGGCTTCCAGGAAACGGTCTCATAGGTAAATACCACCGTACACCATTCCGGAATATCCGACAGCAGCTCCGCCATCTTGCTGCGCTCCCCTTCCGGCAGTTTGAACAGGTCGATCTCATCCACATGGACCAGCGTGTGCTCTGCCATCATGGGCATATTCTCGACACTGTCGCCAAAAGTCTGAAGATCAAAGGTCTCATTATTCAGCTTGTGGAAATTAAACGACTCTGTCAGATCATCCAGCAGGATCTTCTTCATCTGGCCGAAGTAATGGTCCATCAGGAAGGTCTCCTCACCATGGAAAATATAGAGCCTTCCCAGGTCTTTGCTGCGGATGGCAGCTTTCAATTCCTGAAATGCATCATTCTGAGCAGTTTTTTTTGCCATGGTTTCACCTCCTGAAAATCAGATTTCCGTCGTAATCCGTCCGGTATACAAGACAGCCGTATGCCGCAAGGCGGGCTAAAAGCTCCTGGGACGGATGTCCGTAGTAATTCTCTCCCACGGAAATCGCCACAATGGCAGGTTTTGTCACCTCCAGCAGTTCCATACTGGTGGAACTCTTGGCGCCGTGATGCCCTGCGACCAGAACCTCCAGCCGGGGCAGACCAGTCTGACGCATCAGCATTCGTTCTCCGAATTCACTGCGGTCGCCGGTAATCAGTATATCACATTTTTCCGCTTGGAACAAGACAGCCAGGCTGCTTTCATTGCCGGAATTGGTTACGGCGGGACCAAAAACCGTCAGTTCAGTGTCTCCATAGGTCAGTGCCAGCGTATCCGAGACATAAATGACACTGCCATCGATCATAGATGCCAGCTGAGCGCCGATGCCTTTTTCATCCGACGCATCAGGCATCAGAAGCGCGTCCGCCGGGATTCGGGTCAACAGGTACGGCAGACCGCCGGAATGGTCCCGGTCGTAATGGGTCAGGATAATGCCGTCCAGGCGGAAGATTCCCTGGCTCATCAGTGTTTCTGCCGCAGCGTCTGCGGCATCCTCATCGTAACTGCCGCCGCAGTCAACAAGATATGTTTTCCCCTCACTCTGGAGGATGATGCTCTGCCCCTGCCCCACATCCAGAACCGTCATACGGCATCCGTCCGTCAGAGGCTCGATCCAGGAAGCGGCCAGTGCGAAGCATAACCCAATCACCCCGCAGCATATCAGCATACCGGTACGGCGGTTTCTGCTGAAAAGAAACACTGCCATAAGCACATATATGAAAATCAGCCAGAAAACGATATAAATGCTTCTGGTATACACCGCAGCCAGCGGAAATTTTGAAAGGACGCCGGCAACGATCAGAACATAACGGATCAGCCACGTGACCAGATGTGCAAGAAGCGCTCCGGCTGCCGGCAGCACAGATCCGGCAATGCAGACGAGAATGATGCCATAGAAAATAAAGTTCACCGCCCAGAGGGTCAGAAGATTCGTCAGTACACCGGTCAGGCTGACTGTGCCGAAATAGTGCGCTACCAGCGGTGTGGTCAGCGTCATGGCGCTTAATGTCACCGAAACAGAACCGGAAAACCAGCGCTTGATGCGGACAAAGCGCTGATCTTTACCGCACCCCAGTTTAGCAGTTATCCAGCTGTGGATCTTTTCATGGAACACAAAGATGCCTGCCATGCAGCCGACAGACAGCTGAAAACTGACAGACGTAATCACCAGCGGATTGACAAGCATCATGGCCAGAGCGGAAAAGGCCAGTTCTGTCGGTGCATCATACTCCCGGTCAAAGAGCATCGCGATCAGCATCAGTATCTGCATGATGCACGCGCGGGTAACAGACGGTGTAAAGCCAGCCGCCGCAGCAAACAGGATCAGAGAAAAGATGCCCAGAATCGCGGTGGGAACCCGGCGCCTAAAGCATATCGTGTGAACAAAGCCGAAGAGGATCGACACATGCAGGCCGGATACCGCAATAATGTGCATGATTCCTGTAATTTTGAAGGATGTGTTCGTCTCGTAGCTGATACCGCTCCGCTCACCCAGCAGCAGCGCCCGGGCGAAGGAGGCAGCATCTTCCGGAAAACAATCGTTGATGATGGAAATCAGCTGTCTGCGAAGCACAGCCGGATACAGATACCACGGAAGTTCCTCACCCTTTGCCAGCTGCGCATCATCACTCTGAAAACCCAGCAGGAAGATTCCTTTTCCCTGATGATGGGTGGCGTTCTCCGCTCCGCCGGGAGTCGTGACCTGAAAACGAAAGGTTCCCCGGATATAATCTCCTGGCTCGAAGGAAATCTCACCGTTGAAATAAAGCCGGGTCAGATATACATTCCCCTCCAGATATACCACCGTATCCACGGCAGTGCCGTATTCTGTGGCATAACCATAATCACTGCAGCAAGCAGTCACTTCGACAATCTGTCCGTCCAGCGCATTTGCATGGGAAAGATAATATGACGAATATCCCTGGAACCACAGCAGTCCTGCCGCAGCTCCCAACAGCAGAGCAGATATGCGTCTGAACGCCGGAACCCTCCTGCCGGGTATCATCAGACATCCGGACAGCGCAGCCACTCCCCCGGCAATCCATGCAAGCCACCCAATCTCCCACAGCCACGCGCAGATGCCGCAGGCTGCACCGAAGCCAATTGTAAACCACATCAATTTGCGCATCGCCACAGCCCCTTTCCATAAGAATTGGGCGCCGCACAGCGGCGCCCAACAACAATTAAATTAACCCAACTTGGAAGCAACGAACTCAGTGACCTTGGCCAGAGCCTCGTCGATCTTGGAAGCGTCCTTGCCGCCGCCCATGGCGGAATCAGGCTTGCCGCCGCCGGAGCCGCCGCAAGTGGTACAGACCATCTTCACCAGCTCGCCTGCCTTGATGCCAGCCTTGACGGCATCCTTGCCGCAGACAGCCAGGAAGGAGATCTTATCACCGTTGACGGAAGACAGAACGGCAACCACATTGGATGCCTTGTCACGCAGGGTGTCGCCGATCTGACGCAGCTTACCGGCATCAGCGCCGGGAACGGAAGCGGTCAGAACCTTCAGACCGGAAATATCCTTGGCACCGAAGAGCATCTGGTCAACAGCACCGGCAGCTTCCTTGGCTTTGAACTGCTCGATGGTCTTCTTCAGCTCCTTGATCTCATCGATCTGAGCCTGGACACGGTTTGCCAGATCCGCAGGCTTGGTCTTCAGCTTGGAAGCAGCTTCAGCCAGCATATCCTGAGTGTTTTCCAGCTTGGCCATAACTGCCTTGCCGGTGATGGCCTCGATACGGCGCACACCGGAAGCAACGGAGCCTTCGCCGTCAACCTGGAAGGAACCGATCTTGGCAGTGTTGTTCAGATGGGTGCCGCCGCACAGCTCGACGGAGTAGCCGCCCATGTTGACAACGCGGACGGTATCACCGTACTTTTCGCTGAACAGAGCCATAGCACCCATGGCCTTGGCCTCGTCGATGGACATCTCGCGGGTATCGATGGTGTAACCCTCCAGGACAGCCTCCTGAACGATGGCATTGACCCTGGCGATCTCTTCAGCGGTCATGGCAGAGTAATGGGTGAAGTCAAAGCGCAGATGATCGGGTTCAACCAGAGAACCTGCCTGATGGACATGGTCGCCCAGAACCTCCTGCAGAGCCTTCTGCAGCAGGTGGGTCGCAGAGTGGGCACGCATGATGGCCTTGCGGCGCTCAGCATCCACACTGATGCTGACAGCATCGCCAACGGACAGAACACCGGAAGTGACCTTACCATAGTGCAGGTACTTGCCGCCCTTGTTCTTCTGGACGTTGTTGACGGTAAATGCGCCGTCAGCGCAGCAAATCACGCCGTGGTCGGCAACCTGGCCGCCCATCTCAGCATACATGGTGGTCTGGTCCAGGACCAGGATGGCCTCGGCGCCTTCACCGATGGTCTCCTGAGTCTCATCGTCAGCGACGATGGCCAGGATCTTGCCATTGGCATTCAGGCTGTCGTAACCCAGGAACTGGGTCTCAGGGATCTCCTTGCCCAGGTCAACACCTGCCCAGCCCAGGTCGCCCAGAGCCTTGCGGGCCTCGCGGGCGCGGACACGCTGCTCTTCACGGCACTCAGTGAACTTGTCCATATCCAGAGTCATACCCTCGTCCTCAACCATTTCCACGGTCAGGTCCACAGGGAAACCATAGGTATCAGCCAGCAGGAATGCATCCTCACCGGAGAAGACAGTCTCACCCTTGGCTTTATGCTCAGCCATCTTGGTATTGAAGATAGTCATACCGGTATCAATGGTGCGGGCAAAGTTCTCTTCCTCGATCTTGACGATGCGGGTGATATACTCAGCGCGCTCACGCAGGTAGCCATAGTGGGTCTCGTTCTCCTTGATAACGGTGCCGACAACCTCAAACAGGAAGGGCTTGTTGACACCCAGCAGCTTGCCATGACGGGCAGCACGGCGCAGCAGACGGCGCAGAACATAGCCGCGGCCCTCGTTGGAGGGCAGAACGCCGTCAGCGATCATGAAGGTGGAAGCGCGGATGTGGTCAGTA
Organism: Oscillospiraceae bacterium; assembly: GCA_017620525.1. Taxonomy (GTDB): domain Bacteria; phylum Bacillota; class Clostridia; order Oscillospirales; family Oscillospiraceae; genus Faecousia. The sequence continues at coordinate 94,916 of JAGAUY010000023.1, read as the reverse complement.
ATGACGCGCAAAGAGACGTCGGTCTTATAACTCTGACCATAGGCAGCACCGGTGATGGCGGTAACATGGTTGGTGATGTTCATGACGGTATCAACATCGAACAGGGAGTTTACATCCTGGCAGACAACAGCCAGACGCTCCAGGCCCATGCCGGTATCGATGTTCTTCTGCACCAGTTCAGTGTAGTTGCCGTGACCATCGTTGTCAAACTGGGAGAAGACGTTGTTCCAGACTTCCATGTAGCGGTCGCAGTCGCAGCCGACGGTGCAGCCAGGCTTGCCACAGCCGTACTTCTCACCGCGGTCGTAGTAAACCTCGGAGCAGGGACCGCAGGGACCGGAGCCATGCTCCCAGAAGTTGTCGGACTTGCCGAAACGGAAGATGCGGTCAGCAGGAATGCCGATCTCCTTGTTCCAGATCTCGAAAGCCTCGTCGTCGTTCTCATAGATGGAAGGATACAGACGGTCCTTATCCAGGCCGACGACTTCGGTCAGGAACTCCCAGCACCAGGAAATTGCCTCGTGCTTGAAGTAATCACCGAAGGAGAAGTTGCCCAGCATCTCAAAGTAGGTGCCGTGGCGGGCGGTCTTACCGATGTTCTCAATGTCACCGGTACGGATGCACTTCTGGCAGGTGCAGACACGGCGGCGGGGAGGCTCCACCTCACCCTTGAAATAGGGCTTCATGGGGGCCATGCCGGAGTTGATCAGCAGCAGAGATGCATCATTCTGGGGAATCAGGGAAAAGCTGGGCAGACGCAGATGGTTCTTGGACTCAAAGAAGCTCAGGAACATCTCGCGCAGCTCATTTACGCCGTAAGGCTTGGGATTCATAGGAATTACCTCCAAAATAAATTACAACATGAATGAATTACAATATTTTTTGATGCGGCAGACAAAAGATAAGTCCGGCATAAAAAATATAACGCCCCTACCAAAAGATAGGGGCGTGAAAATACGCGGTACCACCCTAATTATCCCCGGAAGGGGGACATCTTAGACGCTCTGTAACGGGAGCACCCGTCCCGGTCATCCCGGGCCGCTTGGAAATGGCTTGCTGCATTCCGGCCGAGGGCTTTCACCGCTTCCCTCTCGCTATGGACCTTCCCGCCGCTTGGTTTCCGCACTGCTTTTGCATATCCTCTGTATTCTACAGGAAAGAAGCGAAATTGTCAACAATTTTGCCAATCTTTTTCCGCCAATTTCTTCAGATTATCCATACAGAAGGGTACATCTGTTTCCGGATCCCATGGACGGATAGTCAGCTTGGCGCAATTGGGAATTTCCGGCAGAGGCTCACCGGGAAACACCACCAGCTCCAGAGCAATGCCGCAGGGCGTTTTCTCCACCCGGTAGTCGAGAATGCTGGACCAGGCCAGAAAACGTTCCTCCAGAATCTTCTTCGTGGGATCATCCTTGCCCACATAGAGCGTCTCGATGATCCGGGGCGCATCGCTGCCGCAGGAACAGGGCTGATGCAGAAGTCTGGCAGATTCCTCCGTGTCATATACCAACTGTGGATCCTTCCTGTAGGTCAGAACCAGATGGCCCCGCTGGGGATCGGGCAGCGGATTGCCGTCGTCGTCGAGAATGACCACGTCGAACAAATCTTCCCGCAGATGGATTCCGGCCTCCCGATTGCAGGTAAAACCCGCTACCACCGGACCGGGACCGACAGAATAGCAGCCCCAGATATTGCAGTCCAGGCCCTTCTTGATCCCCTCCACCATCCAGCTGGCATAGGGATAGCCACCCAGCAGCACATTGTGGGCATACAGCGGTGTATTGGTAGCCTTTGCCATTTTCATCAGTCCCAAAACCACCAGCGGAGGACCGAAAATGGTGGTGGCATACATGGTGAATGCCTGACGCAGCAGTGTTTTCCACCGGTAATCAGGCCCCCAGAAAACGGGCATACAGTCACAGGCACGGATGGCGCGCTCCAATATCGCGCCGAAGCTGTAGGGCCCGGAATTGGGATAACAGACCAGTACCTGTTCATTGGGATGCAGAAAGACACGCAGTCTGTCGGAAATGAACCGCACGGTATCTTCCATAGATTGGGGCGTCGTTTCCATTGCGCAGAGCTTATCATAGATCACATCGTTCAATGCCAACACCTCCCATTTTTACTTACTGGTATTATAATGGAGATTCCGATACATTTTCAAGATGTTTTTGCACCATTTATTGGTTTTTGCACAAATTCCGTCGGATTGTGTACATCCATATTATTCCAGTCGGTTCAGGAGAAAAGTCCCGGTTTCCCGGGACTTTTACAGTGATCTCAAAGGAGTCTGATGCCGGCCTTTTCGCAGGCATCCATCGTCTGCTGGTCCCAGACGCTGGACTGGACCTCTCCAATGTGGGCGCAGCCCATCATCAGCATACTCAGACGGCTCTGTCCGATACCGCCACCGATGGTCAGCGGCAGTTCGTCATTAAGGAGCATTTTGTGGAAAGGAAGCTCCCGCCGGTCATCGCAGCCGGAGATCCGAAGCTGACGCTCCAGCGATGCCGCATCCACACGGATACCCATGGAGGAGATCTCCAGCGGACGGCCAAGGACCTCGTCCCAGAAGAAAATGTCGCAGTTGAGACGCCAGTCGTCATAGTCCGGCGCACGGCCGTCATGGGGTCTGCCGGAGCGGAGCTTGTCGCCGATCTGCATGATGCAGGCGGTATGATGATCCTTTACATATGCCTTCTCACGTTCGGAGCCGGTCTTCAGGTCGGGATACATATCCTCCAGCGCCTGAGAAGTTATGAAGGAAACCTCCCGTTTCAGTTCCACATGCAGCTGCGGAAAACGGACGTGGAGCCGGTCGTTGGTATCGCAGATAGCCCGGACGATGGCCCGGACGATCAGTTTCAGATATTCAGAATTCCGGTTTTCCCGGGTGATGATCTTCTCCCAGTCCCACTGGTCCACATAGATGGAATGGATATTATCCAGGTCCTCATCCCGGCGAATGGCGTTCATATCCGTGTAAAGACCGCCGCCAATGCCGAAATTGTAGCGCTTCAGCGCCAGACGCTTCCACTTCGCCAGAGAATGTACCACCTGCGCGTGCTTGCCCACGGCGGGAATGTCGAAATCCACGGGCCGTTCATAACCATTCAGATTGTCGTTCAGACCGGAATCCTCCGTGACGAACAGAGGCGCGGAAACACGCTTCAGATTCAGCGCATTGGAGAATTCATCCTGAAACGTCTTTTTGATGTAGGCAATGGCCCGCTGGGTATCGTACTCGTCCAGTATGGGCTTATACCCCTCAGGAATGTAGATCTTATTCATCAAAATCGCCAACTTTCATTCAAAACTGTCTCTTGAAATCCAGGAAACGGGTGCCCTGGAAGGTAAGCATTCCCCGGTCCCCTTCCACGATCAGGCCATACTGGGAGCCGTTCACATGAAGCTCCATACGGTCTCCGCTTTCCACCTGGAAAGTCACATAGTAGCTGGTGGAGGTGGTGGAGTGGTGATGCTCGCCGGCATGGGTATGGCGGCTGAAATTGGTACGCTTGGCCACTACCGTGACCGGCACTGTCAGCTTCGGGGAATGATTGTTTTTGTTCCACTGGCCGATGCCTTTGATGAACGTCACGATAAACATGCCGAAAACCAGGAAGAACATCAGGAAAAAGAGAATCTGGAATAATCCGAATCCAAAGTCAAATCCAAAGCCCATGTTATACACCGCCTCACCGGAAATAATATGCATCATATTATCATTTCCCGCTGAGAAAATCAACTGTCTATGTGCAAAAGACTGTCAGCCGCTGACAAGAATTAATATGTTCAAATTGCAGCAGCAAGACTGCGGTTTACAGGAATATCAGCTTTACCGAAGGACCGAAGGTTCTGGGCGTCACCATTTTGTCGAACTGGATGATATAACCCTCCTGGCCTCTTGGGATTCCGATCACAGTTCCTTCTCCGAATACCGGATGACAGACCCGTTTTCCCACTGCCGCATCCTGCTTTTGAGACGGCGATTCCATAGCTTCGGTCTTGCGGATGTGCTCCATGGCATCCTCCACCAGATCCGGATCCAGCTCCGTCACATAGTCCAGATTCTGCTTTTCCGCATTGAACAGGAACCGGCTGGGATAGCGGAAAGAACCGTCGTAATTCACTCCGGCCGCATCGGACAGAAACAGTTTGTCTCTGGCCCGGGTGAAGGCAACATAGGCCAGGCGGCGCTCCTCTTCCAGTTTCTCCCGGGTGTTGGCCCGCTTGCCGGGAAAAATCCCCTCGGACAGACCACACAGAAACACCACCGGGAATTCCAGACCCTTGGCCGCGTGGACAGTCATCAGCTTCACCGCCTGTGCCCGTTCGGTCTGGTCCATGTTTGTAAACAGAGCCGCATGGTCCAGGTAGTTGCCGAGGCTTACCTCCTCCCCTGCCTTGCGCTCAAAATCATAGATGGCCTGTTTCAGTTCCGCCAGGTTGTCCAGGCGGTCCTCTTCTCCGGAGGAACGCAGCATCTGCTCATAGCCGCTTTCGCTGAGAACGCCGCTGAGCAGATCCGTCAGATCCATCCCGTCGAATACAGCCCGGTATTTTTCGATCAGCCGGACGTATTCCCGGGCACGGCTTCTGCGGAACAAGTCCGTCTCCAGATTTATGAGCAACGCTTCATACAGATTACAGCGGTTCAGCTCCGCGTATTCCTTCAGCGCCCGGATCCGCGTCCGGCCCACACCCCGGCGGGGTTCATTGACAGTGCGAAGAAAGCTGACATCATCACCGGAATAAACCATGCGCAGATAGCAAAGGATATCCTTGATCTCTTTACGCTTGTAAAATTCCACACCGGAATAGAGGACGTAGGGGATCTTATTGCGAATCAGCGATTCTTCCACGGCCCGGGAGACATAATGCGCCCGGTACAGCACCCCCATATCCGAATAGGCACGTCCCGCTTCGTGCATGGCGCGCATCTGGGCCGTCATCCAGTCCGCTTCCAGCTGGGAGGTGCGGGCATGGCAATACAGCGGCTTACGGGCATCCGGCCGGACGGGTGTCAGCTGCTTTTTCAGTCTTTCCCGGTTCTTGTCGATGAGCGCATTGGAGGCAGAGAGGATCTGAGGAACACTGCGGTAATTTGTATTGAGATAGATGGTTTTGACATTTTCATGACGGCTGTCAAATTCCAGGATAAATTTCACATCCGCCCCCCGCCAGGTATAGATGGTCTGATCCGGATCTCCCACCACGAAAAGATTTTTATGATAGCCGGACAGTATGTCCGCCAGCGCATACTGATCCTTGTCGATGTCCTGAAACTCGTCCACCATGACATACTCCAGCCGCTGCTGCCACTTTTCCCGGGTGGATTTGTCGTGCTCCAGGATGTACAGCGTGAAGTATACCAGATCGTCAAAATCCAGTCCGTAGCATTTGCGCTGCTCATAGAAATAGCGGTACATGACTTTGTCCTTCAGGGTACCGGCGGATTCCACAAGGCTCAGAATATGGTCGATGTTGGGATCGATGAGGGTTTTCACATATCCCCTGCCGCCCTTGCGCCAGCCGATATAATCCACCGCGTCCTTGATGGTCATATCCCTGCCCGTGATCCCCAGATCCTCGAAGACCGTGCGCAGCATGGCTTCCTTGTCCTCTTCGTCCAGGACGATGAAGGTAGTTGGATACTGCACCACATGACAGTCCTCTTTCAGCAGACCCACGCAGAAGCCATGGAATGTGGTGATCCGGCCCAGATCCTGATCCGGAAGCTGTCGGCGGATACGCTTTTTCATCTCCGCAGCAGCCTTGTTGGTGAAGGTTACGCATAGAATATTGGCGGTGGAAATCCCCAGAGCCTCCACCAGATACATAAACCGCGCTGTCAGAGTCTTGGTCTTTCCGGAACCGGCGCCTGCAACCACCCGGATGAACCCCTCCGTGGTCGTCGCCGCTTCGTATTGATCCTTGTTCAGTTCCTTCAGATAATCCATGGTGATACCTCCTGTTTTTGGATATCCTAACATAGATTCGGTCCAATAAAGCGGGTATGATGCCAAATAGTCGAATTTTGCAAGAGACAGACAGAAACTGATAAATTATATCGCATTCAGCCCGATTCCCTCTTGCATTTTTCCGCGTACCGTGGTACAATGTCCACAGCTACTGTACCGGGAGGCCTTTCTTATGGTCAACACTGCTGCAAAGTTTTACTTTAGCTACTATTACTTTTTTACCCGTAAAAAGTAATAGCGATTTGTGCTGCAGTAAATTTACAGGAGCTTAAAAGGTATTTTCAAGCGCTGCAACGAGATCGCCTCGGTGCAGCGCTATTTTTGTTAGGAGATGATCGTATGATCGCAGTATTGAAGCATGGTACCACCCCCGACCAGACCCAGCACCTGATCGACTGGCTCAAGAGAATGAATCTGGACGTCCATGTATCCGAAGGTCAGGAAATCACCATCCTAGGCCTCATCGGCGACACCAGCCGGGTGGATATGGAGCTGCTGAAGAGCCTTGAGATCGTGGAGACCGTCAAACGGGTTTCCGAACCCTTCAAGCAGGCCAACCGGAAATTCCATCCCAAAGACACCATCATTGAAGTAGGCAACGTCAGGATCGGCGGCGGCTATTTCGCCGTTATCGCAGGTCCCTGCTCCGTCGAGTCTGAAGAGCAGATCATTGAGGTCGCCACTGCCGTTAAGGAATCCGGTGCGGAAATCCTCCGCGGCGGCGCATTCAAGCCCCGCACCTCCCCCTATGCCTTCCAGGGTATGAAGGGCGAGGGCATCAAGCTGCTGCTGAAGGCCAAGAAAGCAACCGGTCTTCCCATTATCACGGAACTGATGAACATCAACGATCTGGACCTGTTTGCGGATGTGGACATCATTCAGATCGGTGCCAGAAACATGCAGAATTTCGATCTTCTGAAAGAAATCGGCAAATCCAAGACCCCCGTTCTGCTCAAGCGCGGCCTGGCCAATACCTTCCAGGAGCTTCTGATGAGCGCGGAGTACATCATGAGCGAGGGTAACGAGAACGTTATCCTCTGCGAGCGCGGCATCCGTACTTTCGAGACCTACACCAGAAACACCCTGGATCTGTCCGCTGTTCCCGCCCTGCATGAACTGAGCCATCTGCCCGTGGTCATTGACCCCAGCCACGCCACCGGCAAGATCAAGCTGATCCCCTCCATGGCAGTTGCCGCCACCGCTGCCGGTGCCGACGGCATCATGGTGGAAGTCCACAACAATCCCGCCTGCGCCCTGTGCGACGGCGCTCAGTCCCTGACTCCCGCGCAGTTTGACGATCTGAACCGCCGCATCCGCCGCGTGCGGGAGGCCATCTTATGACCGTCGGCATCCTGGGTCTGGGTCTCATCGGCGGCAGCCTGGCCCGGGCATATGCCATTGCCGGCCACACCGTTTATGCCATTCAGCGAAACGAGAGTATGCTCTCGTTTGCCATGCTGGCCGGTGCCGTTCACGGCAAACTGAACGAAGAAACCATCCCCCAGTGCGATCTGATTTTGCTCGCCATCTACCCCGGCGGCAGCGCCGCATGGCTGGAGCGGAATGCCCATCTGATATCGAAGGATGCCCTCGTCATCGATTGCTGCGGCATCAAGCGGGAGATCTGTGAGCGTTGTTTCCCCCTGGCGGAAGCACATGGCTTTACCTTCGTGGGCGGCCATCCCATGGCAGGCTCCCAGTTCTCCGGCTTCAAATACAGCAGGGCCACCCTCTATCAGGGGCAGCCCATGGTGCTGGTGCCGCCCCGATTCGACGATATGGATCTGCTGGAGCGCTGCAAGAACGCACTGGCTCCCTGTGAGTTCGGCTCCTTCTCGGTCACTACCGCGGAAGACCATGACAAGATGATCGCCTTTACCTCTCAGATGCCTCACATTCTCAGCAATGCCTTCATCAAGTCCCCCACTGCACTGAATCACAAAGGTTTCTCTGCCGGCAGCTATAAGGATCTGACCAGAGTTGCCTGGCTGAATGCCCCCATGTGGGCAGAACTGTTTATGGAAAACAGGGACAACGTCCTCTCCGAACTGGATTTCTACATCGACAGTCTGAGCGCTTACCGGGATGCCATTGCCCGGAAAGACATGGACACGCTCACCGCGCTGCTGGAAGAAGGCAAGCGCCGCAAGGAAGAGGTGGACGGATGAGAACCGTTCCCGTAACCGCGTCCAGAAATTATGAAGTTCAGATCGGCTCCGGTCTGCTTCCGGGTCTTGGCGAAGCGGCACGGAAGCTGACGAAAGCCAAAAAGGCTGCCATTATCAGTGAAACCAATGTGTGGCCTCTTTACGGCGGCGTTGCCGAAAAGAGTATGAACGGCGCAGGCTTTGAAACCGTCAGCTTTGTATTTCCTGCCGGCGAAGCCAGCAAAAGCGGTGAGACCTATCTGCAGCTCGTCAACTTTCTGGCAGAAAACCAGCTGACCCGAAGCGATTTGATCATCGCCCTGGGCGGCGGTGTCGTCGGAGATCTTGCGGGATTCGCCGCCGCCACTTATCTTCGGGGAATCCGGTTCATTCAGGTGCCCACAACTTTGCTTGCTGCGGTGGATTCCTCCGTCGGCGGCAAGACAGCCATTGATCTTCCCGCGGGCAAAAACCTCTGCGGCGCATTCTATCAGCCAAGCCTGGTACTGTGCGACATTGATACCCTCAACACCCTGCCCCCGGATATTTTCCGGGACGGCTGCGCCGAGGTCATCAAATATGGAATTCTCTACGATCCTGACCTGTTTGAGCATCTTCGGACCCGCGGAATGGAATTTGACCGGGAAGCAGTTATTACCCGCTGTGTGGAATTGAAACGGGATGTGGTCGCCGAGGATGAATTCGACACCGGTGCCAGAATGCGCCTGAATCTGGGACACACCGTCGGTCACGGTATCGAGGCACAGTCCCATTTCGGAATATCCCACGGCAGTGCTGTGGCCATCGGCACGGCCATCGTCACCCGTGCCGCAGCTGTCTGCGGAATCTGCAGCGAAGAAACCCGAAATACGGTTCTCGAGGTTCTTGAAACATTCGGTCTTCCCATGAGCTGTGATTACAGCGCCGAAGACCTTTACCGTTCCGCCCTGTCGGACAAAAAACGCAGCGGCGGCACCGTGAATCTCATCATCCCCGAGCGTGTCGGCTTCTGCCGCATCGCTCCCACCCCCGTCAGCGAAATCCAATCCTTTATCAAGGCAGGTCTTTGATATGGACATCACAATAACCCCCGGAAGGCTCAGCGGCACCGTAACCGCCATCCCTTCCAAATCCCAGGCGCACAGGCTTCTGATCTGTGCCGCCTTTGCAGATGCACCCACGCAGCTCCACTGTCCCGACACCAACCGGGATATCGAAGCTACCGCTGACTGCCTGAACGCACTGGGAGCCGTGATCACAAGAACTGAAACCGGCTACCGCGCGGAACCCATCCGAAAAGTTCCTGTATCTGCCACGCTGAACTGCTGCGAAAGCGGCTCTACCCTGCGCTTTATGCTGCCCATCGCCGGCGCACTTGGTGTAAACGCCACCTTCCGCATGGAAGGAAGACTGCCTCAGCGCCCTCTGTCCCCTCTGTGGGAGGAGATGGAGCGGATGGGTTGTACCCTGACCCGTCCCTCTCCGGATACCATCCGCTGTCAGGGCAAACTGAAAAGCGGTGCTTATTCCATCAGCGGCAGCGTTTCCAGCCAGTTTATCACAGGACTTCTTTTCGCCCAGTCTCTGATCCCGGGGAAAAGCCACCTGGAGGTCACAGGCAAAATCGAATCCGCTCCTTACATTGACATGACCCGCAGGGCCATGGAACTGTTCTGCGCTCCAAAATACCACTCCCCCGGCGCCATCCAGGTGGAAGGTGACTGGAGCAACGGCGCATTTTTTCTGGCTGCCAAAGCACTGGGAAATGACATTGAAGTGGAGAATCTGAATCCGGAGTCACCACAGGGAGACCGGGCAGCAGCGCGGATCCTGCCGCTGCTGAAACAGTTCACCACCGTGGATGCCGCAGACATCCCCGATCTGGTCCCTATTCTTGCCATCACTGCCGGTGCAAAGTCCGGCGCAGCCTTCCACAACATTCAGAGACTGCGCATCAAGGAATCCGACCGTGTGGCATCCACCATCGCCATGATTGAGGCTCTGGGGGGCAAGGCGGAAGCAACGGAAGATACCCTGACCGTCTGGGGCACCGGATATACCGGCGGCACTGTACATGCCCAGAACGATCACCGCATCGCCATGTCCGCCGCCATTGCCGCCACCGTCTGCAGCGGTCCGGTTACCATCCTGGGTGCGGAAGCAGTGCAGAAGTCCTATCCCAAATTCTGGGACGAATATCGCCGGTTAGGAGGTAATTATGAGCAGTACCTACGGTGAAAACTTAAAACTCTCCATTTTCGGTCAGTCCCACGGCGCCGGCATCGGTATGACCCTGGACGGTATTCCGGCAGGGCTTCCCGTTGATACGGAGAAACTTCAGATTTTTCTGAACCGCCGGGCACCGGGTCAAAATGACTGGTCCACCCCCCGCCGGGAAGAGGACCGGCCGGAATTTCTGGCCGGAATTCTCGACGGCTATACCTGCGGTGCTCCCATCGCCGCAGTCATTCACAACAAAAATACCCGCTCCGGAGACTACAGGAATCTCCTCGACTGCCCCCGCCCCGGCCATGCGGACTACACCGCAAATATCAAATACGGCGGTTTCCAGGATGCTGCCGGAGGCGGACATTTCTCCGGCAGACTGACCGCTCCCCTGTGCATCGCTGGAGGCCTTTGCAAGCAGTGGCTGGAAGAGATGGGCATCTGCATCGGCGCCCATATCCTTGCCATCGGTGAATGCGGTGACACCTACTTTGACCCAATCGATCCGGAACTTGAATCCATCCATTCCGATTTCCCTGTTCTGGATCCGGAAGCCGGCGCAGCCATGCGCGATTGCATCGCACAGGTAAGATCCGCCGGTGACAGCGTGGGCGGTATCATTGAGTGCGCAGTCACCGGCCTTCCGGCCGGTATCGGTGAACCCATGTTCGGCGGTGTGGAAAGCCGGATTGCCCAGATTGTCTATGGTATTCCGGCTGTCAAGGGTGTGGAATTCGGCATCGGTTTCGACTGTGCCTGCCTTCCCGGCAGCCAGAGTAACGATGACTTTACCATTCTGGACGGAAAAATCGTCACCCAGACCAATAATGCAGGTGGTATTCAGGGCGGCATTACCAACGGTATGCCGGAGATCTTTACCGCCGCCATAAAGGCGACTCCCTCCATCTCCTGCCCTCAGAAAAGCGTTTCCCTCTCCCGCATGGAAGAACAAACTCTTGAAATCAAGGGCCGCCACGACCCCTGCATCGTTCCCCGGGCCGTACCGGTCATGGAAGCCGCCGCGGCTATCGCAATTTATGACATGATTCTGGGCAACACCCAGACCAACAGGAGGAAGAATTAACATGGATCTCAACGAACTTCGCGGACAAATCGACCAGATCGATGACCAGCTGGTAAAGCTCTTCGGACAGCGTATGGACGTTGCCGCTCAGATCGCCGACTACAAGAAGGAAAACAATCTGCCCATCCTGATGCCCGTGCGTGAACGGGAAAAGCTGCAGGATGTAGCCGAAAAGGCTGGCCCCGAAATGGCCAACTACACCCGTGTGCTGTACTCCATGCTTTTCGAACTGAGCCGCAGCTACCAGTCCAAGCGCTCTGACACGCTGACACCTCTGTACCACGAGATCACCGAGGCGATTGAAAAGACTCCCAGGCTGTTCCCCCAGGCCCCCATGGTGGCCTGCCAGGGTGTGGAGGGCGCATATTCCCAGATCGCCTGCGAGAAAATGTTCAAATCCCCTTTCATCATGTACTTCAAGAACTTCGAAGGTGTGTTCGGCGCCATTGAAAAGGGTCTCTGCCAGTACGGCATCCTGCCCCTGGAAAACTCCACGGCAGGTTCTGTCAAGAAGGTCTATGATCTGATGATCAAGCACAATTTCTCCATTGTGCGCACATTCCGCCTGAAGGTGGATCACAATCTGCTGGCCAACCCCGGTGCCACCAAGGACGGCATCAAGGAGATCTTCTCCCATGAGCAGGCCATCAACCAGTGCTCCGAGTTTCTGAAGACCATGCCCGGTGTGAAGGTTATCCCCGTTGAAAATACCGCCGTGGCCGCAGAGATGGTCTCCAAGTCCGGCCGCACGGATGTGGCTGCCCTCAGCAGCCGCAGCTGCGCCGAACTGTACAGTCTGAATACCCTGGCAGCCTCCATTCAGGACAAGGGAAATAACCGGACCCGCTTTATCTGCATCAGCAAGAACATGGAGATTTACCCCGGTTCCGACAAGACCAGCATCATGATGGTCCTGCCCCATCGTCCCGGTTCCCTGTATAAGGTCCTGGCTCGCCTTTACACTCTGGGCATCAATGTCACCAAGCTGGAATCCCGTCCCATTCCCGACCGGGACTTTGAATTCATGTTCTATTTCGACCTGGAAACTTCCATCTATTCCGAAGAATTCATCCAGCTGATGTGCGAACTGGACGAGCTGTGCGAGGAATTCAAGTATCTGGGCAGCTACTGCGAGGTCGTGTGATGAAGTGCGGACTGCTCGGGCGGAAGCTGGGCCACAGTTACTCCCCTCAGATCCACACCCGGCTGGCGGACTATTCCTATGAGCTTTTCGAAAAAGAGCCGGAGGAACTGGAAGATTTCCTGCGAAACGGTGATTTTCAGGGTCTGAATGTAACCGTCCCCTATAAAAAGGACGTCATTTCCTTCCTGGATGAACTGTCTCCCCGGGCGAAGCGTCTGGGGGCAGTGAACACCATCATCCGCCGGGATGGCAAACTGATCGGTCATAATACGGACTATTTCGGTTTCCTGACCATGGTCCGTACCAGCGGACTGGACGTTGCCGGTAAGAAAGCTTTGGTTCTCGGCTCCGGCGGAGCATCCAATACGGCCGTTGCCGTGCTGGAAGAGCTGGGCGCGGAAGTGGTCGTCATTTCCAGAAACGGATCGAATTGCTACAATAATCTGCATCTTCACGCGGATGCCGCACTGATCGTCAACGCAACGCCTGTGGGAATGTATCCGAAGGTCGGCGTTTCCCCCGTTGATCTGGAACTGTTCCCCCGCCTGGAAGGCGTTCTGGATGTAATCTACAATCCTGCCCGCACGCAGATCCTTCTGGATGCACAGAACAAGGGCCTCGTGACCATGAACGGTCTGCTGATGCTGGTGGCGCAGGCAAAGGAAAGCGCCGAATGGTTCACCGGTTCGTCCATTTCCGACGAAAAGATCCTGCCCATTCACACCTCCCTGCGGCGGCAAATGGAGAACATCGTTCTCATCGGTATGCCCGGATGCGGCAAATCCACAGTCGGTAGACTGCTGGCAGAAAGGCTGGGCAAGCGGTTTGTCGATGCAGATGCATACCTGGTGGAAAAAAACGGAAGATCCATCCCGGACATCTTTGCCGCAGAGGGAGAAGAAGGCTTCCGGAGGCTGGAAACAGAAGTCCTGAAAGAACTGGGCAGGCAGTCCGGACTGGTCATCGCCACCGGCGGCGGCTGCGTGACAAAGGCACGCAATTATCCTCTGCTCCATCAGAACGGTACGATCTTCTGCCTGAATCGGGATCTTGAGAAGCTTCCCACCGACGGACGGCCCCTGTCCCAGGCGAACCGGCTTTCTGATATGTATAAAGTGCGAAAGCCTCTCTACGAGGCCTTTGCTGACTTCCAAATTGATAACAATGGCGATGCCGAAGGCACCGCCACACAGATCCTGGAGGTACTGCCATGAAAATCCTGGTCATCAATGGTCCCAATTTGAATATGCTGGGTATCCGTGAGCCGGGTATCTACGGCAAAAACACCTTCGCCGATCTTCTGGCTCTGATCGATAAAACCGCCCGGGAGGAAGGACTGGATATCGAGCAGTACCAGTCCAATCATGAAGGCGATCTTGTAGACAAGATCCAGTGGGCGTACGGCCGCGTTGACGGTATCGTCATCAACCCGGCTGCCTATACCCATACCTCCGTTGCCATTCTGGATGCGCTGAAGGCAGTGTCCATCCCGGCGGTGGAGGTCCACATCTCCGACGTGGATGCCAGAGAGTCCTTCCGGCAGATTTCCTATGCGGGTATGGCCTGTGTCCACACCATCAAGGGGCACGGCTTTGAGGGCTACCGGGAAGCGATTCTCTATCTGAAAGAGCATTATGCATAATAAAAACCGGCTGTTGCAATGCAACAGCCGGTTTTTCAATTACTCTACGGATTTCAGCGCTTCTGCCATATTGATGCGGTCCAGCTTGTGGTAGAAAATAACATCCACCACCAGTGACGACAACAGTGTCAGCACCAGCGCCAGCATACATGACAGTGCCGAGGCTCGGGCCTGGAACCAGCAGAAGTCGATCTTGATCTGACTCATGACAAATACCAGCAGCAGATAACCCAGCGGCAGACCCACCACGGCGCCAATCACCGTCAGAGCCAGATTCTCCTTGAACACATAAGCTGCCGTCTCTGTGGCATTGAAGCCAAGAACCTTGATGGTCGCGATCTCCCGGATGCGTTCATTGATATTGATATTGGTCAAATTATAAAGCACAGTCACCGCCAGCAGTCCCGCGCAGAACACGATGACCCAAACCACCAGATCCAGCGCCTCCATCATGGAGCCGACCATTCCGGCCAGGTCTTCGCTGACGGAAACATTCATCACATCGGACAATCCGGAGATCATGGCACTGACCTCATGAGAACTCCGATCCTGCGCAACATGGACCAGCGCCATCTGCTCATCCGGCGCCTGCCCCCACTGCGTTTCGATGGTCTCCGGGATCACAACCGCATAGTTGTAAACATTGTTGTCATAAATACCGGAAACTGTCAGATCCAGCACTTCCATATCCGCGCTGCGCATGGTGACACGGTCGCCTATGTCGATGCCCATGGCCTCCGCCACACCCACCGTCAGCAGCACTTCGTTAACACCGGGCATATCCAGAGGCTGATCTCCGCTGTGGAAATCCACAAACCGCTGTATCTCGCTGTCCGCAGCCATCATGTAGATCTCACGCATCTGATTGTCGAAATCCAGTTCCACACTCTCCTGGTGATAAAACATTACATCGCTGACGCTTCCTTCCACATCCTGGCGGAATTCCGCTTTCTCGGCCTCGGTCTGTCCATCCGTGAAGTAGACCTGCATATCATAAACCGTCACTTCATCAAACTGGAAATCCACAATGTTAACAATGGAATCACGCAGGCCAAATCCCGTCAGAAGCAGCGCCGTACAGCCGCCGATGCCCACCATCATCATGGCAAAGCGCTGTCGGTAGCGGAAAATATTACGGATGGTAACTTTATTCAGGAAGCTGATCTTATGCCAGAAGGGGAAATATTCCAGGAATATCTTCTTGCCCGCTTCCGGAGATTTGGGGCGGATCAGCTCCGCAGGCTCCTCCTGCAGCGCTCTGCGGCAGCAGTACCAGGTGACCAGAAGCATCACAATGGTATAGGCCGCGACCACGGCAAAACAGAGGATCCAGTTAAACCGCAGCACGATGCCGGGAGTGATATACAGCATGATCTTATATGCCTGCCAGAGGATCGTGGGGAACACAATGCTGCCCACGATGACACCCAGACCGCAGCCAACCACTGCACCGCTGCCCGCATAGAACAGGTATTTGCTGATGATGGCGCTATTGCTGTATCCAAGCGCCTTGAGCGTACCGATCTGGGTACGCTCCTCGTCGATCATTCGGGTCATGGTGGTAATGCACACCAACGCCGCAATCAGCAGGAAAAATGCCGGGAATACCCTGGAAACACCCTGAACAATATCCGATGCACTGTCCAGGGAGTTGTAACCCAGATTGCTGGTTCTGTCCAGCACAAAAACAGAATTCTCAGTCATGCCCTGAATGGTCTCCAGGGCATCAGCCAGCTTCTGTTCGGCTTCGGCCAGTTCCGCTTCCGCGTCGGCCAGCTCCTGTTCGGCTTCGGCCTTACCCTCACGGTATTCTTTCCAGCCGTCTTCCAGCTCAAGCTTTGCTTCTTCCAGCGCAGCCTTGCCGTCGATCAGCTCCTGCTCCCGCAGCTCCAGCTCCACATAGGCAGCCTCGATCTGAGCTTCACCCGCTTCCAGCTGCGCGTCAGCGGATTCAAACTCTGCATCCATCACTGCCTGCATGGCCGCCAGGGACAGAAGATCCTCTGTCAAAGAACTGATGGATTCCTCAAGCTGGGAAATCTGACTCTGCAAAGCCTCCTGCTCAGCTTCCAGCGCAGCCTGCTGCTCGTAATATGGTGCCAACTCCGCTTCGACAGCAGCCCGATCCGCCTGCTGCTGAGCAAGCTGCTGCGCATACGAATCCCGGGAAGCGCGCAGCTGCTGAAGCTCCTGCTCCATCTGGGCAATGGTCGCTTCATCCGCGCCATTCTGCTTTGCCAAATCCAGCGCCTGCTGGGAAGTGGAGATGCTGGTATCCAGGATTCCGATCATGGAATTTGTCATATTGATCTGGGAATCGATCAGCGTCAGTTCCGTCTCCAGTTCCAGGATCGCAGCATTCAGCTCCAGACTCTTCGCCTGCAGCACAGTCATCTCCCCCTGAAGGGATGTCAGATCTGCCGACAGCGATTCAAACTGCGCCAGTAAAGACGTGGTGGAATCGGAGATCTGCTTATAGGCCGACGCTTTCGTGCTTGCAAGGGTCTTCTTTGATTCCAGAAGTGTCTTTTCGCTTTCCTTCAGCGTCTGCTTGGCCTCATTGATCTGCTTCTCACCGTCGATCAGGAGCTTCTCATTCTCCTCTATTTCCTTTTCACCATCGAGAAGCTTCTTCTGCGCGTCAGCAAGTTCCCGCAGCACCTCTTCCCTGCCCTCGTTGAATGCTTCGACACCCTCGTAATACTCCAGCATACCGTCATAGTATGCCTGAGTGGCATCCTCGCGCACCTGGACCAGCCGGTCCTGCGCCAGCGGATCCAGCTGAGGCTCCAGCCGGTCTGCCATGGCTTCCATGGCGTTGTTGTATTCGTCGGTATAAATATCGTACTCACCGTCAATGGTCACATTGATCTCGGTGAAGTAATCCACATCAAATCCATCATCGGGGATAACCAGATAATTTGTCAGGCTGCCGCTGCCAACAGAGGTATTGCCCCGGTTCATGTCCATATACAGAGGGGTGGACACATAGCCGACCACGGTATAGGTTCCGTAGACCATCGCATCCAGCGTATCGTCTGAATTGTTTTCAGATACGGTGATAGTGCTACCCAGAATATCATCCGTGGTGTGGAACCCGTCAATCAGGCATTCATCGGGAGATTCCGGCATCCGGCCGCCGCGCAGCGTCAGCTGGTTGACCTGCTTCGGCATGGAGTAGAACCGGTAGACGGATTCCTCATCTGCTTCGCCGGCCTTGACGATCACGTCCATGTATACCATGCCCTCAGCGTCTATGACGCCCTCCATTTGGGCAACATCTTCCACCTGGTCCGGACTCCAGCCGTAGCTGCTCAGCAGGCGCAGGTCGAACATATTCTTTTCGTCCATGTACTTCTGGCCGGTGGCTACCATGTCCGATTTGGTCATCAGCAGACCCACAAACATACTGGCGCCCAGAGCAATGATGGCAACGATGGCAATATATCGTCCCAATGATTTCAGGATGGATTGACGCAGGTTTTTGCGCATCGCATTCTTTTTCATTACCATTCGATCTCCTGAATATTCTGAGGATACTCATTGAGCGTCACAGAGGCTACCGTTCCGCTTCTGACCCGGATCACCCGGTCTGCCATGGCAGTCAGGGCACCGTTATGGGTGATGATGATGACGGTCATACCGGTTTTTCTGCCAGTATCCTGAAGCAGCTGCAAAATCGCCTTGCCGGTCTGATAGTCCAGCGCGCCGGTGGGTTCATCACACAGCAGCAGCTTCGGATTCTTGGCCAGGGCCCGGGCAATCGCCACACGCTGCTGCTCGCCGCCGGAAAGCTGGCTGGGGAAGTTCTTCTGCCGCGCTTCCAGTCCCACATCCCGCAGCACCTTTGCCGCGTCCAGAGGTTCCTTACAGATCTGATTTGCCAGTTCCACATTCTCGAGAGCCGTCAGATTGCCGATGAGATTATAGAACTGAAACACAAACCCCACGTCATCACGGCGGTACTGGGTCAACTGCTTGCGGTTCAGTCCGGAAATCTCCCGGCCATCGAGAAACACCTTTCCCTCAGACAGCGTATCCATGCCGCCCAGAATATTCAGAAGCGTGGTCTTACCCGCACCGGAGGGACCGACGATGACCACCAGTTCGCCTTTTTCAATTTCAAAAGACGTGTCGTGGAGCGCATTGATCTCCACCTCGCCCATGCGATAGGTCTTTCCAACGTTCTGAAACTCTACGAATGCCATGGCAAATCACCCCATGTTAGTATTATGGATATTGTATCACATAAGATGTTGAAAGTCGAAACAAATTGTAAATAAAATGTTTGTGGAATATGAAAAAAGAGCCTTGCGGCTCTTCTTTCCATATTCACTTCTTGCGAAAAACCAGCAATTTGCTTGCCAGATAGTTAACAACGATAACCATCACATTGGTGAACAGCTTCATGATATTGCCGTTCCAGCACAGAATATCCACCGTCACAAAAATAATGATGGTCTCCATCACACCGGAACCCAACCGGCACCCCACGAATTTTGTCAGCTCCGGAACCACCGTTTTGGCAGACCAGTCGTTGCTCTTGAACACGAAGGGTTTGTTGGTCAGATAGGCAAAAGCTACTGCCGCCACCCAGGCGATCACATTGCTGAGCGTAGCGCTGAATCCCCAGACATTATAGCAGGGCAGATAGATCAGATAGTTCACTACGGTGGTCAGAACACCAAAGAACAGATAGGACAGAATATCGTAGTATTTTTCGATCAAAGCTAGGATTTTCTTCATCATATATTAGCCTCCAGGACAAATTGCAGCAAGTATTATAGCACCATTAACCGCACTTCGCAAGTAGGGTCAGTAAAATATCCTGCCGCATTGCGCGGCAGGATACCAAAATTACATGCCAAGATCTTCACCGATCAGGATAAACTTGATGCGTCCGGCAGGACGGCAATGGCGGGTAACCAGGATCTGATTGCAGATGCAGCCTTCTGTCTTGCAGTCGCCGCAGGTACCGGTGACCTCACAAGGGGTCTGATTGGGGAAACGCTGCTTGTTCATGGGGGCAGCTATGGTTCTGGCACGGCTGAGCGCATCCTCCAGGGAGTCGCTCACCTTGTTCATGCCAGCCACTACCAGCACATTCCGGGGACCGTAGACGATGGGGGCCACGCGGTTGCCGGTGCCGTCAATATTGACCATCTGGCCATCGAGACTCAGCGCGTTGGCGCCGGTGATGAACCAGTCGGCAAAGAACATCTCCCGCTGAAGCTTTTCCCGGGCCTCGGGAGTCTCGCAGCGATCCCGGTCCATGCAGTTGTAATTGCCTGCGTGGAGCGCTTCCATCAGACCCAGCTGCTGGCAGGTCAGCGTGCCGCCCCAGCCGATGGAAGAACCATCCGGAATCATCTCCAGGATCCTGCGCAGCGCTTCTTCTTTATTTGCGCAGTAACAGGCCTCAAAATGGCGGTTTTCCAGGTTCCGGATGAGAATCCCTGCCCGCTTTTCGTAGTAGAGTTCCTTTGGTGTTGCCATCTGTATGTACCTCCGTTTTTTCTTTCAGTTTACCCCATCACAGCGAAAAAGTAAAGAAAAAATACCGGATAATGCCACCGCCGCACCCAGAGCGCACAGTCCGGTGCCGGCACTGCCGCCCAAATCTCCGAGCCATCCCACCAACGGGCTGGCAGCAATCATCAGAAGGCTGTATGCCATCATATTGACGCTGACCAGCGTGGCTCGGCGGTCACTGGGAAACAGGCTGTTCAAATGCTTCTGCAGATGCAGGATCCACAGGTCCATCGCCGCCGCTGCCGCCATCGCGCCCAGTACCGACGGAATAACCGGTGCGGTGCCGGCAGCAACAGTCCCAGCACCTACCAGCAGCGCCGCAGCTGCATACAGCCGTCTCATTCCTTTGGGCCGCAGCCGTTCTCCCAGCGCCACACCAGCCATGCGGGAAAGGCTGATGCACATGACCGGAAGTCCCAACCACATGGCGCCGATCCCCTGCTCGCTGAGCCGCTGCTGCAAAAACATCAGCGTCAGGTAGCTGGGCAGTCCGATCAGGCCGTCTCCCATCATCAGAACAGCCGCCCGGGGATTGCCCCGCAGGAATGAAAGAACCTCCGCAACATGCTCCCGGTACCGTTTGCGCAGATCCCGGAATGGATCCTTCTGCCGGGCAGCCTGATTCTTGGTAACGGCAGGCTCCGTCAGGCCCAGTGCCAGCAGTACGCGAACCAGGCAGACCGCGCTGTCGAGCAGGTACACACCGACGTAACTCATCATTCCCGCCAGAAAACATGCCGCATTGCTGAGCATACTGCCCAGATTCTGTATCTGGATATATCGGCCGCTGACTGAAAGATACTCCTTTTCCGCGCCTGCCTGCAGCAGGCTGTCATACAGCACCGCTTCGTCACATCCGGAAATGAAGCTGCATGCCAGCGCCGAAAAAGCCATCGACAGGCAGACTCCCGGAAATCCCGCGCTGAGCGCCATGACCACGGCGCTGATAAATCCGCAGACACCCGCGGCAGCCAAACACCGTCGCCTGCCCAGCAGATCAGCCGCCATGCCGGACGGGATCTCGCTCAGAAGACTGACGACGTGAAAGATTCCCTCCGCAAGACCGATCTGCCACAGGCTGAAGCCTCTCGCTGCCAGCAGCACCACCCAGATCGCGTCCGGGATCCGAAGGCAGGTCACGAAGCCAAATAAGTTCAGATAACACAATTGTCTCTTCAAATTCATATAAAACGTCCTTTCTCCAGGGGCAAAAGGGCGCAAAAAACCGCATGCCAAAGGCACGCGGCTCAAAATCACGCGTTCACCTTCTGCCGAATAAGATAAGTGCTCCTGAAAATGGGCATAGTGCCCCTATGCAAAGTCTTAAGGGTTTCCTTTGGCAAGAAACGCAAAACCCATGACCCAGCGCATCAGGCACACTCCTTTCGGCAAACATGAACTTTTCTGACTCGATCATACCACACCGCAAAGAAAAAAGCAAGAAAAAACAGACCCCCCCGAAACGGAAGAAGTCTGTTTTTTCCTAATTCATTACTGCTCCAGAACCTTTTCCAGAGTGATACCCAGGTACTTCTCCAGTGCAGCGATCTTCAGGCAGGTACAGAACACATTCATGGCCTTCTCCAGTTCCTCAATGGGAGGCATACTGGGTGCAAGACGGATCATGGAGTCGTGAGGATCCACGCCATAGGGGTACGTAGCACCGGCTTCCGTCAAATGAACACCCGCTCTGCTGCACAGCTCCAGTGTGCGTCTGGCGGTACCCGGCATGGCGGCGATGCAGACAAAGTAGCCGCCCTTGGGGTGGTGCCAGTGTGCGATACCTTTATTGGTGACCTGCTTGCGCAGGATCTTCAGAACCATGGCAAACTTGGGTCCCATGATCTCAGCGTGCTTCTTCATCAGCTCCAGGGTGTGCTCTTTGTCCTTCAGATACTTCACATGGCGCAGCTGGTTGATCTTGTCATAGGAAATGGTCTGAACACCGATCAGCTTGGAGTGATACTTGATGTTCTCCTCAGAAGAGGCCATGACAGAGATGCCCGCACCGGGATAGGTGATCTTGGAAGTGGATGCAAACTCATAAGCCATGTTGGGACGGCCCGCCTCGCGGCACAGAGAAATGATATCCCGGAATGGTTCAAACTCACCGTCGAACTCATGGACGCAGTAGGCATTATCCCACATGATGACAAAGTCGGGGGCAGCAGGCTTCAGGTTGGCAAGGCGGTCCACAATCTCCTCAGCATAGGAATAACCCTGGGGGTTGGAATACTTGGGAACACACCAGATGCCCTTAACCATGGGGTCCTGGACCAGCAATTCCACTACGTTCATATCGGGACCGGTGGGGTGCATAGGCACTGTAATCAGCTCAAAGCCAAAGCTTTCGGTAATCCGAAAATGACGATCATATCCGGGACTGGGGCACAGGAACTTGATGCGGTTTTCCTTGCACCAGGGACGTTCGCTGTCAGCCAGGCCGTGGGTATAGGCACGGGAGATCAGATCGTACATGAGACTCAGGCTGGCATTGCCGCCCACGAAGGTCTCACTGGGCTTGCATCCCAGAACATCTGCCCAGTATTCTCTGGCGCACTGCAAGCCGGCCAGATCACCATAGTTGCGGGCATCGTTATTATCAATAATGCAATCCTGAGGATCATCCAGGATTGTCAGCATATCGCTGACCAGATCCAACTGCTTTTTGCTGGGCTTGCCGCGGGACATATCCAGATTCAGATTCTCATGTTTGAGGTCCTCATAGCGGGCAATCATCTTCTTAAACTCCATGCGAAGCTCTTCTCTGCTTCTGCAAGAATAGGTGGCCATTTCCATCATCCTTTCCAAAATCTTTACGGCATTATGGGCATATTATACGCTTTCCATCCGAAAAATGCAATATCTTTATTTCAAAAATTCATTTTTAGGTTACCTAACTTTATTTTTTGTTTACATGTACAAAACAAATGTCTTTCAGAACCCTTTTTTATACATTTTCACTCCTTGCAATCTCACAATAAATCGCATACAATTTTAGATATATTTACTAATTTTTGCTGTAAGTTTTGAAAAGATGGGATATCCGCCCCCAGAAAGTATTAATTTTTACAAAAATACACAGAAATGCAATTTATTCATGCAATTCTTTCATTTCCATCTTCGACATATGCATCGAAAGGATGTGTTCCCATGAATCAGGTCGTCAACATACCGGAAATCTTTGGAAGCGATGTTTTTACGGAAGCCTCCATGAAGCAGCGGCTGGATCCCGCTGTCTATGAAGCATGGAAGCAGTGCATCAGCACCGGCACATCGCTGTCCCTGGACAATGCCAACGCCATCGCCAATGCCATGAAAGATTGGGCCATTGAAAAAGGCGCCACCCACTATACCCACTGGTTTCAACCGATGACCGGCATCACCGCAGAAAAGCACGACTCCTTCATCACTCCCACCGGTGACGGCGGCGTTCTGATGGACTTCTCCGGCAAAGAACTGGTACGGGGTGAACCCGATGCTTCCTCCTTCCCTTCCGGCGGTCTGCGGGCAACCTTCGAAGCCCGGGGCTATACCGCATGGGATCCTACTTCCTTTGCATTTATCAAAGACGGCAGCCTGTATATCCCCACCTGCTTCTTCTCCTACAACGGCGACGCGCTGGACAAGAAGACACCTCTGCTGCGCTCCTGCGAGGAGGTTTCCAGAGAAGCTCTGCGCATCCTCCGACTCTTCGGCGACTCCGACACCAAACGGGTCATCGCCTGCGTCGGTGCGGAGCAGGAATATTTCCTGCTGCCCAAGGCTCTGTATGCCCAGCGGGAAGACCTGCGGCTCACCGGCAGAACCCTCTTCGGCGCCCCTGCACCAAAGGGTCAGGAACTGGATGATCACTATTTCGGAGCCATCCGCACCCGGGTCTCTTCCTATATGAAAGATTTGGATGAACAGCTGTGGAGACTCGGCGTCCTGTCGAAGACAAAGCACAACGAAGCCGCTCCCTGTCAGCACGAAATGGCGCCCATCTACTCCGGCGCTGTCCATGCCTGCGATTCCAACCAGCTGGCCATGGAGATCATGAAAAAATGCGCCGCCAAGCATGATCTGGTCTGCCTGCTCCATGAAAAGCCCTTCGCCGGCATCAACGGCTCCGGCAAGCACAACAACTGGTCTCTGGCAACGGATACCGGAAAAAATCTGTTCAGTCCCGGCAGGACACCCCGCCAGAATGCCCGGTTCCTGGTGTTCCTGGCAGCATTTATCCAGGGCGTGGACGAATATCAGGATTTCCTCCGCTGTACCGTGGCCTCCGCCGGTAATGACCACCGTCTGGGTTCCAACGAGGCACCGCCTGCCATCGTCTCCATCTATCTCGGTGATGAGCTGAATGCGGTGGTGGACTCCATCGTGCGGGGCACCAATTACACCGATCCCACCAAGAGTATGATGCGCATCGGTGTGGACGCTATGCCCGCCATCCCCAAGGACACCACAGACCGGAACCGTACCAGTCCCCTGGCATTCACCGGCAACAAATTCGAATTCCGTATGCCCGGCTCCTCCCAGTCCGTCGCCGGCCCCAATATCGCCCTGAATACCATCATGGCAGAGGAGCTGCGTAAATTTGCCGACGTTCTGGAGAGCACCGATGATTTTGATTCTGCTCTGCAGAAGCTGGTTTGTCAGGCTCTGAGCGACCATAAACGGATCATTTTCAGCGGCAATGGTTATTCCCAGCAATGGGAGGAAGAGGCCGCCCGCCGGGGTCTGAGCAATCTCAGCTCCACCGCGGTCTGTCTGCCCACCTATGTTTCCGAAAAGAACATCGATCTGGTCACCCGGCACGGGATCTTTACAGAGCACGAATTCCGGGCAAGATTCGCCATTCATCTGGAAAGCTACAACAAGCACCTGGCGATCGAAGCAAAGACCATGCTGGATATGGCAACCTGTCAGATCCTTCCTGCCGCACTGCGATATAGCCATGCCCTGACCGACGGACTGATCGCCAAGAAATCCATTGGCGCCGCCTGCAAAGCGGAAAGCAGCCTCATCGCGAAACTGACGACTCACTGCGACTGGCTGTACGATGCCTGTGAAAAGCTGCGGTTGGATCTGCAGCAGCTCCCCGGGACACCGGAGGACACAGCACTGTACTGCCACGACACGATCATCCCCGATATGAATTCCGTCCGGGAACAGGCGGATGCGCTGGAAAAACTCACCGCCAAGGACTACTGGCCTTTCCCCACTTACGCGGATCTTCTGTTCTATTAAACGCAAAAACGCGCCTGCCGATCGGCAGGCGCGTTTTCAGTTGCGTTACTTGATTTCCTTCAGAGGCTTGATATACTGCTCACGGCGGCGCTTCTTCTCAGCATTGTATGCTTCGTCGCTGCCTGCATGGATCTCCCGCAGATAGTCATAATGATTCTCAAGGATCTCTTCATTGTTGCGTGCCAGCATCATCACGGCGATGGAAGAACACTGGTCGGATGCACGCTCGAAATAGGTCAGGCACTCCATAAATACCAGGCCGGAGCCGACACTGCAGGCGCCGTTCTTCAGACGCTTGGTATGGCGGTCCTTCAGAATCATAACCATATCATCGATGGTCTCTTCAAGAGGTTCAATGGCCTTGGCAGCCTGATCGTCATTGTTGGCAAATGCCTCAACCGTGATGTTCAGAATCTCATTGACTGCATCACCCAGCAGCTTCAGCTCCTGCTTTGCCATGTCGGAGAAGTCGCTTCCCTCGGCATGAAGCTTCTGGGCCAGCTCTACCAGGTTGGTGGCATAGTCGCCAATACGCTCGAAGCTGGGAACGGTCTGCATCAGCATATCCAGCTGACGATCCTCCGCTTCAGTCTCAACAGACTTGCCCAGACCGATCAGGAAACGGTCGGAATGATCAGCAAACTGATCCAGGCAATCCTCATCTGCGTCAATCTCAGCAAGCTTGGTTTCATCATACTTGAACAGCTGAGCGCAGCCTCTGGAGAAATTGTCTCTGGCGACAATGCCCATCGCAGCAACGGCCTTGGTTGCTTCGCTGATGGCAACAGCAGGAGAGATATACAGCTTCTCGTCCAGGGTATGCAGTTCGGGATGACGCTGCTCTTCGGGCTTTTCCTCCCGGACAATCATCATGGACAGCTTTACCAGCCAGCTGGTGAAGGGAATCAGCACGATGGCGGTGATCAGGTTGAAAACTGTCTGGAAATTTGCGATGATGCCACTGTCAACCTCGCGGATCCAATAGCCGATGCCAAACACCTCGTTCTGCTGCATAATCGTCATGACGATCATAAAGAGGATAGTACCGATGGTGTTGAACACGATGTGTACTACGCCGGTACGCTTGGCATCCTTGGAAGAACCGATGGAGCAGACCATAGCGGTAGTCACGCAGGTGCCCAGGTTGATACCCATGATAATAGGGTAAGCCATGGCAAAAGTCATGCCGGATCCCGGAACAGATGCAACCGTCTGCAGCATACCGACCGTTGCAGAAGAACTCTGCACAATGACGGTCAGAATCAGTCCAAAGAGAATGCCAAACAGAGGATTCTGCAGGAATGTCATAAATGCGGTGAATGCACCGGTACCGATCAGAGGCTTGACACCGTCAGTCATCAGATTCAGACCGATGAACAGCACACCAAAGCCGATGCAGATATCACCGATAGGCTTGGAAGACTTGCTCTTGATGAACATCAGCAGAATGATGCCGATGATCAGGGCGATGGGAGCCAAGGTGTCCGTGTCGAACAGCCACAGCAGCCAGCTGCCATCGGACTCGATGGAACCCAGACGGATGATCTGTGCGGTGACAGTTGTACCGATGTTGGCACCCATGACGATGGAAACAGCCTGCTTCAGATTCAGCACACCTGCACCGATCAGCGCAACCGTCAGGACAATGGTAGCAGTGGAACTCTGGATAACAGCGGTCACCAATGCGCCGGTGATGACACCCATGATGACATTTCCGGTGACTTTCTCCAGCACACGCTTCAGCGCGGCGCCGGAACTGTTCTTCAGGCCGTCGCCCATGACCTCAATGCCGTAGAGGAACATGGCCAGACCGCCCAGCAGTTGGATGATGGCAGTTAAAATCTCCATAGATAAAACTCCTGTTTATTAGTTGGCCTGATGCACAGGCTCTCTTTTATTATAAAGAATCCCGTCGAAAAAGTACAGTAAAATTTTACATGATTTTGATTTTATTTTTACACTCTTTTTACATCTTTATTGCCAATGATACACTCACCGACCTGTGGAACCGAAGCCGCCGGAACCGCGGCCGGTGTCGGAAAGATCCTCAACCACCTCATACGCAGGTGTCAGAACCGGCGTGATCAGCAGCTGGGCAACGCGTTCACCATTGCTGATGGTCTGCTCCTGCTCACCGTGATTGTGCAGAGCCACCATCACCTCGCCCCGGTAGTCGCTGTCAATAACGCCCACCTTGTTTGCAGGAGCCAGACCGCGTTTGCAGGCCAGTCCGCTGCGGGCATACACCAGGCCGGCGCAGCCCCTGGGAACCTCCATAGCCAGTCCCGTGGGAATGAATGCCGTCTGTCCGGGCAGGATGGTTACAGCCTCATCCAAACAGGCATACAGGTCCGCACCTGCCGCTTCCCGTGAACCATAGGTGGGGATCATCGCGTTTTCACGCAGTTTCTTTACTCGGATGCCATTCATTTTCTTAACCCCTTTCCTTCTGCCTGCCAATCGTTCCACAATACGACTTCTCCTCTCTCCAGAGAGGCGGGCACATCGATCAGTCTTTGATTCTCAGAACCCCGGAACCGCAGAGACAGATTCTTCCGGCTCTGAACAAACGGTCCGTCCACCAACACATCCAGATAGCTCAGATATTCCTTTGTTACTTCCCAGGGACCGAGGCGTCCGGAAAGAATATCCCTGTCAAACAGATAACCGGAGAATGCCCAGATGCTCTTGTCCGGCAGTTCTTTCTTCACCTGCCGCAGCAGCTCCACAATGGGCTGCTGGTTCTGAGGCTCAAAGGGTTCGCCGCCCAGGAGGGTCAGGCCCCGGATATAGGCGGGACGGAGCATATTGACAACAGCATCAATGGTCTGGCGGGTGAAAGGTTCGCCGTAATCAAAGTCCCACGCGATCTCATTGAAGCAGCCGGGACAGCGATGGGTGCAGCCGGACACAAACAGACTGACCCGGACGCCGGGACCGTTGGCAATGTCGCAGTTTTTTATCGTTGCGTAATTCATCGGTATAATACCTTTCCTGTTTTCTGCTCCGCTTTATGAGAAAACGGAGCGCGCACTTTGTCATTATAACAGATTTTCCCGGAATATCAATATTTACAAATTCGAAACGAATGTCCCGGCCGGGCCCCTTGCCATCGCCTCATAAAAAGAGTATAATGAAACAAACTATAATGAATGGGGAATGACTATGTTTTCTCACGAAGATCGATGTATTTACAAAAAGAATCAGCTGGCGGAAGTCATCTGTCAGCTCCGTTTTCCGGAGATCCTCTCCATCCAGACAAATCTGCCCGCCGCATTTCAGGAGATCATCCGGGATGAATATCCCAGATACTCCTCCCGAAAGGAGACTCCCGCACCAAAACTCGCCGGCATCCCTGGCAATATGACGCTGCAGAAGCAGGATCCCATCACAAATTACCAGTTTTTCTCTGCCGATGGTGTTTGGCGTGTCAATCTGACCAGCCGGTTCATTTCCCTGTCCTGCTCCCGCTACACCAGATGGGAGGACTTCGCCGCAAAACTCGACAAACCCCTGGCTGCCTTCATCCAGACCTACCACCCTGCTTTCTTTGAGCGCGTGGGACTGCGGTATCTGAATTTCTTCTCCCGCAAGGAACTGGATCTGGAGGGCACTCCCTTCCGGGAAATGTTTGCACCCTGCTATCTCGGACCCCTGGCTGAGGAGGATGTGATTGAGCTCAATGCCACACGCTGCAGCGTGGACACGGAAATGGCCCTCAGAGGCGGCTGCCGAGTGAAGCTCCACGCCGGCCCCGGTCTCGTGAAGCGTCAGGGCCAGCCGGACAATGAAGTTAAATTTGTCTTTGACCAGGATCTTTACATGAACGGACCTCTGGAGATCAAGCTCTCCGCCAGCGCATTGCAGACCCTGCACATCCAGGCGGACTCAATTTTTCGGGGCGCTGTTACGGACGTAACCCACGATGCCATGGATCCCCGGGCCGTCTGAGAAATCCCGATACCTTAGGAGGTAAAATATGCCCTATCCCTATTATTACGGCTTTGACTGGACGTATCTCGTCCTGGTGCTGCCCTGTATGATTCTGTCCCTGTGGGCAAGCAGCCGGGTTAACTCCACCTTTAAGAAGTATTCCCAGGTACACTCTATCCGGCACATCACCGGTGCCCAGGCTGCCCAGCGTGTTCTGGCCGCCAACGGTGTGGGCGGTGTGCGTATCGAGCGGGTGGGAGGCAATCTGACGGATCATTTCGATCCGAAAACCAATGTCATCCGCCTGTCCGATTCCGTTTACAATTCCACTTCCGTGGCTGCCATCGGCGTTGCCTGCCACGAAGCCGGTCACGCCGTGCAGTACGCGCACAATTATGGCCCCATCAAACTCCGGGCCGCCATCATTCCCATCACCAATTTCGGCTCAAAACTGGCTATGCCTCTGATTCTTCTGGGCATTGTGATGTCCGCGCTGGGTAATTTCTCTTATGGATTCGTTTATGCCGGCATTGCCTGCTTCGGCTTCTCCCTGGTATTCCAGCTGGTAACACTGCCCGTGGAATTCAATGCCAGCGGACGGGCCATGAAGGCCATCGAAACCGGAGGTCTTCTGACCGGAGAAGAACAGCGCGGCGCGAAGAAGACCCTTTCCGCCGCTGCCATGACCTATGTCGCCGCCACCGCCGTGGCGCTGGCCCAGCTGCTGCGTCTGATTGTCCTTTTCGGCGGCGGCCGGCGCAGGAACGACTGAGTCCCACTTTCATAATAAGAATTGCCGCCCCGATATTGACAATCGGGGCGGTTTTCGATATAATTTTTCGGTGCGAAAAATATGAAAAATATGACATTTCGGAAGGAGGATTGCCATGGCTGGCGGCAAGCACATTCTGGGCAAAGGCAAGCAGCGGGTCTTCGGCACTGCAAAAGTCGGTGACCGGGGGCAGATCGTCATTCCAAAAGAGGCACGGGATTTTTTTGGCATTGAACCCGGTGATACACTGCTGATTCTCGGCAAAACCGAGACCGGTTTGATCGTAACCAAGCCTGAGACTCTGAATGATCTGGCAACCAGAATATTCCATTCCGTAGAAAACGAGGATTGAACTGATGAAAGAATTAACCGAGATTTATGAAAGTATGGGCATCTCCCCCGCCGTTTACCAGTACGGCGAGGAGGCAATTGAGCGTCTGAAGGACCGTTTCGAAGCAATCGACCGGGTGGCTGAGTATAACCAGGCAAAAGTCCTGGCTGCATTCCGCAAGAACCGCGTCAGCGCCACCTGCTTTGCCGCTTCTTCCGGTTACGGTTACAATGATGAAGGCCGCGACAAGCTGGAACAGGTTTATGCCGACGTATTCCACACAGAAGCAGCTCTGGTACGTCCTCATATCACCTGCGGCACCCATGCTCTGACTGTTGCCCTCAGCGCCAATCTGCTGCCCGGCGATGAGCTGCTCTCTCCCGTGGGTCTTCCCTATGACACGCTGCAGGAAGTTATCGGCATCCGCCCCTCTCCCTGTTCCCTGGCTGAGTACGGCGTTTCCTACCGCCAGGTGGACCTGCTGGCCGACGGCTCCTTCGATTATGAAGGCATCCGCGCTGCGATCAATGAGAAAACCAAGCTGATCACCATTCAGCGTTCCAAGGGTTATGCCACCCGCCCCACCTTCTCCGTTACCCAGATTGGCGAACTGATCGCTTTCTGCAAGAGCGTCAAGCCCGATGTGGTGGTAATGGTTGATAACTGTTACGGTGAATTTGTCGAGACCATTGAGCCCTCCGACGTCGGTGCCGACATGATCGTCGGCTCCCTGATTAAAAATCCCGGCGGTGGTCTGGCATCCAGCGGCGGCTATATCGCCGGCACCCGGGCCTGCATCGACCGCTGTGCCTATCGTCTGTCCGCTCCCGGTCTGGGCCAGGAAGTGGGCGCGAACTTCGGCCTGATGACCCAGCTGTACCAGGGCTTCTTCCTGTCCCCCTGCGTGACTGCCAGTGCGGAAAAGGGAGCCATTTTTGCCGCGAATCTTTATGAGCCGCTGGGCTTCCCCTGCTTCCCCAATGCCACCGAAAGCCGCCACGACATCATCCAGGCCGTGGAACTGGGCAGTGAAGCAGGCATGGTCGCCTTCTGCAAGGGCATCCAGTCCGCTGCACCCGTTGACAGCTTCGCAACCCCCATTCCCGGCGATATGCCCGGTTATGAAAATCAGGTGATCATGGCTGCCGGTGCTTTCATTCAGGGCAGCACCATGGAGCTGTCTGCCGACGGTCCCATCCGTCCCCCCTATGCAGTCTATTTCCAGGGCGGTCTGACCTGGAACCACGCAAAACTGGGCATTCTGCTGAGCCTTCAGAAGATGGTGGATGCAGGCCTGGTAACGATTTAAGGAGGAAACAATATGTCCTGGCTATTCTTTTCCATCGCAACCGCGCTTCTGTGGGGCACCGCAGAACTGTTTTACAAAAAAGGCGCACTGCCCAATGAAAAATATTCCCATCTGAAGATTTGCGTCTGGGTGGGTGTTGTCATGGGTGCCCATGCCATCTTTACCCTGCTGACGAAGAACATTGGCTACAATCCCATTAACCTGATCGTCTATCTGCCGGTATCTATGCTGTATATCGTATCCATGGCCTTTTCCTATTTCGGAATGCGGTTTTTGGAGGAGTCCATTTCCGACCCCATCGAGAACACCTCCGGCGCGATCTGCAGCCTGCTGTGTGTAATCATCCTGAAAGAGTCCCTGTCTCCCCTTTCCGTGATCGCCATCATCATCATTGTGATCGGCGTTCTGGGCGTAGGCTTCCTGGAAAACAAGGGTGAAACCCAGAGAAAGAAGAATCTGGGCAAGAAACTTGCCATCATCGCATTCTGCATGCCCTTTGTTTATGCCCTGCTGGATGCATTCGGCTCCTTTGTGGATATTTTCTATCTGGACGACTTCGCCAGCACCCCCCTGATCGGCGTCACGGAAGAAACCATCGAAGATGTCGCCAATACCAGCTACGAGCTGACCTTCGCCCTGATTGCTCTGGGCCTGTTCATCTTCATGAAGGCCAAGAAAGTGAAGTTCGGCCCCATTCCCCAGCACAAGGATAAGATCCTCGCTGCGGTATTTGAAACCGCCGGTCAGTTTACTTATGTGTATGCCCTGAGCGGAAACGGCGCAATTGCAGCACCGATCATTTCCTCTGTGTGCATCGTTTCCCTGCTGCTTTCCCGCATTTTCCTGAAAGAAAAGCTTTCCTGGAAAACCTATGCTTTCATTGCCGTTGTGATCATCGGCATTCTCCTGTTGGCAGTCAGCGAAGAACTGTAACGCAGTACAGCAAAAAATCCCACCGGTTCCGGTGGGATTTTTCCTATCTTTTTTTCAGTTTCCGGTACAGTATCCACGGTGCATGGAGCACCACGATCACACCCGCAATGATGACTGGGAAACCCAGCAGGTGGCTTCCCCAGGCCTTTTCAAACAGGTACAGGGGATTGCCCTTGCCCACATACATCAGGAACATGAAATTCGTATCCCAGAGAAGATTCAGCAGCAATGCCACACCGGCAAGCGCGAGAAGCAGAAGCAAAGACTTTGGAATCAGCTTCACTTCCGGCCGGATCTCCCCTGCCGCTGTCAGCACCACAGGATACAGGATCAGAAGAATATGGACCGTGAAGCTGTGGATGCACATATAGTTCAGTCCCGGAAGCTTCGTCCAGCTGGGAAACAGCAGCGCTGCCAGCGCGCCGGGGATGCAGACGGTGTACAGAAAGTTCCCGATAACCTTTCCAGAACGCCAGGCATGATAAACGATCAGGAAAATATTGATGCTGCAAAGCTGAAAAGGCAGATATGCCAGCCGAAAGGTGCCCAAAAAGAGCATAGGGATCAGCTTGAACAGCTCGTCGGCAATAAGCAGGCAGGCAAGCATCTGACGAAAGAGACTTCTGCCCCCGGAATTCATGCGGCGGTAGGCAATGCAGGAAACGACTGTGACCGTTGCGAATGCGGCCAGCCAGCCAAGGTGTACTCTGTCAAAATGGGAGAATCCCACTCCGGCGGGAATCGTATCGGAAGTATGCCAAAAATAGTCCATCACTACAGCTTCTTTCTGCGTCAGTTTCTGGCAATATTATAGAAACCGGTACTGTCGAATGCAACCATTCCCGGTTTAAGTATTTCTTAACTTTTCCCGATGAGCTCCAGCTTTTCCGGCCTGGTAAGCGACTTGACCTGCCGCTCGCGCTTCAGCGCATCGGAGTGGGTGCCGCATTCTTCACTGTAGACCAGCTTCAGCGGCCCCCTGCCGCGGGTGTATTTGGCGCCCTTTCCCTCACTGTGAGCTTTGAAACGGCGCAGGACATCGTCCGTAATTCCGGTGTACAATGTGCCGTCCTTACACTCGAGCATATACAAATACCATTTCTTCTCCATGTTTCCTCCGACAAAACGGGCCGGGATTACCCGGCCCGTTGCATTATTATCTTCTGCACAGTCGTTTGCCCAAGACCTTATCCAGCATGAAAAAGGTCATATTTCCTAGAATCAGCATGACTGCGGTCATGGCCTCACCGAGCTGCTCATAGTCCGACACGATCTGATCCATCCCAAGCAGACGGATCAATACCCAATACATCAGCACAATCACCGCATTGAACAGAAGCACTTTCACAAGCAATCCCAGCTTCATCCGGTCAAGACAGGGTTTGAGCATCGGATAATATCCCAGCACCGCAAACACCGCCGCCGCCTCTTTATCGGGTCCCGTCAGCACACTCAGTATCGCCACCGCGCCATACCAGGCCCAGCCAATCCGGCTGCCGCACATCTGCAGCACAAACTGCTCCAGCATGATGCACAGAATCGGACAAATGAACGTAGCAAGGGGGATCATACCGCCCAGGCACATGATCACAACGGCAACCGCTGCCATCATTCCGCCAAGAGCGATCACCCGTGCCTGATTGTTCCTCATCTGCAGCTGTTGGTTTTCAGCAGGTCATACTTGATGTCCCACAGCTTCTGGGACAGATCCACAAAGTAGGTCTGGGGATTGTCAAAACGTTTGATTTCATCCCACAGGGTGTCCACCTGCTTCAGGCAGTAGTCTCGGATCTCTTTCAGCGTCGGACAGGTATAGACCAGCTTACCATTCTGGAAGATGGGGACCTGCAGCTCCTTGGCCGTAAAATTATAGACATTCTTGCGCTTCCAGGTGGCATCGGGATCGAAGATCTCCAGATTCTTGGTATCGTCCACCACTTCGTCATGGACGCACAGATAGTCCGCGATGGCCTTTCCGGTGTCCTTGCCGAAGAAGCGATAGAGCTTCTTATAGTGCGGATTGGTAATCTTGCCAACGTTTTCGGAGATCTTGATTTTGGGAAGCACCGCACCATTCTTGTCCTCCACGGCCACCAGCTTGTAAACGCCGCCGAAAACAGGCTCACTCTTAGCGGTGATCAGACGCTCACCCACACCGAACATATCGATCTGGGCACCCTGACGGAGGATATCCTGAATGATGTATTCATCCAGAGAATTGGAAACGCTGATCTGGCACTCAGTCCAGCCGGCTTCGTCCAGCATCTGGCGGGCCTTGCGGGTCAGGTAGGTCATATCACCGGAATCCAGACGAATGCCGCACTTGGTGATACCCTTGGGTTTCAGGACCTCATTGAACACCCGGATGGCATTGGGAACACCGGATTTCAGGGTATTGTAGGTATCAACCAGCAAAGTGGCATTGTTGGGGTACATCTCGACATACGCCTTGAAAGCTTCATATTCGGTATCGAACATCTGGACCCAGGCATGGGCCATGGTGCCGCCGGCATAGACGCCGAAGAGCTGGTCGGAAATGGTGCAGGCCGTGCCGTTGCAGCCGCCGATATAGGCAGCGCGGGCGCCCAGAATGGCAGCGTCAGCGCCCTGTGCACGGCGGGATCCGAATTCCAGGACGGTACGGCCCTGTGCCGCACGGACCACACGGTTGGCCTTGGTGGCGATCAGACTCTGATGGTTGATGCACAGCAGCAGATAAGTCTCGATCAGCTGGGCCTGAATGGCAGGAGCGCGGACCGTGATGATGGGCTCCCTGGGGAAAATGGGCGTTCCTTCAGGGACAGCCCAGATGTCGCCGGTGAAGCGGAAATCGGCCAGATAGGCCAGGAATTCCTCACTGAAGATCTTGCGGCTGCGCAGATACTCGATATCCTCAGGATCAAAGTGCAGTTCCTGAATATAGTGAATGATCTGCTCCAGACCTGCAGCGATCGCAAAACCGCCGCCATCGGGGCACTGACGGAAGAAAACGTCGAAATAGGTGATACGGTCTTTGTATCCGTTGGCGAAATAGCCCTGGCTCATGGTCAGTTCATAGAAGTCGCAGAGCATGGTCAGATTCAGCTTGTCGTTAATTACCATAGTAAACAACTCCATTCCTTTTTAGTGACTATATTATAAATCTGTTTATATCGATTTGCAACACTTTTTTACAGTGAATATGACGATGCATCAATGCATGGCAGCAAGGCCGGCAAACTGCAATTTCACATTGACACTCCCGTGATTTTAAGATATATTGAACATGAAAGGACGTGATTATGATGGAAATAACTGTTGGAATGAAGGCCGAAGTCGGAACGCTCGTGGAGCGGGAGGATACGGCAAAGGAAGTCGGCTCCGGCGACCTGATGGTCTATGCCACCCCTTGCATGGCTGCCATGATGGAGGGCGCCGCCTGTGAAGCCATCGCAGAATGTCTGAAGGATACCGAAACCACCGTTGGTACGGAGTTGAACATTCAGCATATTTCCGCAACACCTGTGGGACTGGAAGTCCGGGCAGAGGCCGAAGTCACCGCTGTTGAGGGTAAGGTCATTACCTTTGAAGTCCGCGCTTTTGATGAAGCCGGCGAGATTGGAAAGGGAACTCACAAGCGCGTGATCGTCAACAGCCAGAAATTCCTTGACAAAACCTACGCGAAACTCTGATTCCGAATATCCGAAAGGAGGAGCAGCTATGGAAAACTACAGCGCTATGATCCGGAGCACCTTTGATCTGGGCTCTGTCCGGGATGCAGAAACGCTCTTCGAAGCCTGCATCAAAAACGCTTTTCCCACCTTTAATTTCCGGCGGCTGGAACTGATCCGCTTTGTCCGGGAAGAGCAGTATATGGAAGGCCGCAGCTGGAACCATGTCTTTGAGATCAAAAAAAACATTCTGAACGGCAATCCCGTCTGGGAAGTCCACTGCCACCGGGTCACCATGGGCAAAACTCCCGACAAGCATGTGTATCTGGATTACCTGAGCCTCGGTTTCGTGGGATATATGGAGTAATCACCATGAAAAAGCAGCTTATGGGCCTGGGACTCATCCTGTTCGGGATTCTGCTGATCCTTGCCGACATCAATGGCATCGTCAAAATCCCGCTTCTCGGTGATCTGATGTCCGTCAACACGATCGGATTATTCTCCGGCATCGCCGGGATCTGCATTGTCGTCTTGGGTGCATACCAGAAGGACAACACATAATAATCAGCCGCCGTTCTTCTGAACGGCGGCTTCACTTTACTTTCTATCCTGCTGGATCAGCTTTTTCACGGCTTCGATGCCCACTCTGATCGCTCCGGAAGTATCCTCCGTCATGGGCATAAACAAGCCTGCTGCCTCCCGCTCCTGATTCCATACCGCATGGAAACAGCTGCCGCAGCGCACACCCAGCGCCGCAGCCACCACAAACAGCGCGGCAGACTCCATCTCGCTGGCCTTGACGCCGAGACGCTTCCAACTTTCCCACTTCTGCAGAAGCTCATAGGACACAGGAGATTTCCGGGGGCTATGCTGGCCGTAGAAAGAATCCTTGCACTGGACCACACCGGTATGGATCCGGTATCCAAGCTCCTCACCAGCCTCTTTCAGAGCACAAGTGACATCAAAATCCGGCACCGCGGGAAACTCAATGGGCGCATACTCCATGGAGGTATGCTCGTAACGGATGGCACCGGTGGCCACGACTACATCACCCGGAAGCACATCCAGATGGATACCTCCACAAGTTCCCACACGCACATAAGTATCCGCGCCAATGGAAGTCAATTCTTCCATGGCAATGGCGGCAGAAGGCCCGCCTATGCCGGTGGAACAGACACTGACCTTTTCTCCCAGCAGGTAACCGGTCCAGATATTGTACTCACGGTTCATGCCGATGTGGATCGGATCGTCGAAATACTGCGCGATGGCTTCGCAGCGTCCCGGGTCGCCGGGGAGGATCACATAGCGGCCAACATCGCCCTCGCTGCAATGAATGTGATATTGCTTTTCAGTTTCCTGCATATGTATCACCCTTATCTGAATTGATTGATAAGAACAGTATAGCATATGTATATTTCAATTGCAATTGTACAAAAAACGGGGATGGCTTCCGCCATCCCCATTTGATCTCAGGAATTCTGGTTTGCTTTGGAGAAATGATCTTTCGTCAGCTTGATCACGACACCGGACAGTCCCAGCAGCGCGATGAGGTTGGGGATCGCCATGAAACCGTTCAGTGTATCGGCGATGTTCCAAGCCAGCTCCAGTTCCAGTGCCGCGCCAAAGATCAGTACGATGACAAAAGCGATCTGGAATACCAGCGTCCACTTGGTGCCCACCAGGAACTCGCTGCAGCGGGTGCCGTAGAGAGACCAGCTGAGGATTGTGGTCAGCGCAAACAGAGACAGGCACACAGCCACGATCAGAGCGCCGATCCGTTCGCCAAAAATCGTACCGAAGGATGCGCTGATCAGTTCCGCACCGGCGCTTGCACCCCAGGTAACTGCCACACCATCTTCAATGCCGCAAAGCAGCGTCAGCGCTGTCATGGTACAAATAATGATGGTGTCCATAAAGACTTCAAAGATGCCGTAGACACCCTGCTTCACGGGGTCAGACTCAGAAGATGCCGCATGGGCAATGGGCGCGGAGCCGAGGCCTGCTTCATTGGAAAAGACACCACGGCCGACACCCTTCTGGATGGTCGTCATGATGGTAATGCCGAAAGCACCGCCCAGCGCGGCCTCCGCGCTGAAAGCGCCCTTGAAGATCATCGCGAAAACCGTTCCCAAAGAACCGGCATTCATCACGATTACGCTGAGGCTGCAGATGA
Source organism: Oscillospiraceae bacterium (assembly GCA_017620525.1). GTDB lineage: Bacteria > Bacillota > Clostridia > Oscillospirales > Oscillospiraceae > Faecousia. Next base: position 56,812 of record JAGAUY010000023.1, on the reverse strand, counting down.
TATAGATCACCGCCATGAAAGGAACCAGCTTCTCCGCAACAGAACCGATCCGCTTCACACCGCCGAAAAGAACCAGACCAACGATTACGGAAATCACAGCGCCGATAATCAGGCTCGATACCGGCACACTCTGGCCAAACAGCGAAACTGCAAAAGCCGCAGTATTGCCGCCGAAAGCATCGATGGCCGTGTTGATGGACTTGGCGATGGTATTAACCTGCGTCATGTTGCCGATACCGAATGCCGCCAGGGCACCCAGCACACAGAACAAAACCGCCAGCCAGTTCCAATTCTTACCCATGCCGTTTTTGATGTAGTACATCGGACCGCCGACCCACTCGCCCTTGGCATTACGCTCACGATAGCGAATGGACAGAACTACCTCCGCATACTTGGTAACCATGCCAAACAGAGCGGAAATCCACATCCAGAAAACTGCACCGGGACCGCCCACCACAATGGCGCCGGTGACACCGGCGATATTGCCGGTGCCGACAGTTGCGGCAAGCGCGGTGGAGACTGCCTGCAGCGGCGTTACTTCACCCTCACCGGCTGTCTGCTTGGTAAACATCTTGCCGAGGGTGTTCTTCATCACATAACCGAATTTCCGGAACTGAATGAATCCCACACGGGCGCTCAGGTAAATGCCGGTGCCCACCAGGAGGATCAGCATCCAGGGTCCCCAGGCAATGTCATTCATCCTTTTCACAAATTCACTCAAAGTCATACATTGGTTCCTCTCTTTCCCAGATATGGAACACATTATATCTCCGCAGAAAGACAAACGCAAGTGCATTGCGGACATTTTGTAGAACGTTACGAGTTCATGTTGAAATATATACATTTTTTCGTGAAAAATAACCGTTCAAAAAACCGCCTCTGGGCAGGAAGCGGTTTTTTCATAGAATATTCAAATAACTTGCAGTAATTCCAATAAACCATCAGAAAAAACTAACCTGACTGGTATCAGGCAGACTGCCGAAAGCGCCGGCATCTTTCAGCATCTGAATATGGGTCTTGGAAACCTTTGGGCAGGCTGCAGCCACTTCCTCGATGGAAAGGAATGTTTTGCCTTCTCTGCCTTTCATCAGGTCCCAGGCAGCGTTTTCGCCGAGGCCGGAGATAGACACAAAAGGAGGCAGCAGCTTTCCATCCTTGATGAGAAATTTGGTGGCATGGGATTCATAGATGTCAATAGGCAGGAACTCCAGACCGCGGATGTAGAACTCATAGACAACTTCCAGCGTGGTCAGCAGATCCTGATCCTTATCGGTGGCATTCTCATTGCTGTCGATGGCATCAATATTTGCAAGGACAGATTCCAGGCCCTGGGTCATCAGCACCGCGTCAAAGCCGCCCTTCTGGCTGCGGCGGTAGAAATAAGCCGCGTAGAACGCAAGGGGATGATAGACCTTGAACCAGGCAATACGGAAAGCCATCATAACATAGGCCACGGCATGGGCTTTCGGGAAGAGATACTTGATCTTCTTGCACGAACCGATGTACCAGTCCGGCACGCCGGCAGCCACCATTTCCTCCTCCGCGCCGTCGGGCAGTCCCCTGCCCTTTCGGACAGACTCCATAATCTTGAAAGCCCGTTTCTCCGGCATTCCGCAGGAGATCAGGTAGATCATAATATCGTCTCGACATCCGATGGTGCCGTCCACCGTTGCGGTTTTGGAGGTAATCAGATCCCGGGCATTACCCAGCCAAACGTCCGTACCGTGGGTATAGCCGGAGATACGAACCAGGAAATCGAACTTTGTGGGCATGGTATCCAGCAGAACACCGCGGGTAAAGCGGGTATTGAACTCCGGCACCGCCACAGCACCGGTAGGACCAAGGATCTTGTCGTTTTCATAGCCCAACACTTTGGAGGACGTGAAAATGGACATGGTATTCTTGTCATCCAATGGGATGGTCTTTGCATCCACACCGGTCATGTCCTCCATCATGCGGATCATGGTGGGATCATCATGGCCCAACATATCCAGCTTCAAAAGGTTCTCCTCCATGGAGTGGTATTCAAAATGGGTGGTGATCTGGTCTGCATTGGGATCGTCGGCGGGATGCTGCACCGGACAGAAGTCCCAGATCTCATTTTCCTGCGGAATGACAACCAGACCGCCGGGATGCTGGCCTGTGGTGCGGCGGACACCGACACAGCCGGCGGCAAGTCTTGCTTCCTCCGCCCGGGAGGCGGTTTTTCCACGCTCGGAAAGGTACTTCTTCACATAGCCGAAGGCAGTCTTTTCCGCAACGGTACCGACAGTGCCGGCCCGGAACACATGGGATTTGCCAAACAGCTCCACGCAATAGGCATGGGCTCTTGCCTGATATTCACCGGAGAAGTTCAGGTCGATATCCGGAACCTTGTCGCCGCCGAAACCAAGGAAAGTTTCAAAGGGAATATTGAAGCCGTCCTTCTCCATCTGGGCGCCGCACTTGGGGCAGACCGCGTCGGGAAGGTCCGCACCGCAGTTGAATTCCCTGGGTACATCCAGAACAGTATGCTTGCACTCCGGATTGGGGCAGCGGTAATGGGGCGGGAAAGAATTGACCTCCGTGATGCCGGACATATAGGCAACAATCGACGAACCGACGGAGCCTCGGGAACCGACCAGATAACCATGCTCCAGACTATTCTGCACCAGCTTCTGGGCAGACATATAGATCACGTCGTAATGGCAGGAGATGATGTCGTGCAGTTCCGTTTCAACGCGTTTGACGAACAGCTCCGGAGGATTGTCTCCGTAAAGCCGGTGGAACTTGCCATAGACCAGACTTTTCAGGTCCTCCACAGAGTTTTCAATCTTGGGAGCGAACAGATTGTGGGGCACCGGCCGCAGGGTTTCCACCATGTCGGCGATCATGTTGGGATTGGTGACCACCACCTCGTAGGCCTTTTCCTCGCCCAGATAGCTGAATTCCCGCAGCATATCATCGGTGGTGCGGAAATACAGAGGATTCTCCTTGTCCGCATCATCAAAGCCCTTGGTAGCAAGAAGAATATGACGGAATACCTCATCTTCCGGATTGAGGAAATGGACGTCACCGGTGGCAACCACAGGTTTTCCCAGTTCCTCGCCCAATCGGACAATGGTGCGGTTGTATTCCCGCAGCTCCTCCACATCCTTGGCCATGCCCTTGGCGAGCATAAACATATTGTTGGCCAGAGGCTGGATCTCCAGGAAATCATAAAACGATGCCAGGCGCTTGAGTTCATCGTCGCTCTTGCGGTCCAGGATGGCCTGGAAGAGTTCACCGGCTTCGCAGGCGGAACCGATGATTAAGCCCTCCCGCAGCGCCAGCAGCTCGGACTTGGGGATTCTGGGAACACGCTTGAAATACTTCAAATTGGCATCGGAGATCAGATGATAGAGATTGCGCAGTCCCACCTGATTCTTGGCAAACAGGATAATATGCCGGGCATGGCGGTCGGCAATGCGGCCCTTGGAACGAAGCTGAGTCATGGCAGGATTGACCGCCTGGAGATTATGGATGTCGTGCTCCTCTTCCAGCTTCTGCATGAGCTTTGCCATGATCAGACCACAAGTCATGGCGTCGTCGGCGGCGCGGTGATGGTTGAAATCCGGCAGACTCAGTGCATTGGAGACAATATCCAGCTTGAACTTGCTCAGCTGGGGCAGCAGATTCTGAGAAAGGATCAGCGTATCCGCTGCGGTATAGGTATAAGGCAGTCCCTGGCGGCTGCATTCCGCCCGGATAAAGCCGGTATCAAAATCGGAATTGTGGGCAACCAGAACACGATCGCCGATGAATTTCAGGAATTCAGGCAGTACTTTCTCGATCTTTGGAGCCCCCGCCAGCATCTCGTCCGTAATGCCCGTCAGATCCACGATTTTCTTTTCCAGCTTCCGCTCGGGATCCACAAAGGTCTGGAAACGGTCCACTTCCCTGCCGTTTTTCAGGATCACCGCACCGATCTCGATGATGCGGTCGGTCCGGGAGGAAAGGCCGGTGGTCTCCAGGTCGAAGGCCACAAATTCCTGGTCGAAAGTCATGTCCCGATTACCATGAACCACGATGCGGTCATCCACGTCATTGACATAGTAACCCTCGCAGCCGTAGAGGATCTTGATATTCTCATCGGTTCCTGCCACCTTTGCTTTGGAAGCAGCCTTCATGGCATCCGGGAAGGACTGGGCAACACCGTGATCCGTAATGGCGATGGCCCGGTGGCCCCAGGCAGCCGCCTGTTTGACCGCCGCAGCAGTATCTGTCAGAGCATCCATATTGGACATGGTAGTGTGCAGATGGAGCTCCACACGCTTGCCGTTGGGCGCGGTGTCCTTGCGCTTGGGCATGGAACCGGGCATCATTGCAAAGGGTTTCAGGACCATCTCGTTTTCAAAACGGTCCTCAACAGGTCTACCCTGAACCTGAAGGATACTGCCAACTTTCACATTCTCCAAAATGGGTTTGGCTTCATTCGCCTCCATAAATCTGCTGATCCGGACGGAATTGGTGTTGTCCGTCATGTCGAATTTGATCACCCAGGCATTTCGCTTTTTCAGCTCCTTGTGCTCCACATTGAAAACTTTGCCTTCAACGATGATGGTGCCCAGATCCAGACCCACATCCTTCATGGGTGTGGCAGTCCCCCGGAAGGGTTTTCCGTAGAAAGCTTCACTAGGAGCGGCAGCCTTTTCCTCCTTCTTCGGCTGGAATGCCGCAGCAGGCATCGTCTCGATCATATTGGCGCGCATGGACTCCATGGCATCGAAGAGCGCCTGGCCTTCCAGGGCCTGTCCCGCTTCGATGCGGATGGTCACAGGCACGGCAAAGCGTTCCCGCAGCGCATTCTGAACGGCAGGTACGTTCTCCTCCAGAGACTTTTTGCCGTTGGCCAGCAGTCGGATGGTCAGCTCCTCATCATTCCAGACCCATTTGGCTCCCGCAAGAGTACCCCGGGCCATGGAATTCTGCGCCACAAACAGATCCCGCAATTCTTCCGGTTCAATCTGATGCAGCTGCGAAGCAGGGTGAACAGCCGTCAAAGAGAAATCCACCAGGCCATAGAGGATACAGATCTCCTTCGCTGCCTGATCCAGCAGACGCTTGGGAATATAGGTTTCCGAATGGATCGCAACCGACACCTTCCGGGCAGCAGGATCAATGTCCGCAGCAACAACAGCCGCCTGAGAAAGCGCGCTTGCCAGCGCCTCAGGCGGCTCATAGTCCGGGAACATATTGTTGAATAATACTTGTTCAGCCATATGCAATCGGTATAGGGGCCGATGCCCACACCGGCCCTCTGGGATATACAACAGTTGTAAGGGGGGCGATGTGGGCATCGCCCCCCTACAATTCACATATTCTCGATCCGCTTCAGCAGCGCAGGCAGCAGCTGCTCATAGGGAAGCTTTTCCACCTGCTCGCCCTTCTCAAAGATCATTCCCCAGCCGTCGCCGCCGGCAATACCGATATCGGCTTCCCGGGCCTCACCGGGACCATTGACCACGCAGCCCATGACGGCAACCGTGATGGGCTTCTCGCAGTCCTTCAGTGCAGCGTCCACCTGGTTCACCAGGTCGATCAGATTGATCCGGGTACGGCCGCAGGTGGGACAGGATACGATGTTGACACCCTCCCTGCGCAGGCCGGCAGCCTTCAGAATGTCCTTGGCAGCGTAGATCTCCTCCACGGGATCATCGGTCAGACTGACACGGATGGTATCACCGATGCCATCAAGCAGCAGCGCACCAATGCCCATGGCAGATTTGATCAGGCCCTGCTTCACGGGACCGGTCTCTGTGACACCGATATGAATGGGATAATCACACTTTGCCCGGAACTTTCGCACTGCTTCAACCATAGTGGGAACGGTGGAGGACTTCATGGACACGCAGGTGTCATAAAATCCGAACTTTTCCAGCAGTTCCAGATGCTGGAATGCACTTTCTACCAGCGCATCCGCAGTGGGGTGGCCGTACTTTTCCAGCAGCTTCTTGTCGAGGCTGCCGCCGTTGACGCCGATCCGGATGGGGATCTTCTTATCCTTACAGACTTCCACCACCGCCTGGACCCGGTCCTCACCGCCGATGTTGCCGGGGTTGATACGGATCTTGGACGCGCCGCCTTCCGCAGCGGCAATGGCCAGCTTATAGTCAAAATGGATATCGGCCACCAGGGGCAACGGACTGTGGGCGCAGATCTGCGCAAACGTACGGGCAGCTTCCATATTGGGAACTGCCAGTCTTGCGATCTGGCAGCCGGCTGCCTTCAGCTGATTGATCTGAGTAAGGCTGCCTGCCACGTCGGTGGTCTTGGTATTCAGCATAGACTGGATAACCACAGGGGCACCGCCGCCAATGGCCACACCGCCAACATTTATCTGTCTTGTCATAAGTGTTACCTCTTCATAATGACAAAAATATCTTTGAACATGATCAGAGCCATCAGTCCCAGCAGCAGGATCATTCCCGCGCCGTGGAGATAGCCTTCGTATTTGGGATTGATTTTCCTGCGGGTCACAGCTTCCACCGCCGTGGTAATCAGCAGACAGACCACTCTGCCGCCGTCCAGCGCAGGAATGGGCAGCAGATTCATAACCGCCAGATTGATGGCGATAAAACCGCCGAAATAGAGCATATTCAGCAGTGCATCCGATGCGGTCTCGGAAGCCTGGGCCACCTGGTTCATCTGATCCACGATCATCACAGGGCCGCCCATGTCCTGAATGCCCACCTGACCGCGCACCAGCATCTGCAGGCTCAGCCGCACCAGCCGGACCGTATCCAGAGCGGAATTCCAGATATACTGAATCTTGCTTCCAAACGTCGCCTCAACAATGCCGAAATTGAATCCATAGCGCAGGCTGGTTCCGCCGTTTCCGTCGGGAAATTCCCGCTTCTCCATGACAAAATCGTTCAGTTCAACCCGCTTGCCGTTCCGCTCGAGCACCAGATCATGGGTGTCTCCGGGAAACAGTGACAAAATCGTGGAAAAATCAGCTGCAACATAGATCCTTTCGCCGTCCAGTTCCAGAAGCCGGTCCCCTTCCAGCAGACCTTCCTCTCCGTAAAGAGCGCAGCCTTCTTCGAAGAAATCCACCACGGGAACCGCAAACTGCTGGGCCGGCGCATAAACGATTCCAAGGAGGGCAACGCCCGCAATGAAATTCATCGCCGCACCGGCAATCAGAATGATCAGACGCTTCCACCAGGCCGCCTTCTGAAAGGATCTGGGATTGTCCGTATCCTCATCCTCTCCCTCCATGGCGCAGAAACCGCCGACAGGAATACAACGGATGGTGTACAGAGTCTCCCCCACCTGCTTCTTGAAAATCGCCGGGCCCATGAACATGGAAAACTCATTGACCTGAACACCGGAAAGCTTTGCTGCCGCAAAATGGCCCAGTTCGTGGACAAAAATCAGCAAACTGAACAGGATAATCGCAAAAAGAATACTCAAAAACAGGACTCCTTAATCAATTGGATATTGCACGGGTCTTGACACTCAAACGTGCCAGACGGTCGGCCTCCAGAATCTGATCCAGAGTCGGATTCTGGATAAAGGGCACTTCCTCCACAGCTTCACAGACCAAACGGTAGATATCATAGAAACCGATCTCGCCGCGCAGGTACATGGCTACCGCCTCTTCATTGGCACCGTTCATGGCAGGACAGGCCGTACCGCCCTTGGCTGCACATTCCCGGGCCAGAGCAAGACAGGGGAACGTCTCCAGATCCGGCTTGAAGAAGCTCAGATTGCCGCAGGCTGTCAGATCCAGCGGATCCACGGGGCAGACCGTCCGGGCGGGATACGTCAGGGCCAGCTGGATGGGAAGACGCATATCCGGCGCGCCCATCTGCGCCATCACAGCGCCGTCCACAAATTCCACCAGGCTGTGGACAATGCTCTGGCGGTGAATGACCACATCCACCTGTTCCAGAGGCAGATCGTACAGCCGCATGGCTTCGATCACTTCCAGGCCCTTGTTCATCAGCGTGGCACAGTCCACCGTGATCTTGGGACCCATTTTCCAGGTAGGATGACGCAGAACGTCCTCCTTGGTCACGGACTTCAGCTGCTCCTTCTCCATGCCGAAGAAGGGACCGCCGGAACAGGTCAGAATGATGCGCTTGATTTCGCTGCGGTCACGGCTGCCCATCAGGCACTGGAAGATGGCCGAATGCTCCGAATCCACGGGGATGATCTCCGCACCGCAGCGCTTCGCTTCCGCCATGACCAACTCACCGGCACAGACCAGCGTCTCTTTGTTGGCAAGTCCGATGCGTTTGCCCTGACGGATTGCCGCCAGAGTGGGCTTCAGACCCACCATGCCCACCACAGCCGTGATGACGCAGTCGGCTTCCTCCATAGTGGCAGCCTCAATCAGGCCTTCTTCGCCAAAGGAGATCTTAACAGGAAGATCCACAATCCGCTCTGCCAGTTCCTTCGCAGCCTCCTGGGTCGCCATAACGGCAAGCCGGGGCTGAAACGCGCGGCACTGCTCCGCCATGCGCTCCACACCGGTACCGGCTGTGAGCGCCGCCACCTTCACGTCCGGAAGGCGGCTGATAATGTCCAGGCTCTGCCGGCCGATGGAGCCGGTAGAGCCTAAAATACTGACACATTTCATCATATTCTTACACCGCCACAGGAATCAGAAGCATCAGTGCTTCCATCAGGGGGCCAACGAGCATCATGGAATCAAAACGGTCCAGGAAGCCACCGTGGCCGGGTATCAGATTGCCATAGTCTTTGATGCCGGTCTGCCGCTTGATGACGGAGAAGCACAGGTCGCCCACAATGCCGACCAGACTGCCCAGCAGGCCGTACAGCGCCGCATACAGGTAATTGACGTTGAAATTGAAAAGCTCCACAGGCAGATCCAGCACCACCGCATAAATGATCATGCACAACACCGCGCAGATCACACCGCCGACGGCGCCTTCCACTGTCTTGTGAGGGCTGATGACAGGTGCCAGCTTATGGGCGCCGAAGTAGCGGCCCGCAAAATACGCGCCGGAATCGGAAGCGAATGCCACAATAAAGGGGATCAACACCATAAACTTTCCGATCTTCATGGTGTGGATCCGGATCAGACTGCTCAGCAGAAGCGGCACCAGTACGCCCGCCACCAGACACATACAGATCTTGTCGAAGGTGATCTTCACATGAGACATCATCATCTCCGCGAACAGCAGCATGATGAAAAGCATCAGACCGATCATGCCCCAGGCATGTACCGCGTCCCAAAAGCTCCACATGGCAATGGCGAAGGCCATAACCGCGGAATAGATCACCAGACGCGCTTCCCGGACCAGATCCGTCCGATACAGCAGCTCATATGCGCCGACTGCCAGCAAAATGCCCCAGATGACCGCGGTCACAATTTTCGGCGCAGCCAGCAGAAGCACCAGCAGCACAGGGATCAGCACGGCAGCTGCAATGATTCTTGTTTTCATTTCTCTTTATGTCCCTCCAAATCGGCGGTTGCGCCGATGGTATTCTTCAATGGCTTCATCCAGATCCTTCGGACCGAAATCAGGCCACAGTACATTCATAAACACAAATTCCGAATAGGCAGACTGCCACAGCAGGAAATTGCTGATGCGCTTCTCACCGGAGGGCCGGATGATCAGCTCCGGATCAGGGACGTCCCCCGAGTACAGGTAGGAAGAGAGCATCGCTTCCGTCAGTTCTTCCGGCTGGTGTTTTCCCTCCGCCACATCACGGGCAAAGGCTCTGGCAGCGTGGACGATCTCATCCCGGCCGCCATAGTTCAGGCAAAAGTTCACCTGGACCTCATGGTACTGGGAGGAACGGGATTCCGCATCCCGGCACAGCTTCTGCAGCTGCGGACTGAGTTTGCTCAGATCACCGAAGAATCTGAAGGTGACCGCATTTTTCTCCATATCCCGCAGCGCTTCCTGCAGGTACTTTCCCAGCAGTCTCATGATGCCTGCCACTTCCTCCTGGCTTCTTTTCCAGTTTTCCGTGGAGAAAGCATAGACCGTCAGATATTTGACGCCCAGGGTGCGGCAGTAATTTGCAATGCGGCGAAATGCCTCGCCGCCGGCGGCATGGCCGGCTGTCCGGGGCAGGCCGCGGTTTTTGGCCCAGCGTCCATTTCCGTCCATGATAATGGCAATATGCTCCGGCGCCGGGAGTTTTTGGGTATTATTCTCTGTTTGGGTCATACGATAAACCTCTTTCGGCAGATGGCAGTATGATGGGGGCGCCCAGCGCCCCCATCAGAAAATCAAAACACGAAAGCACGCTCGATCCGGATACCGCTGAAAAACAGACAGCAACGGCGAAGCTTCAGATAGCCATCAGTTCCTTTTCCTTGGCGGCAGTTGCCTCGTCCACACGCTTGATGTACTTATCGAGCAGATCCTGCAGATCCTTCTCTGCCTTCTTCTGGTCGTCCTCGGTGATCTCGGAAGCCTTCTTCAGCTTCTTGACATAGTCCATACCATCACGGCGGATGTTGCGCATGGCGACTTTGGCTTCCTCGGCATACTTCTTGACCTGCTTGGTCAGTTCCTTACGGCGCTCCTCAGTCAGCTGGGGGAACACCAGGCGGACGACCTTACCGTCGTTCTGGGGATTGATGCCCAGATCAGAGATCTGGATGGCCTTGCAGATGTCCTTGAGCAGCTTGGAATCCCAGGGTGCGATGACCAGGGTACGGGCATCGGGGGAAGAAATGGTTGCAACTCCATTCAGGGGAGTCTCACTGCCATAATATTCAACAGTGATGCGGTCCAGAACCTTGGCATTGGCACGGCCTGCGCGGACAGCACCGAACTCGTCGTTCAGATGATTCAGGGCGCCTTCCATTCTTCTGCTGTAATCCTTAAAATCTACGGGCATGGTATAGTCCTCCTAATTAAAACTTGTTTTTGACGGTGGTTCCGATTGCTTCGCCGCGAACCACACGAACAATGCTGTTTTCCTCGTCCAGGCCGAAGCAGACCATGGTCTTGTCATTGTCCATGGCCAGGGCCATGGCGGTGATGTCGGTGGCCTTCAGGTTCTTGGTCAGGGCTTCACCGTAGGTCAGCTCGGTATACTTGATGGCGTTGGGGTCCTTGTTGGGGTCTGCAGAGTAGATGGCATCCACGTTCTTTGCCATCAGGATGGCATCTGCCTCGATCTCCACACCGCGCAGAACAGCGCCGGTATCGGTGGAGAAATAGGGATTGCCGGTGCCTGCGGCGAAGAGAACGACCTTGCCCTCATTCAGGTACCGCTCTGCAGTATCCCGGGTGAAGTACTCGGCGAATTTGTGCATCTCTACTGCGGTCAGCACCCGAGCGTCCACACCATGCTGGTCCAGAACATCTGCCACAGCGATGGCATTCATGACAGTTGCCAGCATACCCATGGCATCGCCGTGGGAACGCTGGAGCTTACCCGCACCGTTCTTAACGCCGCGCCAGAAATTGCCGCCGCCGATGACCAGACCGACCTGAACACCCATGTCCACGCACTCCTTGATGGAACCGCAGACCGCGTGAAGAATATTGAAATCCAGGCCGTGGCCTTCTTCGCCGGCGAGAGCTTCGCCGCTGACCTTCAGCAGGATCCGTTTATACTTGATTTCGCTCAAACTCTTTCACTCCTTCTTCTTTATCTTCCCCTATTTTATAATAAGACAGCCGAATTGACAACCATAATTTTAAGATTTCTTAATTTGTTTTCTGAAATTTCACAAACCCTGCCTCTTCTGTGCAAGTTCAACACAGGTTTTTTCCGGAAAGGGGCGGGATTTGTATGCGAAAACAGGTTGCAAACGGAAGCCGTTTCGGGTATAATCAGTTATTATCTGAAACTATGTACAAGAGAGGATGTATGAAGATGGCTGAAATGACCGAAAGCAAAAACTTCATCCAGGCTTTTATTGAGGAAGATATCGGACCCGGCGGCCGATACGAAGGTATGACCGTCCATACCCGTTTTCCCCCCGAACCCAACGGCTACCTGCACATCGGCCACTGCAAGGCTCTGACCATCGACTTCGGCACCGCCGAAAAGTTCGGCGGCATCTGCAACCTGCGTATGGACGATACCAACCCCACCAAGGAAGACGTGGAGTTCGTTGAAGCAATCCAGGAGGATATCCACTGGCTGGGCTTCGACTGGGGCGACCGCTTCTTCTATGGTTCTGACTACTTTGAAAAGGACTATGAGTTTGCTGTCGAACTGATCAAGAAGGGGCTGGCATACGTCTGTGAGCTGACTCCCGAGCAGTTCAAGGAATACCGCGGCGACCTGAATACCCCCGCCACCTCCCCCTGGCGCGACCGCCCCATCGAGGAGAGCCTGGACCTGTTCGCCCGGATGCGCGCCGGCGAATTCGAGGACAACAAGTATACCCTGAGAGCCAAGATCGACCTGGCCTCCGGCAACTTCAATATGCGCGACCCCGTTATCTACCGGATCCGCCATATGCACCATCACCGCCAGGGCGATAAGTGGTGCATCTACCCCATGTATGACTTCGCCCACCCCATTCAGGACGCCCTGGAGGGTATTACCCACTCTCTGTGCTCCCTGGAGTTTGAGAACCACCGTCCCCTGTACAACTGGGTCGTTGAAAACGTCTCCGTCCCCCATACGCCCCGGCAGATCGAGTTTGCCCGTCTGGGCATCGACCACACCGTCCTGTCCAAGAGAAAGCTGAGAGCGCTGATTGAGGGCGGCTATGTCACCGGCTGGGATGACCCCCGTATGCCCACTCTGTGCGGTCTGCGCCGCCGCGGCTACACCCCCAAGTCCATCCGCAACTTCTGCGAGCGCGTGGGCGTGGCCAAGTCCCCCAATACCATTGACTACGGTTTCCTGGAGCACTGCCTGCGTGAGGATCTGAACGAGACCGCCACCCGTGTGATGGCCGTTGTGAAGCCTGTAAAGCTGACCATCACCAACTATCCCGAGGGTCAGTCCGAGACCTTCCAGGTTGAGAACAACCCCGTTGCGGAAGGCTCCGGCACCCATGACGTCACCTTCTCCCGGAATCTGTGGATCGAGGCTGACGACTTCATGGAGACCCCCATTCCCAAGTACAAGCGACTGAGTCCCAACGGTCTGGAATGCCGCCTGAAGGGCGCTTACCTGATCACCTGTACCGGCTGCGTCAAGGACGAAAACGGCAACATCACCGAGATTCTGGCAACCTACGACCCCGAGTCCAAGGGCGGCAACCCTGCCGACGGCCGCAAGGTCAAGGGTGCCACCATCCACTGGGTGGATGCCAACAACTGCTACGACGCAGAGGTTCGTCAGTATGCCAACCTGTTTGACGATGCCGATCCCGATGCCTCCGGCAAGGACTTCATCGCCTGCCTGAACCCCAATTCTCTGGAAGTTCTCACCGGCTGCAAGGTGGAAGCATATCTGAAGGACGCCAAGGCTCCCGCATCCTATCAGTTCATGAGAATCGGCTACTTCTGCCCCGATTCCAAGGACTGCTCCCCCGAGCATCTGGTCTTCAACCGCTCTGTCAGCCTGAAGGACAGCTACAAGCCCGGCAAGTAAAATACGAAAAAATCCCGCTGCTGCCGCAGCGGGATTTTTATTTCAGTTTGCCTGAATTTTGACATCACCGGGGAATTCCACATAATCCACCTGATCCAATGGTATCGGTGTTTCAAAGCGGAAGGTATGCTGTACCGTTGCCGTATCCAGGTCCATACTTGCTGCGCTGAAATGAGCAGTAATGACCGTTCCGTCTTTCAGCACCACCGTCACGGGGTCCACTTTTAGTTCTTCCGTATACGCATAAGTACAGAAGGCGCTGAGCGGACGCAGGATAAATGAAGTCATGGATACATCCACCGCCTTATCTGGAACGGAAGAATTATCCAGATAGGTCTGTGCCTGTATGGTCACAGGTACTGTGAGCATATCCAGTTCCGTTAAGATGCCATCTTCAGACGGCAATGTGAATTCAAAGTTCCAGGTTCCCTCCGCCAGGACAATATCCTCAGTTCCCTGTCCTGCTCCACGGGATTCCACCAGTTTGCTCAGTTCCAGAGTCCAGAGTTCGCCAGGTACGCTGCCGGCAGAAGCATTTACCTCCATCAGCAGCGGCGCTGCATTGTCCGTCACATTCTCGTCAACCACATGGTCCCATCCGGCGGTGATGCCGCGGACCATATTGCTTTCTTCCGGTAGTTCCGGTATATCGATGCGGAACGGCGCGCAGTAATAATAATCACCATCCATAACTCTGCCGTCCAGCGCCTCCACCATGAACTTCAGGAATGTATTGGTACCATCACTGACCACACTTTCCAGTGTAACGGTATAGCCGCTGTCAGTGACGCTCTGGTTGAGTTCCACGATGTGTTCCTCCAGTACCGTCAGCTGGTCATCAGTCAGATGATCGTTATTCCGGGCGGCAAAAAAGTTCTGAAACCAGCCGCCGTAATGATAGGATGCCACACCGGACAGCGTCAGCGCCGCGATAATCGCCGCGGCTGCCAGCAGGCGAAAGCCAATACGTTTGTGGTTTGTCTTCTTTTTCATGATCTTGCTCATCGTCAGCTCCTCAATTCGACTGTACGACAGCGGGGCGCTGTATTCGATCTCCACCTGTGCGCCCGGGAGATGACCCATCAGATCCGATATCTTTCGCTTCATATGCCCCACCCCGTCAGTAATTCCTTTAACCGCATACGGCCCCGCCGCAGTTTGGTCTTGATGGTCGATTCGTTCAGGTTCATATACGATGAGATCTCCCGTACCGTCTGGGCATGGTAGTAATGCCGCAGAAATACCTCCCGGTCCGGCTCCGGCAGTGTGTCCACCGCACGGCGGACCAATCTTGCTTCCTCTGCCCGCTCCAGCTGTTCCTCCGGACTGTCACCGCCAAGCTCCAGAACATCCTCCTCCAGCGGCAGGTCCACCCCCATCCGCCGCAGCTTATTCATGGCCTTGTGCCGGGCGACAGACCCGAGCCATGCTTTCACATGACCCTCTTTCAGGTCCTCTGCCTGATCCCATGCTGCCAGAAACACATCAGAAACCACTTCCTCAGCATCCTGGGGCGTCATGGCATTGCGCAGAATATTCCAGACAACGGCGGATATGTAGGGTATGTAACAGTCCATCAGAGCCTGCAGGGCAGCTGTGTCTCCCCTTTTGATCTTACGCAGGATCAATTCTTCTCTCATCGCTAAAACCTCGTGTACGTTGTGAAAGCTGCTTTCACCAATCATATCACAACATCTGCCCCTGCGGTTTCAAAGAAGTTGTCAGAAAGCATAAATCATGTTATAGTAATATCGTAAAAGGAGGCGCGCGCCATGTATGCCAGTGATTACCGCGCAAAAGCACGGGAGCATCCTTCCGGAAACTGGGGAACATCCATCGGTGTGGCTATCGTCGCCTGTCTGCTGGGCGGTCTGGTCTGCGGAAGTGATTTTCTTCCCAAACTTAACATTTCCATTCAGAATCAGAACATTTCGGATCTGGACGATCTGCTGACCATCGCCCTGGGCTCCAGCGGCATGACCATCGGATTCGTCTCCTTTCTGGGATTCGCCCAATTCATCATCGGCGGTGTCATCCAGATAGGGTACGCCAGATACCTGCTGAAGCAGTACGACCATCGGCAGCCGCAGTTCAGCGATCTATTTTCCATGTTTGACTGGTTCGGCACAGGCTTCTGCCAGGCATTTCTCAGAAGCTTGTACACGTTCCTTTGGAGCCTGCTGTTTATCATTCCCGGCTTTATTGCCAAATACCGCTTGCCATGACTCCTTACATCCTGGCGGATCACCCGGATCTGACCGCTTCTCAGGCCATTGCCGCATCCAAGGAAATGATGCACGGGCACAAATGGGAGCTGTTGTGTCTGCGCATAAGCTTCTTCGGCTGGGGACTGCTGTGCGTGCTGACAGCAAATATGGGGTACATCGCCCTGAATCCATATATCAACGCAGCGGAAGCCGCGTTCTACCGCAATCTGCGCGCGAAGCGCTATTATTCCGAATAACTCCATCTGTGCAGGCCGCACCCAACGGTGCGGCCTGCACTTTTCCCTTATTCGAAGGTATATTGACCTAAAAAGAAAGGAATGATCAACATGAAATCCATGTGAACTGTCCTGTATGGTCTGATTATCGCGCTGCTGCAATCGCCTTGCTGGATTACGACGAAGAGGCAGAGATCTATTTCCGCCGCGCCGTTGCAAACGGCTCCGACGGAAAAAAGCTGCGTGCCTACATAGACAATCTGAGAGCATGAAAATATCCCGCGCTCCAAAAAGTGCGGGATATTTTTTGCAAAGTCTACTTGACAGTTTTTGCAAAGTTTGCTATACTAATTTTGCAAAGTTAACTTAGCATCTGTGATCCGTGGACGCACGAACCGCAGGAAAAGGAGATCCAAATGAAAACCAGAATTCGAGAACTGCGGAAAGCACGGAAGCTGTCCCAGGAGGAACTGGCCGACGCTGTGGGCACCACCCGTCAGACCATCACCTCCATTGAAGTGGGTAAGTATACCGCTTCCCTGCCCCTGGCATACAAAATCGCCCGTTTTTTCGGGCTTACCATTGAAGAAGTCTTTGACTTTTCGGAACTGGAGGATTAATGAATGGAACAATTCAGAGAAAAACTGAAACTTGAAAACCGGATCACCGCAGTTTTGTGCGTGATTCTTATGGTCTTTTCTGTCCTTGGCTTCGCGGCAGAAGCCGGTCTTGTGGAATTGACTCCCGTCACCGGTGACGGCCGCTGGCAGTCCATGTGGCGCGGCATGGTCTCCGGCGCGTCCTTCGGCGTGCTGGTGCTGATGGTCATTGGCCTTATCCGGAGCATCCGGGCACTGAAGGACGAAAAGAAACTGAAAAAGCTCTATATCGAAGCAAATGACGAACGGCAGATTCAGATCTGGACCAATGCCCGTGCCACGTCCATGCAGGTAACGCTGCTGCTGGGACTGGTGGCTGGCCTGGTCATCGGGTACTTCCACATGGCAATCGGTGTCACCATCTTGGCTGTGGAGAGCATCCATGCCTTTATCGGTTTTGCATTTAAGATCTATTACAGCAAAAAACTCTGATGATCTCAAAAACGCCGTACTGCAAAAGCAGTACGGCGTTTTGTTTTACTTCTTGTCACGCATCTGAGCCTGCAGGTGCATACTCAGCACAGCCAGGGAATTTGCCATGTTTTCATTGTGGACCATCACATTGTCCGGCACGTCCAGATGGGTGGGGGCGAACGACCAGATCGCTTTGATGCCGCTCTTTACCATCAGATCACACACAGACTGAGCATGCTGCTCCGGCACCGTGATGATGCCCATCAAAACCTTATGGCTTCGGCAGAAAAATTCCAACTGGTCCATGGGAAGGATCGGCTTTCCGTTTTCGGTCCGGCTGATTGCGGGATTGACATCAAAGCCAGCCAGAATATTCAGCCCATACTCCTCAAAACCGCGGTAGCACAGCAGCGCCTGGCCCAGTTTACCGGCACCGATGAGAACTGCATCGGTGGTATTGTCATAACCCAGAAACTGCTCGATATCCTCAATCAGACTTTCACGCAGATAGCCGATCTTGGGACGGCCGCCGTCGGATACCATGGCCAGATCCTTGCGCACCTGAACCTCACCCATACCCAGCGCCGCCGCCAGAGCAGTGGCAGAAATATAGGGAGATTCCGCCTCCTGAATGCTCTTCAAATAGGCATGATAACCGGGCAGACGCTTCAGAACGGATTTGGAGATTTTTTTCTTTTCCATTTATTCAACATCCCTTTGCTTATTCGATACAAAAATATATCGATACACTTTTGTATCGATTATATCACACCCACTTTGATTTATCAATACTTTTTTTCTGGTTTACGCACAATTTGTTTGACGCAGGATTTCCTTTCGCAGCCGCAGCATAATGCGCTTTTCCAAGCGGGAAATGTAGGACTGGGAAATTCCCATCCTCTGAGCCACTTCCTTCTGTGTCAGCTCCTTGCGTCCTTCCAGCCCGTAGCGCAGCAGCACGATCTCTCTTTCCCGCTCCGGCAGCTCCTTCAGAGCCTGACGCAGCAAATGCAGATCCACATCCTCCTCCAGCTTCCCGCTGACCGTATCCTCGTCCGTTCCCAGAATGTCCGACAGGAGCAATTCATTTCCGTCGTAATCCATATTGATCGGTTCATCCAGGGAAATCTCAGCTTTCTGGCCGGAGATCTTGCGGATATGCATCAGAATCTCATTTTCGATGCAGCGGGAGGCATAGGTCGCCAGCTTGATGTTTTTATCCCGGCGATAAGTACCGATTGCCTTGATCAGACCGATACTCCCGATGGAGATCAGATCCTCCAGATTGACTCCGGTATTCTCAAACCGCCGCGCTATGAACACCACCAGTCTCAGATTATGCTCAATAAGCCGCTGCTTGGCGCTTTCATCCCCCTGCTCCAGGGCAATCAGAGCATTTTGCTCCTCCATTCCCTTCAGCGGAGGCGGCAGGATATCACTGCCGCCGATGTAAAATACCTGCCGCTGCGGAACCAGTCCCAGCCATGTCAGAATCCTCAGTACGCTTTCCATCAAACCACTCCTCCCGTCAGCATCCGATACACTTCTCCCCGGGCAAGTATCTGGGGGGCAAAGGCAACCAGGTAATTTCCCCTGTGATCCCCAACTTTCGCATCCCGAAACCGCAAAGCCAGCAGCATACCGGCAGGCTGCCCCACAGCCCGGTACGGTACCAGGCGCATTCCAGGCAGTATCCCCGCCGTCAGCGTTTCCACCGGGTGCTGAAGCTGGTGCTCTGTCAGACCGGTCAGTTCCCGGGCAACGTCCGCACCCGCCACCAGAACCTGCTCCCCTGTCAGCGGATCGCACAATGTGTTCCCTGTATCTTTCAGCGCAATCAGACTGACAGTCCGATCTTCCCAGGTCAGTTCCACAGGAACATATTCCCTGGAACCCAGATTTCCCCCGAAGCCAAACCTGCACAGCAGCCACATTACCCCGGTGGAAAGTACCAGCATCCGGAATGTACCGCCGCCGAATCCCATCGCGATACCTCCCAAAGCCATACTCAGCAAAATGAACACTGCACCGCGCTGCAGCGCGCTTCGGTTCCATCCGAATGCCAACACCGCCATCAGTGCAAAGCTCACCAGCCGCCACAAACGATTCCCCAGAAAGCCAAACCCCGGCAGCATACACATCCCGGCATAGACAGCACCCAGGGATGCCGCCACCGCAGCCTTCAGCGCCCCGACCGGATAGCCTGCCAGACGGTTCGTTCCAAGAATCAGAAGAAAATCCACCAAAAAGTTTAATATGATCACCAAATCCAGATATATCCGCAACCATCCACCTCCATATCCCCCATTTGTTACATCCTCAGTATACCTGCCTGGACCGAAAAAGTCGGTCGCTTTGTCCCATTGGACACGACGCAAATTCCTGCCCGCTCCCTGCCAAATCCACGCTGTCTGCGCAAGAGCATGAAAAAGCGGCAGCTGAACCAGTCAGCTGCCGCATAAGGCTGTCGAGTTATTCTTCAGCGCGCTCCACAGCGCGGATATTTTTCTCGGCCTTGAACCGGGCCACCATCACTTCATGACCGCAGCCCAAACACCTGAGGCGGAAGTCCGCACCGGTGCGCAGTACCTTCCACCGCTTCTCACCGCAGGGGTGCGGCTTCTTCATCACCAGAATGTCGTTCAGTCGAATATCCATGGCCCTTACTCCTTCTTAATCATATCCCAATAGGCTTTTGCAGACTGCTCCAGCTTGTTGGGGCCATATTCGTAGTATTTGGTGCCCACCAGGTCATCAGGCAGATACTGCTGCTTTACCCAGTGATTGGGGAAATCGTGAGGATACAGATATCCCTGCTCCCGCTCCATGGTGTAGGAATCGGCGTGGACGTTCTGCAGATGCCGGGGGAAATCACCGCCCCGGCCCTTGCGGATATCCGCCATGGCCATGTCCAGCGCAATGTGGCCGGAATTGGATTTCGGTGATGTCGCCATCAGCACCGCCGCGTCACCCAGAGGGATCCGCGCTTCCGGCATACCAAGTTTCAGCGCCATGTCCACGCAAGCGTTGACGATGGGAATAACCTGAGGAAAAGCAAGACCCACATCCTCCGCAGCGATGACCATCAGCCTCCGGCAGGCGGACTGCATCTGTCCGGCTTCCAGGAGGCGGCCCAGATAATGACAGGCAGCATCCGGATCAGAGCCTCGGATGGATTTCTGCAAAGCGGAAAGCAGGTCATAGAAATTGTCCCCGTCCCGGTCGGCCCGGAGGGCACTCTTCTGGGTCACCGCTCTGGCATCTGCCAGCGTCAGAGGGATCCGATCCCCTTCCACAATACCGGCAGAAAACAGCACCTCCACAGCATTCATGGCTTTGCGCAGATCGCCGCCGCAGGCGCCGGCGATGTACTCCAATGCCCCCTCTTCGGGAACCGCCGTCAGTGCCGTCCGCTCTTCCATGAAGCGAACTGCCCGCTTTACGGCCTGCAGCGCGGCGGAAGCATCAATCTGCTTGAATTCAAAAATCGTGGAGCGGCTCAGAATGGCATTGAACACATAAAAATAAGGGTTCTCCGTGGTGGAGGCGATCAGAGTGATTTTGCCGTTTTCGATGTACTCCAGCAAGGACTGCTGCTGTTTTTTGTTGAAGGACTGAATCTCGTCCAGATACAGCAGCACACCGTTTGGGGTCATGAAGGTATCCAGCTGGGATACGATCTCCTTGATGTCTGCGGTGGATGCGGTGGTGGCATTGAGCTTATAAAGGGTCCGGTTGGTTTGTTTGGCAATGATATTGGCAACAGTGGTCTTGCCGGTGCCGCTGGGACCGTAAAAGACCATATTGGGAACCTTTCCCGAATCGATCAGGCGGCGCAGCACCGCGCCTTTGCCCAGGATATGCTCCTGACCGAAGACTTCATCCAAAGTTGTGGGCCGCAGCAGGTCGGCCAGAGGCTGATACATACGCAGCCCTCCTTTTGCATTTTTCTCAGTATATCATACATGAAGCAAAAATGCACCAACTATTTTCATTATTTTCGAATTTTTGTTCGTTATCCGAATTTCCTTCCGACGATTGCCTTCTGTTCTTCAGATAATTCCCAGTCAGGTTCCAGTTCAATAATCTGATCCCCATAGCAAAGCAGGTAGGTACTGTGGGCGTTATCACCGTTATATTCCTGATAAGCCGCATCGGCACCCCAGGGTGTCGGGTCCGTCTGCCGGTATTCATCAGTGGTGATGTTGCCATAGATATCCTCGCTCCAGGCATCCTGGTTGGAAGCAAGCATCGTATTCAGGCAGAAGTCGTAGAGAAATCCCGCTTTCACATCCACAATGCGGTATTGCAGACTGGGTGCATCCATTCTGTCCAGTCTTGGCAGCTGATACGCAGCGCTGTAACCCAGCAGAAGGGTCTGCTGACGTTTTGACCAATGGCAATCATAACCATCATAATCCACTTCCAGCAGATCCTCCACCATCAGCGGCAGGTTCTCCTTATATAGTTCATAAGTAATCCCATTATGCTCATAGATTACCACTTCTTTGTCCCGGGGCCACCATTCATCCATTGCCCGAATGATCCCCATGGTTCCCGCGCCCGCCACCGCAAAGGACAAAAACAAGATCAGCGCAAAGGTGGCGATCCGGTTGGCAGTAGCTGACAGATTCATCCGTTTCATCAGCGCCGTCGCTCCGACGGAAACCGCACTGATTGCGAAGATGAGCGCAATCAGTGCCGCAAACATCACTGCCATCTTCGGCTCGGCAAAGGAGAACAGCAGCAGGATCAGCGCGGCAGTCAGAATACACACCAGTACGAGCTGTAGGGTGCAGCTCCCCGAAGTGGCAACAAAGAGTCCATCCTCTGCCGCTTTCTTTGCCTTGCTCCGCCAGCGGAAATAGCCGGTCAGCTCTGCAGCGCACATGGTGATCAGCACAAAAAAGCACAATGCATTGAAATAGTAAATGTGCCCGGACAGCACATCCAGCGGTGTATATTTCCAGGAAGAAATCAAATTCATCATCTGCATGATCCCCAGCAGAAGCATCATAAAATAGGTCGGCAGATAGACTTTCCGCGCCGTTGCGTGGAGATTCTCCAGTTCGATCATCGGGTCTGTCTCAACCGGAACCGGGTTTTCACGGTCATTGCAGAAAATCTGCATCTGGGCGCTGGCAGCAGCCAGATCCCAGCCGGAATGGGCGCAGAATTCCCGAAATGTCAGCTCCTTCTCACTGGGACCGGGATCAAACATCGAAGCCCTGGGAAAAAAGGTGACGGCAAAATGGATCTTCTTTGGCTCTATGCGTCGGAATTTCCATCCGAAGCCACCCATTTTCTCCAGCATCCATCCATTTTGGGCCTGTTTCTCAAGATAATCCTGAATTCCGGTGCGGTCGTAAAATGAAAACGCGGGAAACACATACTTTGTCTTTCTCATATTTCTTCCTCCTCCCCGAAGATACTGCGGTAGTCGTCCACTCTGGCGCAGAGCCGCCGGTATTCGCTGTCCAGTGTTTCTCTGCCCTTCTGCGTCAGAATATAGCTTCTGCGGCGGCCTTCCACTTTCGTCTCCCGGATCATACCTTCTTCCAGAAACTGCTCCAGCAGATTGTAAAGCGTTCCGGAGCCGACATGCACCCGTCCGAGCGTCATGGCAGGGACTTTGTCCATAATGTCCATGCCATAGCACTCCTGCCGCAGGCACAGCAAGATATAAAACATCTGCTCCGTCAGCGTTTGAAATTTCGTTCTGGGCATCGGGTCACCCCCCAATTGTCGAATATCGATATTTTCAATTACAGTATATTATCGATATTCGAGAATGTCAAGAGGCATAAACTAATCCGGTGCAGAATTTCTGCACCGGATTTCATTCAGAATGTGGCAACGTCGGGATCAGCGGGTTCGGCGCCCTTGACGACCTCAATGGCAGTCAGCACAGGACCGATATCGCCCTTGTAGAGCTTGTGCTTCTCGGCGCTGATCTTTGCCGTGACCATAACCCAGCTCCGGGACTCCATTTCCCTGGGTTTTGGATAGCGGCAAGGAATGCCGCAGAAAGCAATATCCTCCACACAGCAAGTCATCACGAACCGGCCGGGTGCAAACATACCGTCCTTGTCCCGGCGGAGCATGGCAACCTGAGCCTTAAACTTCACAGTCTTACCGTCGTACTTTTCAGGCTCCTCGGTGCAGTCCCGATACCAGATGGCATAGTCATCATCCTTCACTTCGATGACAGGAGCATTGATATCAAAAGGCAGAGGATCAACAATGTCGTCGTACTCCGTGGAGCCGTCGGTATAGTCATAGAGAATGTCGATCTTCCGGTTTGCGGCACGGGCGATCTTATGGAAGGGCATGGTGTCGCAGCCCTTCTCCAGACGGTTGAATACCACCATCTGGGCACCCACCAGCTTGTCCATCACCAGATTGCGCATATTCGCATTATAAGCCATGAAGGTAGAAGCATCCGCGAACATGACCTCCTGCGCAACCACCCATTCTTCAGGCATACGCATATAGAGATCTCCCACCTGCTGCATACCGTTCAGTTCCGCAACAACGCGCTCAGCCTTGTACTTTTTAGAAAGATCTGCCAGCTGTTTGGTGGTAACCGTCTGCTGATCCAGAACCTCCATGTTGACATTCTGTTTGGGATAAGCGGAGAAATCGTACTCCTCCTCACCCTCTTCAAAAACCAGCAGCAGCGTCCGCTCGCCGTCGTTGAAGCGGGAATCCTCCAGAGTCTCCTGGATGAACTTGGTTTTACCGGAATCCAGGAATCCGGTGAATACATAAACAGGGATCTGCTGCATGGCTTACACTCCAAACAGGGCGGCCACGCCGGCTTCGTCCAGCTGAGCGCCGATGACGCAGAGCTTGCCGTTGATGTCGGCAGAGCCGGTACGGATGTCGATCTCCTCGGGAACCATATCGAAATGGATCCAGGTGCCGTCCACGCAGGGCAGGATACCCTTTGCCCGCAGGACCATGCCGTACTTGCCGGAATCCAGTTCCTTCAGCGCATTCTCGATGGCGGAACGCTCGAATTTCAGATGGGTCTCACGGCCCCAGGAAGTGAAGACCTCATCGGCATGATGATGGTGATGATCATGGCCGCAGGAGCAGTG
This sequence comes from Oscillospiraceae bacterium, assembly GCA_017620525.1. Lineage (GTDB taxonomy): Bacteria > Bacillota > Clostridia > Oscillospirales > Oscillospiraceae > Faecousia. The sequence continues at coordinate 32,675 of JAGAUY010000023.1, read as the reverse complement.
CTCGCCGTGGTCGTGATGGTGATGATGCTCATGATGGTGCTCATGGTCATGGCCGCAACAGCAGTGCTCATCATGCTCGTGGTGGTGATGCTCATGCTCCTCATGATCATGATGATGGTGCTCACAGCAGTGATGCTCGTCCTCATGGCCATGGTGGTGCTCGTGGCAACCCTCGTCGCCATGATGGTGACCGTGGCAGCAGTGGCCTTCCTCATGATGGTGGTGCTCATGCTCTTCGTCATGGTGGTGATGACAGCAGTGCCCGTCCTCATCATGATGATGGTGTTCGTGATCATGATCATGACAGCAGCAGTGATCGTCCTCATCATGATGGTGATGGTGTTCGTGGTCGTGGTCATGGCAGCCGCAGGTGCAGTTCTCATCATGCTCATGATGGTGATGATGGTGCTCTTCGGCAGCCAGACGCTCCATCTCCAGGCGGGCCAGTTCCGCAGCCAGAGTTGCCTTGCCTTCCATGGCGGCGATCAGCTGCTCGCCGGTCAGCTCGCCCCAGGGGGTGGTGACCAGAGTGGCGACCGCATTGTGCTCCCGAATCAGCGCAACGGAAGTATCCAGCTTGCTCTGGGGGATGGAATCGGTACGGGAAAGGATGATGGTGGAAGCAGTCTCGATCTGGTTGTTGTAGAACTCGCCGAAGTTCTTCATATAGACCTTGACCTTACCCGCATCAGCAACGGCAACGGTATAGCCCAGAGTAACTTCGTTATTCGTCACCTTCTCCACAGCGGCAATGACGTCGGACAGCTTGCCGACACCGGAGGGCTCGATGATGATGCGGTCGGGGTCATACTCGGTGATGACCTGGGTCAGCGCCTTGCCGAAGTCACCCACCAGGCTGCAGCAGATACAGCCGGAGTTCATTTCCGTGATGTTGATGCCGGCATCCTGCAGGAAGCCGCCGTCAATACCGATCTCGCCGAACTCGTTCTCGATCAGGACCAGCTTCTGACCCTTATAGGCCTCGCTGATCATCTTCTTGATGAGCGTGGTCTTGCCGGCACCGAGGAAACCGGAGTAAATATCAATTTTCGTCATATCATACACCTTCTGTACATAAATTATTACGATATATTATACCACCAATTACCATCGATGACAAGACAAAAATCTTTGAAGATTCGACGCTTTCCCCTTGTAACCGCAGGTCTTTTTGCGTTACTCTTAATCAGGCAGACAATCACCCCCTGCAGCGACAGTCTGCTGAACGCCGTTCCGGCTCTCCCCCGGAACGGCGTTCTTCTTTTGTTCAATCCCTGTCCTTCAGCTGACCGGGATCAGCAGGATCTGATCGTCTTCCGGCTCTGCCTCCAGCTTGTTCGCCCGGCGTATGGCGTCCACTGTGGATCCGCAGCGCTTTGCCAGCTCCCACAGTTCCTCCCCTTTCGGACGGCAAAGGATCAGAGACGGACGGGCAGGGTCCGGTTCCTGAAGCTCTCCAAGTTCCAGAGCCGCTGCCATGGGAATCCCCTGCTGAGCAGTCGTTTCCGCCAGAAACTGAATCTGTCCGGTCAGCTCCATTCCTTCACTGCCGGATGCAGCTGCGGGCCTGCCCACAGGCGCTGAAATTCCATGGATAAGGCTGTCCGCTCCGGCGGGCAGTTCATAGCGTCCTTCCCAACGGGCAGACGCTGCCGTCAAGGCTTCGTCATCACCGTAGTACAGCACCTGAAACAGTCCCGGAATCTCAAATGACGCACTGTCTCCGGCGTGCCGCTGTCTCGGAAAATCCGGCAGGAATGTAACATCCACCACCTGTCCGCTCTGCCCCGGAAGGATTTGCTCTGCGCGGATACTTTCCCGGTGTTCATCCAGGATCGCGGGAAGTTTCAGCTCTTCCATAGTGATATCCATCTGCCTGCGGGAGCTGTACGCATCCTGCGTCAGTTCCAGCAGGCTGCAGTCATTGACCACATACTGGCAGACCAGGCCGCACTTCAGACGCAGCCGTCCCTCCTCCGCCAGATCCAGCTCCAGGCTGGTAACTGCCGGTGCAAGATCTGCCCTGGCATCACTGCCGTGCTCCTCTTCCAGCTCCTGAAACTGTGAAAACGGCAGTTCAAAGTCGCAGGTTCTGATCCGCCCTTCGGCACAGCGATAGACCAGATGCAGATTCCCGCTTCCCCGGAATACCAGCTTTCCCGCCGCCACTTTCCGGTCTGTGATTTCCGGCTGGATGGTATAGCTCAGCAGCTTTTCTGCCGCTGCACCGGGAATAGTCAGATCCTCATCCAGTACGAATGTCTTCTCGCCGGATTCTCTGGGGAGCATCACAGGATAAGTACGCTTCAGCAGCTGCACATCTTCAGGAACCTCCCCCGCCCGGCAGATCTGCACTTCCCGCGGACACAGAATATCCCCCCAGGCCCCAATTCCGGCACGAACCATGATCTTTCGGGCAGACAGCGTCCTGCTGTCCGCAAAGCGCAGCAGCGGCATGACACGAATGGTTCCCTCCCTGTCCGCTGACGAGACATCCCATTTCATGGAAAACGGAAGCCAGGTATCCACACATCTCGGGTCAGATCCGTCTTCCGGAGCATACAGTACCCAGATCATCACACCGCCGGAGACAACTACGTTATCCGCCCGCCATTCCTTGCTCCGCAGTACCACCTGCCCCCAGGCAGCCAGCACCCGTCCGATGTCCGGCAGCCCTTCCGGCAATTTCAGTTCCTGTGTCACTTCCTCCGTCCTGACTTCCCGGATGATCCGGTCCAGGCACCGGAGAGCCGTCCTTTCAAACTGCAATTCCAACAGAATCACTCCTTCTACAGTGTTGCTGTCATAGCTTATTCACCTGCGGACAAGGATATGACTCTATTTTTTCTGCAGGGTACAGACCCCGGCAATAATCAGGATGATCCCGCCCCAGGTACACAGGAATCCCGATTCCAGACACCGTCCGATCAGCAGCCCCAGGCCAAATCCAAGGAAGATACACCCCCTCAGCTGATTTCTGCGGCACATAAAAACACCCCCTGCACAGAATATGCAGAGGGTGTTTGATTATGAATTGGATCAACCGCCAAGATAAGCCTTGCGGACTTCATCACTGCGGGCCAGCTCCACGCCGGTTCCGCTGAGGGTGATGTTGCCGGTCTCCAGGACATAGGCACGATCGGCAATCTCCAGCGCTTTGGACGCATTCTGCTCGACCAGCAGGATGGTGGTACCGTCCTTATGCAGCTGCTTGATGATGTCGAAGATCTGATCCACCAGAATGGGCGCCAGGCCCATGGAGGGTTCATCCAGCATCATCAGCTTGGGGTGGCTCATCAGCGCACGGGACATGGCCAGCATCTGCTGCTCACCGCCGGACAGCGTTCCGGCGATCTGCTTGCGGCGCTCCTTCAGACGAGGGAAATAGTTGAACACCATATCCAGGTCCGCCTTGGAAACATCCTTGCGGATATAGGCGCCCATCTCCAGATTTTCCTGAACAGTCATCTGCAGGAAGATGCGGCGTCCTTCGGGAACATGGGCCAGGCCGTGGCGCAGCAGCTTATAGGCATCCATATGGGCGATCTGCTCATCCATAAAGCTGATGGAACCGCTGCGGGGATGCATCAGTCCGGAGACAGTTTTCAAAATGGTGCTCTTTCCGGCGCCGTTGGCACCGATCAGGGCAACGATCTCACCCTCACCAACTTCAAAGGATACACCCTTGATAGCATGGATGGCACCGTAGTACACATGAATATCATCAATTTTCAGCATTGTACTCATGCGTCCACCTCATTCTTTCTGCCAAGGTATGCTTCGATAACCGCGGGATCGTTCTTGATCTCTTCGGGGGTACCCTTGGCAATGATCTTACCATAATTGACGACCACGATGCCCTCGCAAACATTCATGACCAGATTCATATCGTGCTCGATCAGGAAGATGGCAATGTGGAAAGTATCGCGGATGCGGCGGATCTGATGCATCAGCTCCGCAGTCTCGCTGGGGTTCATACCGGCAGCAGGCTCATCCAGCAGGATGATGGCAGGATTGGAAGCCAGCGCGCGGCAGATCTCCAGACGGCGCTGAACGCCATAGGGCAAGCTGCCTGCCTTCTGATCGGCAATGTCGGCAAGGCCCATAAAGTCCAACAGCTCCATTGCCTTTTCATTGGCCTTCTTCTCAGACTTATAGTAAGAAGGCAGGCGCAGCAGGCTGGACAGGAAAGAGCACCTGATCTCGTTATGCATACCAACCTTTACATTATCCAGAGCAGTCATATCGTTGAACAGACGGATGTTCTGGAAGGTACGGGCGATGCCCAGCTTATTGACCTTCGCAGTGTTCATACCCTTGGTGTCGATGCCGTTGAGCAGGATGGAACCACGGGTAGGCTGGTACACACTGGTCAGAAGATTGAAGATCGTGGTCTTGCCGGCACCGTTGGGGCCGATCAGACCGGAGATCTCGGTGGGACCGATGGTCATATTGAAGCCATCGACAGCGGTCAGACCGCCGAAATCGATGCCGAGGTTCCGGACATCCAGAACAGGAAGCTTACCCATATCCTGCTCACGCAACAGGTTATAGGTGGGAACCTTCAACATTTTTCTGCTGTATTCATTCATTGGTTCCCGCCTCCTTCTTGTTTCTGCTCACCTTATCCCGGATTGCTGCGCTGATGCGCTGCATGACATTCTTGACGCTGGGAGACCAGGTACACAGCATGACGATGATCAGCACCACTGCATAGAGGATCATACGCAGATCATCCAGACCGCGCATGGCTTCAGGCAGAATATACAGCACCGTTGCGGAAATGATGGAACCGAGGATATTGCCCATGCCGCCCAGAACGACAAAAACCAGAATGTTGATGGATGTATTGAAATTGAACTTGGATGCTGCCACGGAAGACATATTCAGGCCAAACAGCACGCCGGCCATACCGGCCAGGAATGCAGAGACCACGAATGCTTTCATACGGAATGCTGTGACATTGATGCCCACAGATTCCGCAGCAATGCGGTTGTCACGGACAGCTTTGATTGCACGACCTTCCTTGGAGTTGATCAGATTCAGCACCACAAACAGCGTGAACAGGATCAGTACAAAACCCATGGGGAAGGTGGACAGTCTGTTGATGCCGGTGGCGCCGACAGGGCCGTCCAGAATCATCTTGCCGCCTTCAAGCAGCTGAACCTTGCCGGCGCTGGCTGCCATATGGAAACCTTCAGCATCCAGACCGATGTAAAGATTACCGAAGATGTTCTTCAGGATCTCGCCAAAGGCCAGCGTCACGATGGCCAGATAGTCGCCTCTCAGACGCAGGGCGGGAATACCGATGAAGAAGCCAAACACACCGGCCATGGTGCCGCCTGCAAACATGGCAACCGTCAGGCGCAGGATCTCATTGGGAATGGATGTCTCCAGCAGTGCAGCAACCACAATGCCGGTAAAGGCGCCAATGCCCATAAAGCCTGCATGACCCAGGCTCAGCTCACCGCAGATACCAACCAGCAGGTTCAGCGAAACCGCCAGGGAAATATAAGCGCACACAGGAACCATGTATCCTTTCATTGCGCTGCTCAGAATTCCCATGCTGTACAGCGTCTGCATGATGGCATAGGCGACGATCACAACCAGATAAGTGATCAGATTGGTGCGGGTATTCTTGTTGTTCCACAGTTTGTTCCAGATTTTTTTCATACCCCGCACCTCACACTTTCTCCTGGACCTGCTTGCCCAGAAGGCCCGCAGGCTTCACAAGCAGGATCAGAATCAGCACAGCGAACACGATGGCATCGCTGAACTCGGTGGAAATGTACTTCTTGCTGAAGGTCTCAATAACACCCAGCAGGATGCCGCCCAGCATAGCGCCGGGGATGGACCCGATACCGCCGATAACCGCAGCGGTAAAGGCCCGGATGCCGGGCATGGATCCGGTGGTGGGCATCAGGGTGGGAACAGTGGAGCACAGCAGCACACCGGCGACAGCCGCCAGAGCGGAGCCGATGGCAAAGGTCATGGAAATGGTCTGATTGACGTTGATACCCATCAGCTGAGCGGCATCCCGGTCCTCAGACACGGCGCGCATGGCCTTGCCCATACGGGTCTTTCCGGTGAACAGAGTCAGACCGACCATGATCAGAACAGAAATCACAATGGTGATGATCACTTCACCGGTGATAACCAGCTCTCCGCCGGCCAGGGAGAAGGGCTTGAAGGTCACAATGCTGGTGAAGTTCTTGGGTGCAGAACCCCAGATCAGCTGAGCCGCGTTCTGCAGGAAATAGCTGACACCGATGGCGGTAATCAGAACAGCCAGACTGGATGTACCGCGCAGGGGTTTGTAAGCCAGCGCCTCGATGATGATGCCCAAAACCGTACAGACGATCATCGCAGCGAGGATGGAAACGATGGCGGGCAATCCCAGATAGTTGGTGACGCAGAAGGAAATGTAGGCGCCGACCATGATGACGTCGCCGTGAGCGAAGTTCAGCATCTTGGCAATGCCGTAGACCATGGTATAGCCAAGGGCGATGATCGCATAGACCGCGCCAATGCTGATGCCGTTGATCAGATACTGTAGAATTTGCATATCTTACCTCTCTTTCTCGACAGCCTATGACGGCGGCCGGATGCGGCCGCTCTCATGGACTGTCGAAGCACTTTAGGGATGGGAGGGTTACCCCTCCCATCCCAGTGGTTGAAATTACATAGCAACGTACTTGCCGTCCTGAATGATGACTGCAGCGGGGATCTTGGAGATCATGCCAGCCTCATTCCAGGTCATGCCGGTACCGGTCAGACCGTCGAAAGTGCAGGATGCGAAGTACTCTTCCAGCTTGGCGCAGGCATCGGCTGCGGAAGTTGCACCGTCAACACCGGTGGCAACGCAGGCGTTGTAGATGGCGTAGATAACATCGTAGCCGTCAGCAGCGAACTGGTTGGGGATCTCGCCATTCATCATTTCCTGATACTTTGCGACAAATTCCTGAGATTCGGGAGCATCGGGGTTGAAGGGAGTCATCAGAGCCAGACCCTCTGCCAGAGAGGTGTCGAAGCCTTCCATGCTCAGAATGCCGTCCATACCGTCGCAGCCGAAGAAGGTGGGCTCATAACCGATCTTGTCAGCATAGGTCAGAACCTGTGCGGCCTCGGTGTAATAGAAGGGCAGGAACACGAAGTCACAGCCGGCATCCTTGCACTGGGTAACCTGAGTGGACAGGTCGCTCTTGTTGTCAGCGGTGAAAGCGGTCTCGATGGCGATCTCCATGCCCAGCTCAGCAGCCTTGGTCTTGAAGCCCTGCATCAGGCCCTTGGAGTAGTCATCGGAGTTGTCATAAATGATGCCGATGGTGGTAGCCATCTGCTGGTCGTAAACCAGCTGTGCAGCGCTGGCGCCCTGGTTGGGGTCGGTGAAGCACATCTGGAAGATGTTGGAGCCGGAGTTGGCGATCTTGTCGGAAGAACCGGAGGGAGTCATCATGAAGATCTGATCCTCAACGGTCTCGGGAGCGATCTGCAGGCACGGACCGGTGGTAACGGCACCGGCAAAGAACTGCATGCCCCAGTCCTTCAGGGTGTTGTATGCGTTCAGAGCCTTCTCGCCGTCGTGCTCGTCGTCCTGGGACTGGAAGGCAATCTTCAGGCCGTCTTCGCCTGCAGCGGCGTTGATCTCTTCAACAGCGATCTTCATGCCAGCCTCAACAGCAGTGCCGTAAATGGCAGCGCCGCCGGTCAGGGGGCCGGTCATGCCGATCTTGATGGTGCCGGCATCAGCAGAGCTGCTGGAACCGCAGCCGGCGAACATAGCGACTACCATCATGGCAGCCATAACAAGTGCAAAAACCTTTTTCATAAGTAATTCTCCTTTTCCCTATTATAGGTTATAAAAAAGCGGTTACGAGATGTTCGTAACCGCTTCTTCATACTGTATCATGAATCCCGGTTACGTTGTCACAGCCAAACTCGCAGTACCAGCAGAGCGACGACGAAAATGGACACTACCGCAGCGGCAGTGTCCATTACCAGGTCAATTCGGGCAGAGGTAAACGCTGCTGCAGAAGAAGCGCAGCAGTTGTTATGGCTGGCAGAAGCGGTAAACTGTCTGGTCATAACTGGTACCTCCGTAAGAATTTGTAGCTATTGTATCTCGCAGACGGACATTTGTCAATCCTTGAGATTACGAAAGTTTTCAGTATGTTTCCTTGTATTTTTGTGCATTGTATACAAGGATTCAAGTTTTGTCCATCTCAGCCTTGCAGACTGCCAGGATTCTGCTCAGGACCGGCACGCAGGTAGAGCTGCCGTAACCGCCGTTTTCCACCACAACGATGAACGCCAGAGGGTATTCTTCATCCGCGACAAAACCGGCAAACATGGCATTGGAAGTCTGTCCGCCGCCCAACTGACTGGTGCCGGATTTTGCGCATACGGTCAGTCCGGGGAAATTGCCCGCGCCATAGACGTTCTGCACATTGCTGCGCATATACTCTTTCAGTGTACCGGCAACTTCTTCAGACATGATCCGCCCGGATTCTGTCGTCCCGGCAGTATAGGTGATCTCCTCCCCCGCACTGACCTGCGCCACCAGATGCGGCAACGCTGCTCTGCCTCCTCCAGCAATGGCGCCCATAAAGGTCATATAGCGGCAGGGATTGACGAGGTCAGTATGCTGGCCGATACCGCTCCAGGCCAGCTGCACAGGGGCAGCCTGTTCCACGTCATAGTTGCCGGCAGCGGTGGTGATCCCATCAAAGGACAGCGGCTGCGTCACCTGGAACTGATCTACATATTTCACCATATTCTCTTTGCCAATCAGCGCCACGATCTGCGCATAGGCACAATTGCAGGAGTTGGCAAGCGCCATTTTCAGCGACTGTCTGCCGTGGACCTTTTCACAGGTGACCTTATCGGTACCGTATTCATAGACACCGGAACAGGTAAACGTCATATCCGTAATGCCATCCACGCAGTCCAGTGCCGCGGCAGTACTGACCACTTTGAAAATGGAACCGGGAACATAGGAAGACTGGGTAAAACGATTGAGGTAAATGCCCTCATATCGGTCCGTGGTGTCCCCCTCAATGTCCGGCACATTGTCCGGATCATAGGTAGGAGCCGTCACGGCGCATAGGATCTCGCCGGTCTTATAATTGTAAATGCCAATGGTTCCCTTCCGGTCGCCCAGCGCCTCCAGAGCTGCCTTCTGAATTTCAGACGACAGCGTCAGCACAGCCTGTCCGGCCATACCTCCGTAGGAGTACAGACCATTGATCATGTCATAGCCGGTCATCTCCCGGGCATAGTGGGTGACGGCCGGTGCGCTGATCTGTCCCTTTCGGTCCCCCAGCCAGTGGAGCGTCGCCTTTCGAACCGTCTGATCCTGTGCGTAAATCCGGGACTGTGTCAGGTCCAGCAGCATATTCCCGCTGCGGTCCAGAATCTGTCCGCAGCCAATGTTGGTGCTGTTGTAAATATGGGGAGAACCGGCGGAAACTACCCACTGGTCCGCAGTGGTCGCGTATTCATACAGAAAGAAGACCAGACCGCCCAGCAGGACTGCAATCAGCACAATCACAGCCGATGCCCGTTTCGATACTCTATTCATCCGCGTCCTCCTCCCTTCTCTTCAGCAGCCGCACCGCGAAGCTGGCATTCTGACGGGTATCCGCCGCCTTGATGAACGCAAGCAGTCCCCAGGCGCAGATCATGCTGGAACCGCCGTTGCTGAGGAACGGGAACGTCACGCCCGTCAGAGGCAGCACGTCCACCGTTCCCAGACAGTTCAGGATAGTCTGGGTCAGCAGGACTGCTGCAGCGGTACAGGAGCCGATGATGTAAAAGCTGCTGCGGGCCATCACGGCTGTCCGGATGGCGAAGATGGCGATAGCCACGATGCACAACACCGCCATGACACCCAGGATCAGTCCCCATTCCTCAGAAAGGGTCGCAAAAGCCAGGTCCGAATCTGCAGCAAAGACATTCTTCAGTTTGCCCCTGCCGGCACCCAGTCCGAAGAGGCCGCCGGAGGCGATGCACATGATGGCGCGGGTCTGCTGAAAGCCCAGATTATAGGGATCTTCCCAGATGTGCCGCCAAATGGAAAAACGGCGCAGCGCATGGGGCGCAATCTTGATAGCAATGACACCGGCGAATCCCAGCGAGGTACACGCCAGCGCAATGGTGCCGACACTTCCGGAACGCAGATAAGCAATCACCAGGAAGGCCACGAAGAAGATCAGCGCCGTACCGAAATCGTTCATCAGCGCCAGGAAACCGCAGATCACCACGGAATAACCGATGAACAGGATCAGATTTCGCTTGTTCATCAGCCGCTCCATCGTGGATGCGCCTGCAAAGACGAAGCAGAGCTTACTCAGTTCAGAAGGCTGGATGGTAAAGCCGCCGATCAGCAGCCAGTTCTTGGCGCCATGGTACTCCTGACCAAAGAGCAGCGTGATCACGAGAAAGCCGATGCCCATAGCGGTGGCGATGTAGCGGAACTTCTTGGCCCGTTCCAGATCCCGCAGGGACCAACCAACCAGCATAAAGGTCAGCAGGCCTACACCCATGGCGATCAGCTGCTTGACCGTCTCGGTGGGATCCACCGTGGCAATCACCGTCATTCCCAACGTACTCAGGAAGAAGGCCACCGTTTCCAGTTCAAAGGAGCTTCTGCGGATCAGGGCATAGAAGATCAGCAGCAGCCACTGACACAGGGTGATGCCGCCGAAACCCATCAGAATATGGGGAAAATGTTCAAATTCGCCGCCCATCATAAAAGCCAGGCAGAACATACACTGAAGAAGCGTCAGCAAAAACAGATTGATCACGCTGTCAAATCCGTTTCCGGCTTTGGTGCGCAGCTGGGTCATCAGCTGCTCCTGCCGGGCCGTAATGGGCATCAGAGTCATTTCGATGCCGCCAACGCTGATCACATCGTCAGCCTGCAGCGCACAGATGGAAACCTGCCTTCCGTTGACCAGGATGCCGCTCTTGGAATTGGCGTCGGCAATGGTCCAGCTGCCGTCGTCGTAGCGGGTCAGAACTGCGTGATTGCGGGATACGGTGGGGAAATCGATGCAGACATCACTGGACTTATGGCGGCCGATGACACTCTCCCAATGGGTGATAGCATATTTGGTGCCGTCATTCAGATACAGCCAGGCCCAGATCTCCGGTTCCCGCCTGAACCACAGCAGCGGCTTAATGCACCGCCACAGCAGCACCAGAGCCAGCATCGGCACCATATAGCGCAGAATCCCGAAATAAACATTCACATAGGTATCCTTCGCCCCGGCAAACCATTGCAGTACCTGATTCAGCTGTTCCATAGCATCACCGTCCTTTCTTCTTTCTTTTTCTTATAAAATGACATAAGTTTTGTGATCTGTCAAATGAATAAATCATTAAGATTACAGGCAGCGCAGCAGAGCGATCTCCCCCTGATAGCCGGGCAGCTCATTGGGCGTTTCCAGGATCATGGGCTTGCCGGCAAGCGCCGGATGGTTGACAATCGCCCGGAATGTCTCCAGCCCCAGACTGCCCCGACCAATGCACTCGTGACGGTCTTTGCGGGAAGCAAAGGGATTCTTGGAGTCATTCAGATGCAGCGCTTTCAGCCGGTCCAGGCCAATCACACGGTCAAATTCTTCCAGTACTCCATCCAGATTCTGTACGATATCGTATCCGCCGTCATAGACATGGCAGGTATCCAGGCAAACGCCCACATGATTGCTTCCCACTGCGTCGATGATGGCTTTCAGTTCCTCAAATTTTCCGCCGATTTCGCTGCCCTTGCCCGCCATGGTCTCCAGCAGCACCGTCACCGGATAATCAGGCTCCAACGCTTTTTTCAGCGCACGGGCAATATGATCGATTCCTGCATCGACTCCCTGGCCCACATGGGAGCCAGGATGGAAATTATAATACTGCCCCGGCAGCGCGGCCATCCGCCGCAGGTCATCGCACAGAACACCGCAGGCAAAGTCTCTGGCACTTTCATCCCCAGTACACAGATTCATGGTATACGCTCCGTGGGCAACCAGCTTGCCGAAGCCCTTCTCCCCCAGCGCTGCCATTGCCGCAGCGGCATCAGCAGGATCCTCCTTTTTGGCTCTGGAGCCTCTGGGATTGCGGGTAAAAAAGGCGAATGTATTGGCACCGATCTTTTCAGCCGTCCGGACCATCGCCAGAGTGCCGGCGGAAGCGGACAGATGACATCCGATATATTTCATTTCAAACACCTCCGGAAGGATTTAATATACCACATTCCCGTAAAAAAAGCAAATTTCCGTTTCCCCAAGCCGCAGAATGTGCTATAATATGTCCAGTTGTTCTCAAAAAACCACGGGAGGCGGAACTTATGCCAAAATCCGACAACCAAAAGCTGAAGATCTTCTATATTCTGGATTATCTGCAAAGAAACTCCCACGAGGATCACCCCGTGAGAGCAGCAGAACTGATCGATATGCTCGACAAGCAGCATAACATCCTTTGTGAACGCAAAACCATATATTCCGATATCGCCGCACTGCAGGAATACGGCGTGGACATCGTCTCCATCCCCGGAAAGTCCGGCGGCTACTACATCGCCTCCCGGAATTTCGAGCTGGTGGAACTGAAACTGCTCATTGACGCGGTCCAGTCCAGCCGGTTCCTGACGGAGAAAAAATCCCGGGAACTGATTGAGAAGCTGTGCAACCAGTGCAGTGTTCATGACGCGAAGCTGATGCGGCGGGACGTTCTGGTTTCCGGCCGGGTCAAGAGCATGAACGAATCCATCTACTATAATGTCGACCGGATCCAGGAAGCCATCGGCGAAAACAGGCAGATCACCTTTCGATACTTTGACTGGGGGCTGGACGGCAAGCGGCACTACCGGGACAAGTATTATCAGGCCAGTCCCTACGGTCTGTGCCAGGACAACGAAAACTGCTATCTGCTGGCACTGTCCGAGCGGCACGGCATTACCTCTTACCGGGTGGACCGGATGGCGGATATTTCGCTGCTGAATGTCTCCCGGCTCCCCTGCCCCGAGCTTGCAGGCAAAAAACTCACTGAACACGCAAACCGGCTCTTTCAGATGTATTCCGGCGATGCGACGGATGTCAAACTGCGCTTCCACCGAAGCCTTGTCAATGTGGTCATCGACCGTTTCGGCAAGGATACCATGCTGATTCCCGACGGCGAAGAGCATTTCGTCTTTACCGTCAAAGTGGCCGTGTCCCCCATGTTCCTCAGCTGGGTCATCGGCTTCGGCACCAAGGCAAAGATCCTCTATCCCCAGAGTGTTGTTGACCAGTGCCAGCAGATGTGCCTGGACGCAATGGCGCAGTACTAACCGACGCGAAAGGACTCAAACATCCCGTTCCAGATTTCCTGGTATTGCCCCGCATCCTCCGCATCGATCATGGCAGTCAGCACATAGTGATAATGTCCGTCATCCACGACGGCAGCCCGGCCGATCTGGTCTCCCGTTTCCGCGGCCGTGGTCCAGACAAATTCGCTGCGGGTAAAATCCCCTTCGTTCGTCTGCAGCACCGTCAGATCTTCGGCGCTGTAACCAGAGACGGTCCGGATGGTCTTGTGCAGATCCCCGCCGTCCAATGTCTGCACGGACACATCATAGTCCCTGCACATATACAGCACTCCGCTGTCGCTTTCCATCGCCGGAAGCACTGCCTCTTCCGGCAGATCCACATGAATCTCCCGGGGCTGCGCCGCCACGGCAAGGAGCGCTTCGTCGGCTATGGTTTCCAGTGTTTGCTCCGCACCGCAGCCGCAAAGCAGCACCGCTATCGCCATGATCGCCCATATTTTCCTCATATCGATCCCTCCATGAAAGGAACTGTTCTCTTGAAAATTCCGCTTTTGTATCTATTGATAATCAATGCGCTGGGCTTCGTGCTTATGCTTGCGGACAAGCTGAAAGCAAAGAAAAACAAATGGCGCATTCCGGAGGCACGGCTGATGGGTACCGCCGCCCTCGGCGGAAGCATCGGAATTCTGGCAGGAATGTACGCCTTCCGCCACAAGACCCAGCACCCCAAATTCACCATGGGCGTACCTGTGATCCTGGCCCTGCAAGTGATCCTCGCCACAGTTCTGGTGATCTGGCTTCGATGAATCAAAAAACAGCGCAGTCGCGGCATTTCGCCATGACTGCGCTGTTTTATTAAGAATCAGTTCATTCCAGGGAGCGGATCAGCTGGGGCAGCAGCGGCTCGAATTTCGCACCGTACCAGTGGTTTTCCTCCTGAGCAGTCGCTGCGATGCACGCAACGGTATAGTCCGCGGCAATCCGGGCAGCGTCGAAAGCGCTCTTCCCTCTGACATAGGCGCCGACAAAAGCGGAAGCATAAATGTCGCCGGTACCATGGCAGCTGTTGGGCAGCTTTTCATGCTCATAATAGGCGTAAACGCCCTTTTCGTATACCACAACGCCGGTCTTTCCAGGTGCATAGGAGACACCGGTCAAGATGATATTGCCGCATCCCAGCGCCGTCAGCCGTACCAGCAGTTCATCGATATAGCCGCGGTCATATTCGGTCCGGTATTCGGCTCCGGTCAGAAAACAGGCCTCTGTGATATTGGGCAGCACATAATCCGCCCGGGCGCACAGTCCCTTCATCGCCTGAACAAAGGCATCGTCAAAACCGGGATACAGCCTGCCGTGATCCGCCATGGCGGGATCCACGATCCGGATGCAGCCTGGAGCAGCGGTTTCCAGAAACAGAGCTTTCACATGGTCGATCTGCTTCGCGCTGCCAAGATAACCGGTGCAGATGGCATCGAAAGTAATGCTTTCTTTCACCCAATGGGCTTTGATATCAGGCATATCCTCCGTCAGATCCCGGAAGGTATAGCCGCTGAAACCGGAGGTATGGGTAGACAGCACAGCCGAAGGCAACACACAGGTCTCAATGCCGCAGGCGGAAATAATCGGCAGCGCCACCGTCAGCGAGCACTGACCGACACAGGAAATGTCCTGGATTGTAAGAATTCTTGGATAAGACATAAGCACACTCCTCGCCAATGGATTTGATAAATGATCCGGATCTTGTAATTTCATTATATCAGCATCTGGCTATAAAAATAGTCCCAAAGTGCATATATAAACCAAGGCCAGTTCGGATGCGGGCGGGGTACAATGTTCAAACCAAAAGTTCATCGCAGACACTCTGCTTCATCAGATCGGCCAGGGTAACGCTTTCCAGATATTCGCGGATCACACGGTCCAATCCCTGCCACAACGGAAGGGTCCGGCAGCTATCCTGTTTCGGACACACATCCGCGCCATCTTCCAGGCAGGCAACAGGCGCCAGTGAATCTTCCGTCAGCCGCAGAATGCTGCCGACTGTATACTGTTCAGGAGCTTTGGCCAGACGATAGCCGCCGCCTTTTCCCCGGAGGCTTTCCAGTACCTTCGCCTTAACCAGCATCCGGATGATACTCTCCAGATATTTTTCGGAGATCCCCTGTCGCTGGGCAACACCTTTCAGCGTAATATACGCATCGGTCTGATGTTCAGCCAGATCGATCATGACCCGCAGCGCATAGCGGCCCTTTGTGGAAATCAGCATATGCCATCCCTCCTGTCTCTATAAACCCATTATACAGCAAGGTTTATAGGGAATCAACCTCCTTTTTCGGTGGAACACTATTGACAACTCCCACATCCGGATTTATAATACATATATTCCTAGTTGGAAAGTAGGTATAATAATGAAAAATGTTTTGTCTTACTTCCGATGTTGACGCCAGGCTATTCCATTACCGAATCAACATCAGAATCAGGAGGAATTCATTATGGGTAGGATCTATACATCCGCCGATCAGCTGATTGGCAAAACCCCTCTGCTGGAACTGGTCCACATCGAACAGGAGCTGGAATTGGAAGCAACTATTCTGGCAAAGCTGGAATACTTCAATCCTGCCGGCTCCGTCAAGGACCGGATTGCCAAGGCCATGATCGATAACGCTGAGGCAAAGGGACTGCTGAAACCCGGTTCCGTAATCATCGAACCCACTTCCGGCAATACCGGTATCGGCCTCGCCTCCGTGGCCGCTGTGCGTGGGTACCGGATCATCATCGTCATGCCCGAGACCATGAGTGTGGAGCGGCGCCAGCTGATGAAGGCATACGGCGCGGAGCTGGTACTGACCGAGGGAAACAATGGAATGAAGGGCGCCATCGCAAAAGCAGAAGCACTGGCAAAGGAAATCCCGAACAGCTTCATTCCCGGACAGTTTGGCAATCCGGCCAATCCCGCTGTTCACGCAGCCACCACCGGCCCCGAGATCTGGGAAGACACCGCAGGTCAGGTGGATATTTTCGTGGCTGGAGTTGGTACCGGCGGCACCATCACAGGTGTGGGCAGTTACCTCAGGCAGCGCAACCCCGCAGTAAAGATCGTCGCGGTGGAACCTGCCGGTTCCCCTGTCCTGAGCAAGGGCACCCCCGGCACCCACATGATCCAGGGTATCGGCGCAGGATTTGTACCCGCCGTGCTGGATACCGCAGTATATGACGAGATCATCACCGTCGAAAACGAAGATGCCTTCGCAACCGGAAGGAAGATCGGAACATCCGAGGGAATTCTGGCGGGGATCTCCTCCGGCGCCGCGGTATGGGCCGCCATTGAGCTGGCTAAGCGGCCAGAAAACAGAGGCAGGACCATTGTAGTCCTGCTGCCGGATACCGCAGACCGCTACCTCTCCACGCCCCTTTTCGCTGATTGAGCAGTCTCTTTCTGAAATACTACCAAACACAGGAGCAGCACATGACAAATCAGGATTTTCAGCAGATACTGGACAAATTGGATCGCGGTGAAATACCGTCGCTCACAAAAACCATAGAAGGAAAGACCTATACCAGATTATTCCTTCCGGAAAACAGGCTCATCATATTGGGCGGAGGTCACATCGCCCAACCGCTGTGCGCCATGGCATCCATGCTGGATTTCGCCGTGACCGTTGTGGATGACCGCATTGCCTTTGCAAATTCCGAACGTTTCCCCCAGGCTTCCCGGATCATCTGCAATTCCTTCGGCAACGCGATCGCAAATCTTGACATTAGTCCTTCGGATTATGTCTGTGTAATCACCCGGGGCCATCGATGGGACGCGGACTGCCTGCGTCAGATTCTGGCCGGCACCTACCCTTCCTATCTCGGCATGATCGGATCCGGACGGCGGGTAGAGGGCCTGCTGCGGCTTCTCGGTGAAGAAGGTTTTTCCGGTGCAGATCTCGAACGGATCCACGCCCCCATCGGCCTGAAGATCAATGCCCAGACGCCCGCTGAAATTGCCGTCTCCATCTGCGCAGAGCTGATCGCTCACAGGCGCCGGTACGTCCGAAACCTCCCGGATACAGTTCTGACCCAGACAAATACGGACTACGGCACGCTCCGGTTTCTCGCAGAAAGTCCCCTGCCGAAAGCCTGCGCGCTGGTCCTCTCTTCCACCGGTTCCACACCTGTAAAATCCGGTGCCATGATGGGGATCGATCAACTCGGCAGCGGCTTCGGGACCATTGGCGGCGGCTGCAGCGAAGCGGCAGTTATGTCAAAAGCCAGGAGGATCATGGGCACCGGGACATCCTGTGTGGTGCAGATCGATATGAGCAACGACGTAGCGGAAAGCGAAGGCATGGTCTGCGGCGGAACAATGCGCGTTCTGCTGGAGGATGTAAGACAATAAACAACAGGCGGACAGCCTCCAGCTGTCCGCCTGTTTGCGTACATCAATATGGCATCGGCGCGATCGTGAGAAACGCGGTCAGAATCATGCTCAGTCCCATCAGGATCATCAGAACGATCATTCCCGCATTGGAGAAAAAGCATTTCACATACAGTCCGTTGATCCGCTCCCTGCGCAGCCACGCGGCGATTTTCTTCCGCTTTGCGATGACTACCACAATAGCGCAGATCGTAAAAAAGGCGATGACCGCCCATATGACCAGCGCAGCAGCGGTTTCCGGAAGGCCCTTGGTCAGCCGGTTCAGCATATCCGCAATGACCAGATTGTTGATCATGTGCAGCACCATAGCCCATCCGATGGAATACTCCGCCGCAACATATCCCAGCACCAGTCCCACCAGGAAGGCATAGGGGGACTGAAGCAGATTCCCGTGGAAAATACCGAAGGTAAATGCGGAGCAGAGGATGGAGAATCTTTTGCCATATGGTTTCAGAGATTTTTGGATCAGTCCCCGGAAAAGGATCTCTTCTGAAATGGGAGCCAGAATGCCGGTGTACAGGAACATGCTGAAATTGCTACTGTCAACCGCCATGGCCTCCATTCCTTCCAGAATGGAGAACCCAAGCAGATTCAGTATCAGCTCCGAGAGCATGGTAACCGTCTGGTAGACGGCCTGACAGCTGAGAAACAGGCACAGAATTCCAAAAAAGCTGCCGGGATGCATGGGTCTTCCCCGTTCCCAGATCTCCTCTTTCCAGAACCGCGGCTTCTTCCAGCACAGCAGAATAATCAGTCCTACCGCCACTGCCAGAAAATATCCCCAGGCGCTTTCCGCCGCTTCCATGGTCACATTTATGATCTCATCCATGCTGCCGGCGGACAATTTACCCATCATGCGGATGATTGATTCCACAAATACAGCAAAAAAGACCGATACATTCATGATGCCGTAATAGATCAGCAGCATCCAGCCAACGGCGCTGAAGCGGCGGCGAAGCTCTTTTCTGCGCCACCGTTCATAGGTCATTTCCATATTATTCCCCCTTCAGGGCATTGATCAGTGCTTCCGCGGACATCATACCGTCGATAGCGGCAGACATGATACCTCCGGCATAGCCGGCGCCCTCGCCGCTGGGATACAGACCCCGCAGGGCAGACTGCCGGTCCTCTCCGCGAACGATCCGCACCGGAGAGGAGCTTCTGGTCTCCGGTGCCGTAAGAACCGCATCCGGATCCGAGTAACCCGCCAGATTGCCATCCAGCAAAGGCAGCGCCTCTTTCAGACTGCGGCTGATCTTCTCCGGAAGAACTCCGTTCAGATCGCACCAGGTCACGCCGGGACGGTAGGTCGGCTGCACCGCACCGGGACCGGTGCTGGTTTTGCCTTCCAGGAAATCACCCACCCGCTGAGCCGGCGCGCGGTAGCTGCCGCTGACTCTGTAAGCCGCTTCCTCGATCTCCCGCTGCCAACGCATACCGCCCAGAATCCCTTCATAGGGGAATTCCTCGGGATTGACTGTGACAAGCAGCGCCGCATTGGCGTTTTCGCCGTCCCGGTCCGCATAACTCATACCATTGGTGACCACCCTTCCCTCTTCGGAAGCTGCCGCCACCACATAGCCGCCGGGGCACATACAGAAGGTATAGACCGTTCCATCCTCCAGGTGCCTGACCAGCTTATAGTCCGCAGGAGGCAGTACAGGATTGACGCAGCCGTACTGCGCCATATCCACCATGGCCTGCTTATGCTCAATGCGTACACCCATCGCAAAGGGTTTGGGTTCCATGGGGATCTGATGATCATGGAGCATCTCAAAGGTATCCCGGGCGCTGTGACCGATGGCGAAAATGGCATTGTCGCAGTCCAGGATCTCACCGGTACTCAGCTCCAGGCCGGTCAGACTGCCGCTGTCGGTGCGGATGCCGGTGACCTGGGTATTGAAGCGTACCTCACCGCCCAGATCAATGATGGTTCTGCGCAGATTCTGCACCACCTTCAGCAGAACGTCAGTACCGACATGAGGCTTGGCATCATACAAGATATTCTCCCGGGCACCGCATTTGACGAACTGCTCCAGGATCCAGCCAATCCGTGGATTGTTGACGCCGGTATTCAGCTTGCCGTCGGAGAAGGTTCCCGCACCGCCCTCACCAAACTGGACATTGCTTTTCGGATCCAGCCGGCCGGTGGTCCAGAATCGTTCCACCTTGTCATGGCGGGACTGTGCATCCTCGCCCCGCTCCAGCACCAGCGGCTTCAATCCCGCCCGGGCCAGGATCAGGGCTGCAAATATACCCGCCGGACCAAATCCAACCACCACAGGCCGCTTTGGGGGAACAATGCCGCACTTGGGCACCTTATAATAGGAGACAGGCGCGACGGAAGCCCGCTTGCAGCCGGATCTGCGGATGATCTTCTCCTCATTGCCGTCCACCATCACATCGATGGTGTAGATGATCTTTACATCCGGCTTTTTCCGGGCATCCACAGACCGGCGCACCAGCTTCAGACCCCGGACCTTGGAGTTGGCAATCTTCAAAAGCTGCGCAGCCTCAAACTGGAGCTGACTGACATTGTGCTCCGGAGGCAGAGCAATATCTCGAATTCGAATCATGTGTTACATCCTTCCGGCACTGAGTCCCGCCATGCGCCCGGAACTCCATGCCCATTGCAAATTATATCCGCCGCAGTCGCCGTCGATGTCCAGCACCTCGCCGCAGGCGAAGAGGCCCGGCACCAGTCTGCTCTGCATGGTTTCAGGATCAAACTCTGCTGTGACGATTCCGCCGGCGGTGACCTGGGCAGAATCCATCCCCATCGGCTCCGTCAGAGCAACTTCAAAATTCTTCACTGCAGCGCACACGGCAGCAATCTCCTGCTCTTCCAGCTGCGCAATGGGCACATAGCCGGAGATTCCCACTGCCTGCGTCAGCACACGGCCGAGGCGGTTGTGGAGGATTCCGGTCAGAAGATCCTCTGCCTTCAGATGGGTTTGTCTGCGGCGCATAAGTTCCGATCTGAGCGTATTTTCCTCCATATCCGGCAGGAAATCCAGTCTGCAGATCCATTCCCCGCTTCCCTGACAGGCATCACGGGAAATTTCAAACATCACCGGGCCGGACAGGCCATACTCTGTAAACTGCAGCTCACCGGTACTTTCACTGTGAACCGCGCCGCTGCGGAGAATCGATGCTCTGCAATTGGTCCGGACGCCTTTCAGTGAGGCGCAGCCGCTCCAGCCTGATTTCAGCTGGACCAACGCAGGGCGCAGCTTCGTGCATTTATGGCCGAATCCCCGCAGCAGCTTATATCCGGACATGGAACCGCCCAGCTTCGTGCCTGCAAGTCCTCCGCAGGCAACGATCAGCCTGTCGCAAAGGATCGTTTCCTCCGTGCTTTCCACCCGGAAACCGTCATTCGTTTTCTTCACCTTAACTGCTTCGAAACCGGTGAGCAGCCGGATATTGGTCTTTTCCAATCCAAAACGCAGCACATCCACAACAGAATTGGCCTGGTCCGAATAGGGATACACCCTGCCGGATTCTTCTGCCACAGTATACAGTCCCAGTCCGCGAAACCACGCCAGCGTGGCATCCACATCAAAGGCGTCCAGCGCCGACAGGGCAAACTGCGCATCGTCGCCATGGTAGCCGCCGGATACACAATGAAGATTCGTCAGATTGCAGCGGCCGTTTCCGGTGGCACTCAGCTTGCGGCCGACCCTTGCCTGCCGCTCCATCAGAACCACCTGGACCTGGGGATTCTCCGCCGCCGCCAGGGCAGCCGCCATGCCGGAAGCTCCGGCACCGATAATTCCGATAACCATAAAAAACACCTGCTTTCTTTCATAACATTATAACCTAAGAAAAACTTATTTGCAACTGTGCGAAGATGTGCTATAATACATTTCGGTGATAACATGGATCGAAGCAACATCGACAAAATCGCAAACAATCCGGAAGATCGGGTGCTGCTGGCAAAACTATGGGATAAGATCAACGCCGGTATCCGCCGCAGCATTCCCGCCAATACCTGTTTCCTCTCCCCCCGGGAGCTGGAAATGGCAAGGTTTCTCTTCGGCGAGGAACCGGGGCTGATCCCATTCGGCGGCTACGGCGACGCAGAGCGGAAAATGCTCGTCTATCTTCCTGAATATCTGGAAGAAGACAGTCTATATGAGGAAGACAGCCCTCTGGTATGCCTGCGTGCAGCCTATTTTGATGGAGATGACCTGAGCCACCGGGATTTTCTGGGAGCGCTGATGGGCGCCGGCATCGGACGGGAAACGGTGGGCGATATCTGTGTGGGCAAAGGCTGCTGTGATTTCTTCGTCACAGCGGAGATCGCACCGTACGTCCTTCAGAATTTCATCTCTGCCGGCCGGACCAAGCTGCGGATCCAGAAGATCCCCCTCAAAGATGCCCAGATCCCCGAACCAGAAATAAAAGAAATCAAGGATACGCTGGCATCGCTGCGGCTGGACAGTGTGATCTCTTCCGGTTTCCGTATCGGTCGGAGCCTCGCTGCTCAGTATGTTTCTGCCGGCAAGGCTGCCATTGATGGTCTGCCCTGCGAAAAGCCGGACAAGCTGATTGGTGAAG
Organism: Oscillospiraceae bacterium; assembly: GCA_017620525.1. Classification (GTDB taxonomy): domain Bacteria; phylum Bacillota; class Clostridia; order Oscillospirales; family Oscillospiraceae; genus Faecousia. The sequence goes on along the minus strand of JAGAUY010000023.1, from coordinate 10,398 downwards.
GAGCAAAAGTCTCTGTCCGTGGACTGGGCAAAATCAAACTGCACCGTGTCAACGGCCGCACCAAAAAGGACCGTATTTCCGTAATCATTCATCGCTATGTGTGAGGTAAGAATATGAACATGAACGAAGTCATCGCCAGAATCAACGAGCTGGCAAAGAAGGCAAAAACCGAGGGTCTGACCGCCGAGGAACTGACCGAACGGGACAAGCTGAGACGGATCTATATCGATTCCGTCAAGGCCAATCTGGTGGGCAGTCTGGAAAACACCTACATTGTCCGTCCCGACGGCAGCAAGGAAAAGGTAAAGCACAAGTAAACAATCCCTCTCCCGGGTTGCACAACTCCATGCAACCCGGGCTTCTTTTTACCCTGAGGATGAAAAGACCTGCATGATAAGGGGGTGAACATCAGATGAAGCAGAGTATTTGCACCGCTGCGGGGTTCATCGGCGGCGCGGCTGCCTGGGCATTCGGCGGATGGGACACGGCCCTCGCCGCGCTGACCATCTGCATGGGTGTGGATTATGTTTCCGGCAGCATCGTGGCACTGGTATTCCACAAAAGTACAAAGACTGAGACCGGCGCCTATAATTCCGCATATGGTCTGAAGGGTCTGTGCAAAAAGGGACTGATGCTTCTGTTTGTCCTGGTGGCAGTCCAGATGGATCGGATTCTGGGAACTGCCTATATCCGGGACGCGGTATGCATCGGTTTCTGTGCCAACGAGGTCCTGTCCATCATCGAAAATCTGGGCCTGGCCGGGATCCCGATGCCTCAGGCTGTAACCAAAGCTCTCGAACAGCTGCAGAAAAACTGACAAACGGCGCACCTCAAAGGTGCGCCATTTTTTGCTCTTTTCTTTCCCGTCCTTTTCTGATATAATGACAAAAATATGATTATCGGAGGTAGGATATGGAATTTCTGCCCATTTGCAAACAGGATATGATTGACCGCGGCTGGGCGCAGTGTGATTTTGTCTACGTCATCGGCGATGCCTATGTGGACCATCACTCCTTCGGCCATGCCATCATCAGCCGTGTGCTGGAAAGCCACGGATATACCGTCGGCATCATCTCCCAGCCTGACTGGAAGAATCCGAAGTCCATCAATGTGTACGGCCGTCCCAGACTGGGTTTTCTGGTTTCCGGCGGCAATATGGACTCGATGGTAAACCACTATTCCGTCACCAAGCACAAGCGCAAGACCGATGCTTTCACTCCCGGCGGCATCATGGGCAAACGGCCCGACTATGCCACCATCGTCTACTGCAATCTGATCCGCCAGACCTACAAGGATGTCCCCATCCTGATCGGCGGTATTGAAGCAAGTCTGCGCCGGCTGGGTCATTACGACTACTGGAGCGAGAGCATGAAACGCTCCATTCTGCTCGACAGCCAGGCGGACCTGCTGATGTACGGCATGGGCGAAAAATCCATCGTGGAGATCGCCGACGCTCTGAACTCTGGTCTCGACGTAAAGGACATCACCTACATCGACGGAACGGTATTCAAGACTACGGAACTGGACGAGAGTCTGCCCACCATCGTGCTGCCCGCTTTCGAGGAACTGAAGGCCAACAAACGCAAGTACGCCGAGTCCTTTAAGATCCAGTACGGCAACTGCGACCCCTTCACCGCCAAGCGGCTGGCAGAGCCCTACGGTAATCTGTACGTTGTCCAGAATCCGCCCCAGAAGCCGCTGACCACAGAGGAAATGGACGCAGTCTATGAGCTTCCCTACTGCCGCACCTATCATCCCAGCTACGAAAAAGCCGGCGGTGTGCCTGCCATCGAAGAGGTCAAATTCAGCCTGGTTTCCAACCGCGGCTGTTTTGGCGCCTGCTCTTTCTGCGCACTGACCTTCCATCAGGGACGCATCATTCAGGTCAGATCCCATGAATCCATTCTCCGTGAAGCGGAGATCATGGTCAAGGAAAAGGATTTTAAGGGATACATCCACGATGTGGGCGGCCCGACTGCCAATTTCCGCCACCCCGCCTGCGAAAAGCAGCTGACCAAGGGTGCCTGCGGCGGACGGCAGTGCCTCTACCCCTCCCCCTGCAAGAACATGAAGGCTGACCATACGGACTACATTGCCCTGCTTCGCAAGCTGCGCAAAATCCCCGGTGTTAAGAAGGTCTTTGTACGCAGCGGAATCCGCTTCGACTATCTGCTGGCAGACAGGAAGGATACCTTTTTCAAGGAGCTGGTTCAGTTCCACATTTCCGGCCAGCTGAAAGTCGCTCCGGAACACGTTTCCGACGCAGTGCTCTCCCGCATGGGAAAGCCCAGGAACGCTGTGTACAACCAGTTTGTGGACAAGTATTTTGCTCTGAACAAACAGTACGGCATGAACCAGTATCTGGTCCCCTATCTGATGTCCAGCCATCCCGGCTCCACATTGAAGGAGGCCATTGAACTGGCGGAGTATATCCGGGAAATGGGCTACAATCCCGAGCAGGTGCAGGATTTCTATCCCACCCCCTCCACCCTCTCCACGGTGATGTATTACACCGGTCTGGATCCCAGGACTATGGACAAGGTCTATGTCCCCACGGATCCCCATGAGAAGGCCATGCAGCGTGCCCTGATCCAGTATCGAAATCCCAAGAACTATTATCTGGTCAAGGAAGCGCTGCTCAAAGCTCACCGGGAGGATCTGATCGGATCCTCTCCCAAGTGTCTGATCCGGGCGGTGCCTCCCAGAGCCGGCGGGTACACCGCACCTCCCCCCAAGGCGCCTGCCAAAGGAAGGCCCGCTGCGAAGAAACCCGTCTCCAGAGCCGCAAAACCCGCTCCCAAGGCACCCACGAAACGCGCTCCCAAGCGCAAATAACCCGCCGCAACCGAAAGTTGCGGGATAGTTGGTGGATGCAACCGATGATTTTTGGTATTCTGAGAGTACAAAAATCGGAAAGGAGCCATCCATATGCTTCAAACAACCATCATATTCTTTTTGATGCTCATCCTCTTCTGGGGGCCTCTTGTTTATCTGTTTGTACTTCTGATCCGGGCGCTGCGGAAATATCTGCGCTCGGGTAAAGTAAGAAGTGAAAAAGCAAGTGTCCGCAAATCCCTGGGCGAGGCGCTGAAAGAACAGCGCCTGCGCTGTCAGATGACCCAGGAGTTTGTGGCGGAACAGCTGGGCGTCAGCCGGCAGGCCGTGAGTAAATGGGAAAACGGTTCCTCAGACCCCTCCACTTCCAATCTGCTGGCACTGGCAAAGCTCTATGGCGTCAGTCCGGAAGACCTGCTTAAACAGGTGCAGAATTGACACCGGGAGGAAGAATCTATGGAAACAATCAAACAGTCTTTTATTGCCTTCTCCCCCATGACATTCCTTGCGCAGATCCTGAATCTGGTTCTGATCGGCGGCATTATCTATCTGTTCATCTTGTTGATCAGAGCCCTGCGGAAGTATCTGCGCTCCGGCGAAGTCCGCAGGGAAAAGGCTGTTGTCCGCAAGTCCCTGGGCGAAGCACTAAAAGAGCATCGTCTGCGCTGTCAAATGACACAGGAGTTTGTCGCGGAACGGCTGGGCGTCAGCCGACAGGCCGTGAGCAAATGGGAAAACGGATCTTCAGACCCCTCAACCTCCAATCTGCTGGCACTTGCAAAGCTCTACGGAATCGATCCGGAAGCACTGCTGAAAGAAATCAAGAACTAACAAAGCCCCCATCGGCACTTCATCATGACCGATGGGGGTATCTTTTCACTTCCGGCGCATAGGATGTTCCATACATCTGAACTTGAGGTGGTACTATGGAACATACGGAAAATCAGATCACGCTTCGGGGCAGTCTGCAAACGCTGCCCTGGTTCTCTCACGAAAATCATGGAAGAAAATTCTACCGTTTTATGCTGGAAGTCCCCAGGCTGTCCGGTACTGTGGATCTGCTGCCTATCGTGGCTGAGGAATCGATCCTGAACACCATGGATCTCTCCGGCGGCGATATGCTCACGGTCACCGGGCAGATCCGATCTCACAACGTCCGCGAAAACGGAGTGCGGCATCTGCTGATTTTCGTCTTTGCCGCCGGCATCATTGCTGAGGACGGCGAACCCATTAACGATGTCCGCATTGAAGGTCCCCTGTGCAAAGAGCCGGTATACCGCCGGACTCCGCTGGGCAGAGAGATCTGCGATGTGATGCTGGCAGTCCCCCGGGCATTCAAACGCGCGGACTATCTGCCCTGCATTCTCTGGGGTTCCACCGCGCACCAGGCATCCCGGTGTCGCATCCGGGACCGGATCCGGATCTGCGGCAGACTCCAGAGCAGGATCTATACCAAACTGACGGACGACGGCCCTCAGGAGCGAACTGCCTATGAGATCTCTGCGCTGACGGCGCAGACCCTAACAGACGAGATTCAGCAGCAGACATAATATGACCCCGACAGCGGTGGGCAGGATTACTGCCGCCGCTGTTTTCATTTTGCTGCCGGTTTCTTTGTAAATTGTCATCAGTGTCGTGGCGCAGGGCCAGTGAAAGAGGGTAAAAACCATGGTACAAAGTGCCGTCTTCCAGGTCAGTCCCCATTGGATCAGCAGCTGTCCGCTTTGCCCCGCGGCCCCCTGAAGGCTTCCACCGGTGATGGCCATCAAAATAACCGGAATCAGCAGCTCATTTGCCGGCAGCGCACACAAAAAAGCTGTCAGAATCACGCCGTTCATTCCAAGCAGCCGCCCAAAAGGATCCAGAAATGCTGTGATCTTTCCCAACCACGATGTATTCGCCAGAAACCACAGCAGCGCTCCGGCAGGGGCCGCCACCCGCACTGCCCGCAGCGCAATGTGCAGCGTCCGGTCCAGCAGTGACCGGACCAAAATCTGCCCCACCCGGGGTCTGCGCAAAGGTGGAAGCTCCAAAACGAAAGCACTGGGCCGGTGGCGCAGGACAGTCTTATTCATCATGCCGGATACCGTCATGGCCCCCGCCATCCCCAGCACCACGGCCGCCGCGACGATTACCGCCGCACCCGCCTCCGGGAAAAGCAAGCTTCCCAGAAGAATCAGCGTCGGAAACCGCCCGTTACAGGGCATCATGGCATTGGTCAGAATCGCCGCCAGCCGCTCCCGGGGCGAATCGATGATCCGGCATCCCATCACCCCCACCGCATTGCAGCCGAGTCCCATACACAGCGTCAGCGCCTGCTTGCCGCAGCCGCCGCAGCGGCACATGGGCCGGTCTAACAACAGCGCCATCCGGGGCAGATATCCGATGTCCTCCAGAATCGTAAACAAGGGAAAGAAAATTGCCATTGGCGGCAGCATCACCGCGATAACCCGGGCGGTCGTCGCATAGATTCCATCCACCAGGATCCCCCGGACCCATCCCGGGAATCCATCAGCCGCCCGGTAAAGCCATCCATACAGCCTGCCGAATAATCCTTCCAGAAGCTGCGACGGATAATTCGCGCCCCAGACGGTCAGCCACACAAGGGCGATGAGCAGCATCAGCAAAACCGGGATCCCGTGCCTGCGGCTCAGGAGCAGCCGGTCCAGAACCTTTCTCCAGTTTTGATCCGTTCCTTCCTCTATTCGGACGCATTGTCCGGCAATTTCCTCCGCCGCCGTTATCGGATCATCATAAAGGTATTGCGCAGAGGGTATCCCGGGACTATGTATCAGCCGCTCCAACAGCTTTCTGCGGCTTCCACGGTCCCCTACAGCGGTGAGGACTACAGGTATCCCCAGCAGGCGCTCCAGTTTCTCCCCATCCACCCGAATTCCCCGCACCTTTGCTTCATCCATCAGATTCACGCAGAGGATCACATCTCCCCGACGTCCCAGGATCTGCAATGCAAGGATCAGTGAACGCTCCAGGGCGGTGCCATCGCAGACCACGATGATCCGTTCCCCTTCTCCGTTTTCGATGCAGGAGGCGGCGATTTTTTCATCTTCGCTGCTTGCCTCCAGTGAGTAAATACCGGGCAGATCCGTCAGTTCGATGATCCGCCCGCTGTATTTCACCGTACCTTTCGCCAGGGAAACCGTCTTACCGGGCCAGTTTCCCGTATGCTGATGAAGACCGGTCAGCGCATTGAAAAGTGTACTCTTGCCCACGTTTGGATTCCCCGCCAGAAGAACTTTCATTGGTTCAGCCTCATGCCCCATCAGACAAAGACCCGGATGCGCTTCAGATCCCGGGTCCGCAGCGCCAGCATGGTCCCCCGCACACCGATCACAGCAGCATGAGCGCCGGGACTGCGGTATTCGGGGCAGAGAACCGTCCCCGGTATGACACCAAAATCCTGCAGTCTTCGCTTGAGAACTTCATCCGTATCCACCGCCGCCACGCTGCACCGACAGCCGAGACATACACGGTCCAAACTCACAATCATACTCATCCCTCCCAATATTCCTGCGGCATTTTACGCATCTATCCATCATTTGGTGCGGAAAAACTGCTTTTCATTTCTCCCGGGCTGTGATAGAATCAAAAGAAAAAGGAGTTACGCTATGCATGAAAAGGTCCGCTCCATCATTGATATTCTAAATGCCCGCTATCCCGATGCCCTGTGCGCGCTGCACTATGGGAATGACTATGAACTGATGATTGCCGTGCGGCTGTCGGCCCAGTGTACCGATGCCCGGGTTAATATGATCACTCCTGCCCTTTTTGAAGCTTATCCGACACTGGAAGCTATGGCAGCGGCAGATATCGCAGATGTTGAAAACTATATCCGCTCCTGCGGATTCTATAAACACAAGGCCCGGGACATCGTTCTGGCCTGTCAGATGCTGCTGAGCGACTACAATGGCAAAGTCCCCGGTACCATGGAGGAACTGCTGCGGCTGCCCGGTGTGGGACGGAAGACCGCCAATCTGCTGCTGGGAGATCTTTACGGTGTTCCGGGAAGTGTGGTCTGCGATACCCATTGCATCCGCATCTGCGGACGGCTGGGGTTATCCGTGGGCAAGGAACCGGAAAAGGTGGAGCAGCAGCTGCGAAAAATCCTCCCGCCGGAGGAAAGCAGCGATTTCTGCCACCGAATCGTTCTCTTCGGCCGGGACTGCTGCACTGCCCGGAATCCCAAATGCGGCGAATGTCCTCTTGTGATGCATTGCAAGGAATTCAATCCGAACTGAATTTGTTCTACCTCCCCCCTTGTCCCCATAGAATGCGGACAAGGGGGGATTTGCTTTGCCCAGAAAGCTTCCGATATTTTACTCTGCCCTGCTGCTGACCGGGGTAAATCTGCTGCTGCGTCTTGTTGGGACATCCTTTCAGGTGTATCTGTCCGCGTCCATCGGTGCCGCGGGCATCGGACTGCTGCAGCTGACCATGTCCGTAGGGTCTCTTGCGATGGTGGCGGGGATGGGCGGCATCCGTACCGCCGCCATGTATCTGACTGCCGAAGAACTGGGACGGGGCAATCCGAAGCACGTCACCCACGTTCTGTCCGCCTGCTTTCTCTACAGTATCCTTTTCAGCGGCACTGTGGCTGCGGTGCTGTATGCCTTCGCGCCCTGGCTGGCTGAAAACTGGATCGGTGACCTTCGCACCATCGCTTCCCTGCGGCTGTTTTCTGCATTTCTGCCGGTAATATGCCTGTGCGGCGTGATGACCGGTTATTTTACCGCATCCAACAGCATCGGCACGCTGGCAGCGGTGGAGGTGGCAGAGCAGGCCTGCTCCATGGCCGTAACCATGGGCGCGCTTACCTTCTGGGCAGGCAGCGACCCGGGCAAATCCTGCCTGTCCGTGGTGTTGGGCAGCAGTCTGGGGGCCTGTCTGACGCTGGTGTGCCTGAGCGTACTGCGGCTGCGGGAGCGGGCACCGGGGGATGCACGGACTCCGGTAGCGGGTCGTCTGATGCAGGCGGCGCTGCCGCTGGCGCTGGCGGATGACCTGAAATCCGGAATCTCCACCGCTGAGAATCTGATGGTCCCCAAGCGCCTGGCGCTGAATACCGCCACAAGCGATCCTCTGGCCGCCTTCGGAACAGTCAGCGGAATGGTTTTCCCTGTGATCATGTTCCCGGCTGCTATCCTCTTCGGACTCAACGAACTGCTGATCCCGGAACTGGCCCGATGCTCCGCCGCAAAGAGCGTTAGGCGCATCCGGTATCTGATGCACCGAAGTCTGCGCGTCGCGATGGTCTACGGGATCACCTTCGGCGGATTGCTGTTTCTTCTTTCTGATTCGCTGTGTATAAAACTGTACGGCAATCCGGATGCAGCGCAGTCCATGCGATGGTATGCGCTGCTGATCCCAATGCTCTACTGCGACTGCGTCACCGATGCCATGACCAAGGGACTGGGGCAGCAAAAAATTTGCGTCCGCTACAACATCCTGACATCCTTCCTGGATGTGCTGTTTCTGTATCTTCTGCTGCCGGAATACGGCATGGAAGGCTACTTTCTCAGCTTCCTGGTGACCCATCTGCTGAATTTTGCCCTGAGTCTGCGCCGGCTTCTGAAAATCACGAAGGAAACCATTCCCTTTCACATTCCGCTGCTTGCGGTATCTGCCATGGTATTCGGAATCTATGCCGCATCCTTCCTGACGGTCCCTGCCCAGCGTTTCGGGGCATATCTGCTGATCCTGGGGAGTTTGCTGTTTCTGATGAAGGTCCTGACACGGGAGGATATCACATGGGTCAGAGGACTGATCCGCAAAAGAAGCCTCAGTGCAAATGTGTAATGTCCACAGCAAAAAGCGGCAATCCGGGTACCCGGATTGCCGCTTTATTCAGCCCTGATTATTCAAATATCCGTTGCTCTTCCTTCAGCAGTTTTCGCTTGTGCCATATCTTCACCATACCGCAGACGAGACCTGCGCTGAGCATCAGATTGATAAGCCCCAGCAAGCTCACCGGATTGCCCCATGCGAAGTAAAGAATCAGATTGTAGATACCCGAATACAGATTCACAGCTGTCAGCAAAGTGAGTAAATGGATGATCCGGGTCAGGTGCCGGATGCGGGACTCATTGTCGGAAAACAGATGGAATTCTCCGTCTGCCTTTTTCTTTCTCATGTAAATCCAACGCATATAGGAACCTATGTGCTCTGCTCCGGTCTCTTCAAGAAACTCAAGATATTTGACGCTTTCGGGGTGCATCGGCTTCTGATTCAGCAGTTCCAGGCGAATACTGTACTCCCCGGGATCACAATCCTCAAAATCATACTTACACCAACCTACGCTGATCAGGCAAAGTCCTTTTGCAGCCATTTCGTTCAGCCACCGTTCTTCCTTATCGAAGTCCCATGCCCAGAACAATTTACGAATCGTCTTTCTCATTACAGATCACCTCCCATGATCTTTCTGCCGTTTTCCAGCAGCTCCTGCAGACGGATGATCTCTGTCTCTACCGCTTTTTTCCCCGTATCCGTGATCCGGTATTCTTTCTTCCGGCTGTCGCCGCTTCCAGGCAATGCGGTAATCCAGCCTTTTTCAAGCAATGTATTAATGGCTCCGTAAAGCGTACCGGCAGCCAGCCGAACCCGGCCTCCGGATAGAGCTTCCACATTCTGCATGATCCCATAACCGTGCATGGGCTTCATCAGAGACAGCAGGATGTAATACACTGCTTCTGTTAATGCCAAATTTGCCAACGCAAGCACCTCCCTACAGTCGCCGCCCGATATAACCGCCCCCGTTATATCGTTATCCGATATAACAATTATATCGGTTGCCGATATAATTGTCAATATCATATTCCATAAATCTTCCGGCAAAATCAGCGTTCCATCAAAGAAGGCGTTCGCGGGCTGTCTGATGAATACAAAAACACATCCACCGGCCCAGCCGGTGGTTGTCATTTAACGGGCATAGCCCTCTGTTCCTCGCGGACACGTAGAACGTGTAAGTACGACGTCACTTGCGTAAGGACACTCTCCACAGGCTATTCCAATTTACATTCACTCTCAGACCACTGGAGATTTTTATTGCTAACATCCTACACCTTCTGATATAATTACATTGTCATTCATCCCTGTGACGCAGAATCCCTGTTACGAGCCGTTGAGCAGTTGGCAGACCGCTCAATCATCGAAACAGGGATTTCTTGCTTACCGCCATAGGCTTTATTGAACCACGCGTCTAACGCGTGGTTTTCTTTATACAAAAAGCAGACGTTCTTTTTGCAAAGAACATCTGCTCAATAAGTCCATAAAGGAGGCGGGCTGGTCCGCCTCACCGTCGTAGTCCCTCAGGTGAAACACCACCAGCTCGCCGTAAACTCTGCAGCCGAACACCTTGGCCAGCGCCCGGGCGTGGTTGGGTGTGATCTCCACCAGCCCCCGCTCCCAGTTGCCGACGGAGGTGACGGAGACCATCACCCCCATCCCCGCCAGCACCGCAGCCAGCCCCTCCTGGGACAGGTGCATGCTTTTGCGGTAGCGCCGGATGCGGCTGCCGGTCTCCACACGGTGAATGACAAAAAGGCTCTC
>JAGAUY010000003.1 GCA_017620525.1 Oscillospiraceae bacterium | reverse complement strand
GCGAGATGTTCCAGGTCACCACCCTGGACCTGGCAAACATCCCCATGACTGAGGACGGCAAGGTGGACTTCTCCAAGGACTTCTTCGGCAAGCCCACCAACTTGACCGTTTCCGGCCAGCTCAACGGCGAAACCTTCGCCATGGCATTCCGCAACATCTACACCTTCGGCCCCACCTTCCGGGCTGAGAATTCCAACACCACCCGTCATGCCGCCGAGTTCTGGATGATCGAGCCCGAAATGGCTTTTGCCGACCTGGACGACCTGCTGCGCGTGGAAGAGGATATGCTGAAGTATATCATTTCCTACGTTCTGGAACATGCTCCCGAGGAAATGGCTTTCTTCAACCAGTTTGTGGATAAGGGTCTGTTGGATCGTCTGAACAACGTTCTGAACAACGACTTCGGCCGCATCACCTATACCGATGCAGTGGCTCTGCTGGAACAGCACAATGATCAGTTTGACTATCCGGTCAGCTGGGGCTGCGACCTTCAGACCGAGCACGAGCGTTTCCTGACTGAGGAAATCTTCAAGAAACCTGTCTTCGTCACAGACTATCCCAAGGAGATCAAGGCTTTCTACATGAAGCTGAATCCCGACGGCAAGACCGTTGCGGCCGTGGACTGTCTGGTTCCCGGTGTTGGCGAAATCACGGGCGGTTCTCAGCGTGAGGATAACTACGAGATCCTGAAGAACCGCATTGAAGAGCTGGGCATGAATCCCGCCGATTACGACTTCTACATGGATCTGCGTAAGTACGGCTCCTGCCGTCATGCCGGTTTCGGCCTGGGCTTCGAGCGTATCGTGATGTATATGACCGGTATCGGCAACATCCGCGACTCCATCCCCTTCCCCAGAACCGTCGGCAACTGCGAACTCTGATCGCATACCAAAGGCGAACCACGTTGTGGTTCGCCTTTTAATTATTCCATGAAAAGGCCCCGAAGCCGAAGCTTCGGGGCCGAAATCATTGTACAATACGTTTTTATACAGCGAGGAAGAACTTGACGACAAACAGGATGGAGATGGCGTAGGTCAGCCAGGAGACTTCCTTTGCCTTACCCGCGAAGATCTTCATAACGGTGTAGATGATCATACCCAGGCCAATGCCGTGGCCGATGGAGCCGGAGATGGGCATTGCCAGCAGCATAACGGAAACAGGTGCCAGCTGGGTCATGTCGTTGAAGTCAACATTTCTCAGGCCGGACAGCATCAGAATACCGACATAGATCAGAGCAGCAGAAGTTGCAGCTGCGGGAATCACAGCAACAACAGGAGCCAGGAACATGCATGCCAGGAACAGAATTGCTGCAACCAGAGCAGTCAGGCCGGAGCGGCCACCTGCTTCGACACCGGAGGCAGACTCAACGAAAGTGGTAACGGTGGAAGTACCGGTGACAGCGCCGGCGATGGTACCGACAGCGTCAGCAACCAGAGCTTCCTTCATCTGGGGCATATTGCCTTTTTCATCCAGCATACCGGCGCGGGATGCAGTACCGACCAGAGTGCCGATGGTATCAAACATATCAATGATGCAGAAGGTGATGATCAGAGAAATAGCGGTAAACCAGCCGATCTTCAGGAAAGCGGCAAAGTCCAGCTTGAACAGAGTGGTCTCCACCATGTCTGCGAAGGGAGGCACAAAGGATGCGGTTGCCAGAGCTGCAAAGGGATTGGTACCCAGGAACACAAACTGACCGATCCAATAGACCACAGAGGCAATCAGCATGCCGTACAGGACGGAACCCTTAACCTTCTTGTTATCCAGTGCCAGAATGACGAACAGGCCGATGAACGTGGTGACAACGGACAGTACCATGGCATTATAACCTGAACCCATGGCAGTCTGAGCGACAGAGGGAGTCAGCGCACCGAAAAAGTCACGCATCATGAAGAAGGGACCGCCGGTCTCGGAGTAGATGCCGGCATTGGAGCCGAAGCCGATGTTCAGCAGCATCAGGCCGATGGCGGGAGAGATGCCCAGGCGAATGCCCAGAGGAATGGCCTCGACGATCTTCTCGCGGATGTTGAAGATAGACAGAATCAGGAATACAACGCCTTCCACAGCAATGATGACCAGTGCGCCCTGGAAGGACTGGACATAGCTCATACCGGTAGCGGCAGCGATATTGCCGACGACCACAGCGAAGAAGCTGTTCAGACCCATGCCGGGAGCCATAACGAAGGGCTGATTGGCCAGGAAGGCCATAACCATTGTACCAATGGCGGATGCGATACAGGTTGCCAGGAATACGCCGTTCCACAGAGGACTTCCAGTGTCAAAATTGGTCAGCAGATTGGGGTTCAATGCGATGATGTAAGCCATGGTCATGAATGTGGTGATACCGGCCACGATCTCGGTTTTTACGGTGGTCTGCTTGCTAGACAATTTAAAAACCTTTTCAAACATGAATACTACCTTCTTTCTGAAATATTGTCGGCTTGCGCCGCGCTTGGTGGGCATTTTGACAAACATTGCGGATGTACCGATTCCTTGAACGCTGAATCCTCCTTTTTACATAGAAATTAAGCATTAACCCAGTTAAAAACCAAGTATTACCTAGTATCATTTTACCAATTTCTACTAAAAACGCAAGCTAAAATTAAATAAGATTATAACACAAAATGTAAGAATCGAATCTTTTTTTGTTATTTTTTGGCGCTGCGCCTGCGTGCAAGGTAAATATCCAATTTTTCCTTCATGTTATCAGGCATCTCTCTGCCGACAGGACAGCGGACGGCATTGGCCATCCGACTGGCAAATGCCGTTACAAAAGCAACGTCCTTTTCCATATGCTCCCCCTTCATCACAGCTGCCGTATCATAGCTGTTGTGATAGGACGCTGTATTGGACGGCGCAATGCGGGCAAATGACACCGCCGGGATGCCGAAGTCCGCAAAAGGTGTGGAGTCGCTGGAATAGACATCCTGCCTGACCGTAATGCCAACTCCCAGTTCACCGTCCATATATGTGAGGTAATGCACCAGCTGCTCTTCGGCTGTGCAGCAGGCGATAAACTTACCCATGATGCATCCGATCATATCCAGATTGATATTCAGAACGCAATTCTTCAGTTCCTCTTCATGGGCAGCAACATATGCTTTGGAGCCAAGTAATCCCCGCTCCTCGCTGCCGCACCATACAAACCGCAGACCATACTTATGGGGCATCTTCGAAAAATGCTCCACAAGAGCGAGCAGTCCCGCACAGCCGGACATATTGTCATAAGCCCCCTGAGACAAAGAAGCGGAATCATAGTGCGCAGTCAGGATGATAAAGTCTTCCGTCTCACCAGGCAGGTCCAGCACCACGTTCTGTGACTTTCCTTCATATTCCTCCTGTTCCAGAATGATCTTCAGAATACCGGCATCCTCGTTGATCAGTTCAACTGCATCCCTGGCATTGATATTGACACCCGGGATCTTCTTACCCTTGCTGACATAGCTTCTCAGTTCTCTCTGATCGATGTCCCGGTCTGTATAATTGACATTGCCATCATAGGTCACAAAACCCACAGCGCCGTTTTCCAGTATATCCTGATACATCCAATAACCGAGATATCCGTCTATCATTACGATCTTTCCTCTGCACTGCGACAGCGAACAGGGATCTGTATTGGTCAGATAATACAGAGGCGCTTCCACTTCCCCGCTGCCGGCGCAAAGATACCCCCTGCAGGGGATCTCGACACCGTCCGCCAGCAGGCGGGCTTTTCGCATGTCTGCCATCTGAACAGGAAATTCCTCCAATACAGCACTCACCCCCAGTTTCCCGCAGCGTTCACGCAGATAGTCGGCGCACCTCCGCTCCGCTTCGCTGCCGCCTGTGCGGACATAGGCAGTATCCTCAAATATTTTCATATATTCTTTTGCGTCCAAGTTCAGTACCTCCTTAAGCATCTATATGCACATTATCGTAACGTATTTTCAGTTTTTTTGCAAGATTGCCAAGCTTCCAAACCTGTGCTACAATAACAAAAAAACAAGGAGGATCCCTATGAAGCGCAAACACACCTTCCTGTCCGCCATCCAGGAAATCCGGGACACCTACCGTCCGAACCGTTATCAGCTCATGCCCTATCTGATCCGGGACGGCGCATACCATCCCACCGCCATCATCTGCCCGGGCGGCGGATACCGGCGGGTTTGCAGTTTTGTGGAAGGATATCCCTATGCGAAAAAGCTGAACCAACTGGGATATCACGCCATCGTGGTCTATTATCGGGTGAAGGAAGCAGCCCGGTTCCCGGCTCCCCAGGATGATCTTGCCCGGGCTGTCCGGGAAATCTTTGAGAATGCCGACCGCTGGAAGCTGGATACCCGATGCTACTCTCTCTGGGGTTCTTCCGCCGGCGGTCATCTCGCCGCCAGCTTCGGCACCGATGCCGTGGGGTATGCCAAATACAGCCTTCCCCGTCCCGGCGCCATGATCCTGACCTACCCGGTGGTCACTATGGGAGATCTGACCCATGCCGGCAGCCGGAACTTTCTGCTGGGTCCCGCTCCTTCTCCGGAGCAGATTCGACTGACCAGTGTCGAGCATCAGATCACCCCAAATTACCCGCCTACCTTTCTCTGGTGGGGCGATGCCGATGACACCGTAGACCCAGCAAACAGCCGCATGATGCTGGCCGAGTTGGAGAAAAACGGCATTTTGTGTACCCACCGGGAGTATTCCGGAGTGGGCCACGGTGTCGGCGTGGGCAAGGGACTGATCTGCGAGGGCTGGCTGGAAGATGCAGCCGCTTTCTGGGAAGAACAGCGCACCGACGCAGCGAAAAAGGCAGCCTATTAACAGGCTGCCTTTTATTATTCGATCGTTTTGATAACCCGGTGAAAAATCACATAGGAAATGACCACGTTGATTATATCCGCAATGGCCTGTGTCCAGACAATGCCAGTCATACCCAGAAGCCAGTTCATCAGAAACAGGACCGGAATATTCAGACACAGCTGCCGGATCACAGCCAGCCAGAAAGAAACCCTGCCCTTGTTCACAGCCTGCATAAAGTGAACCACATGAAAACTCAGGAACATAAACGGCGTTGCGAAGCACCTGGCCTGAAGGAACTGCGTACCGAACCGTACCGTATCCGCATCATCGATGAAGATCCGGATCAGCCAGGGCGCGAAGATCCGATAGAGCACCACACTGACCGCAGCAATCACACATCCGGCCAGCCGCGCCGCAGAAAAGAATGCGCGCATCCGTTTCAGATCCCGTGACGCATAGTTATATGCCACCAGCGGCATCATTCCCAGGCAGATTCCGATGCCAATGTTCAGCGGCAGCCGCTCCACCTTCAGCACGATGCCGATGGCAGCCAGCTCTATATCGCCGTGGGAGGAAGAAAGCCGGTTGATCACAATGTTGGTCAGATCAAACAGCAGCAGGCTCATCGCCGCAGGAACACCCACGGAGAAGAGGGATGCCATGGAGTCCCGTTCGATCCGTTCAATCCGGCGGGGCAGCGCCAGGATGGACTTATCCCGGACTTTGCGGTAGATCAGGATAAAATAACCGAAGGCCACGCAGTTGGACAGCATGGTCGCCAAAGCGGCGCCCATGACCTCGCAGCCGTCCGGCAGCAGCACGAACATGAAGATCGGATCCAGGATCACATTCAGCACACCGCCCAGTCCCAGACCGAATCCGCCTCGCGGGAATAGCCGGTGTTGCGGAGCATGGAACTCATGGTGTTTGAAAGCACCGTCGGAACACCGCCGATGACCACCACAAAGGTTAGATACTGCCGGGCATAGCCGATGGTATTGTCGCTGGCACCCAGCAGCCGCAGCAGCGGATCCATGAACGCAAGGCACAGCAGAGAAAATGCCAGCGAGGCACCGCCTGCCATCACAAGGCTCAGCGAAGCAACCTTTCCGGCTTCCTCCTCCCGGTGACTGCCCAGCAGCCGCACCGCCAGGCTGCCGCCGCCGACACCGAAGAGATTGGCAATGGCGGTGGTCATCAAAAACACCGTCAGCACCAGCGACGAAGCCGCCACCATATAGGGATTGTCCGTCTGGCCGATGAACCAGGTGTCGGCAATGTTGTAAATCAGTGTGATCAGCTGGCTGATGATGGTGGGAATCGCCATCTTTGCAAGGGCAGACGGTACACCCATTCGTTCAAATATTTCTGTCTTGTCGTTTTTTGCAGTTGCCCGCATAAGGATCACTTCCCGAAAATATGTTTTTTTTCATTATAACACATCCATGCCAAAGGGCAATGCAAAAATCCCGGATGCTTTGCATCCGGGATTTTGTGACATTTTACAGGTTGTAATAACGCTCGAATTCGGCCGGGTGCGGAATGGCTGCCATCTGACGGCACTCTTCCCGCTTGTTCCGGATGAAATTGCTGATCAGGACTTCAGGGAAAACACCGCCTGCGGTCAGATAGTCGTGGTCCGCCTCCAGCGCGTCCAGCGCAGCATCCAGACTGGTGGGCAATCCCTGCAGCTTGGCCTTCTCCTCCTCGGGCAGGTTAAAGAGATTCATGTCAAAAGGACCCCAGCCGTTTTCGTGGGGATCGATCTGATTCTTAATTCCGTCCAGGCCCGCCATCAGAATGGCGGCATAGCAGAAATAGGGATTGCAGGTGGCATCGGGATTGCGGATCTCAAAGCGGCGTTCATTGGGAGTCTTGGCATAGGCAGGAATTCGGATGACCGCGCTTCGGTTGGACGTGGCATAACCCACGGTAACGGGCGCTTCAAATCCGGGAACCAGACGTTTGAAAGAGTTGGTGCTGGGGTTGGTGATGGCGCAAAGAGAAGCAATGTGCTTCAGCAGACCGCCCATGAAATAGTGGGCAGTTCTGCTCAGATGGGCATAGCCATTGTCATCGGAGAACACGGACTCCCCATCTTTGAGCAGCATCATATGAACGTGCATGCCGTTTCCCGCCTCGCCATAGACAGGCTTGGGCATCAGAGTTGCGGTCTTGCCATATTTCAGCGCAGTATTGCGGATGATATACTTGATCATCATGGAGGCATCCGCCATTTTGGACATCTGTCCCAGCTTGGGTTCAATCTCAAACTGGCCGGAGGCGCTGACTTCGGGATGATGATACTTGATGGGGATACCGGCTTTCTCCATCAGCATACACATCTCGCTGCGGCACTCATAAGTAGGATCAAAGGGTTTCGCAATGTGGTAATTCTTCTGCTTGGGAACCACAACACCGCTGCCCTGTGTATAGCTGTTCCAGTAGGCCTGATTGTAATCCAGGTGCATACCGATGGCATTGGGATTGACCTCCCAGCCCACCTGGTCAAACAGATAGAATTCGAATTCTGGCAGGATCAGCATGGTATCCGCAATACCGGTTTCCTTCATGTAATTCTCAGCAGCCAGGACAATGTTGCGGGGATACTGCGCCAGGGGACGGTTTTCGGGATGATCGATGATCATGGCATTGCCGGTCATGGACAATGTGGGGATCTGGCAGAACGGATCGATCACTGCCGTTTCGGGATCGGGAATAAAGACCATGTCGCTCTTCTCAACAACGGCATAACCGTAGTTGGATGCATCAAAGCCGACACCGGTCTTCATGATCTCCTCATTGAAGTCGCGGGCAGGGATCGTCACATGGCGGTACTGGCCGTTGATATCCACCATTTTGAAATCAACCATTCTGATATCGTGATCCCGAATCAGGTCCATGATATCCTGTACATTCTTACTCATCACAATACTCCTTGTCTGTGCATCATCGTGCGGTGCGGGAACCGATTCCCGCCTTGCTGGATTTCATTATATCAGCTTTCAAGAATGCGGTCAACATAGTCCGCGGATTAATTGGAATCAGTAATATTTCCGGAACATTTCCCAGAAAATGATCCGATCTTTTGTACATCCCGACAAGTCAGTGTTCTCATCTGATGCAGCATTTCCGATCTGTGAGCAAGTACTGTCTTTCATGCTTTTTTGTAGATATTATCTTGCATTCTTCCCCGTTTGGTAGTACAATTTACAGTAATGAAACATAGCAATTCATTTATCAATTCGAGGAGGATTTTACATGATCACTTGGAAAAATATGGACACCCTGGCTTCCTACCAGGAACTGCAGTCTGTGAAGCCCGTTGCTCTGCGCAGCGCCATGACCGGCGAGAACGGCGCTCAGCGCGTCCAGAACTACAGCGTTCCCATGGGTGAAGGTCTTGCGTTCAACTACGGTGCACGTCCTGTGGATGATGATGTGCTGGCTGTTCTGGCAAAATTTGCCCAGGAAGCACAGCTTACTGAAAAGTTCGCTGCCCTGTACAACGGCGAAGTGATCAACACCGGCGAGAATCGCCGTGTTCTGCATCATATGTGCCGCGGTCAGCTGGGCGATGCCGTCATCGCTGACGGTGTTGACAAGCGCGAGTTCTATGTGGGCGAGCAGAAGAAGATCGCTGAATTCGCAGCAAAGGTCCACAACGGTGAGATCACCAACGCAGCCGGCGAAAAGTTCACCACTGTCTGCCAGATTGGTATCGGCGGTTCCGACCTGGGCCCCCGCGCCATCTACCTGGCTCTGGAAAACTGGGCAAAGGTCAATAACACCCTGAAGATGAAAGCTGCCTTCATCTCCAACGTCGACCCTGACGACGCAGCCGGCGTCCTGTGCACCCTGGATCTGGCTCACTCCCTGTTTGTTCTGGTGTCCAAGTCCGGCACCACTCTGGAGACTCTGACCAACGAGTCCTTCGTCAAGGATGCTCTGATCAAAGCCGGTCTGAATCCTTCCAATCATATGGTCGCCGTCACCAGCGAAACCTCTCCTCTGGCTGCTTCTGCTGACTATCTGGCTGCCTTCTTCATGGATGACTACATCGGCGGCCGCTACTCCTCCTCTTCCGGTGTTGGCGGCTGTGTCCTGTCCCTGGCATTCGGTTCCGATGTCTTTGCCCAGTTCCTGGACGGTGCTGCTGAAGCCGACATTCTGGCAAAGAACGAGGATCTGCTGAAGAATCCCGCCATGCTGGATGCTCTGATCGGCGTTTACGAGCGCAATGTTCTGGGTTATCCCAATACTGCAGTCCTGCCCTATTCCCAGGCTCTGTCCCGCTTCCCCGCACATCTGCAGCAGCTGGACATGGAATCCAACGGCAAGTCCGTCAACCGCTTCGGTGAGCCTGTGAACTATGCCACCGGTCCTGTCATCTTCGGCGAGCCCGGCACCAACGGTCAGCACTCCTTCTACCAGCTGCTGCACCAGGGCACTGACATCATTCCCCTGCAGTTCGTCGGCTTCAAGAACAGCCAGATGGGCTCTGATGTTATGATCCAGGGCTCCACCAGCCAGCAGAAACTGTGCGCCAACGTTGCCGCCCAGATTGTGGCCTTCGCCTGCGGCAAGGATGACGAGAACGCCAACAAGCAGTTTGCCGGCGGCCGCCCCTCCAGCATCATCATCGGCGAGAAGCTGACTCCCAAGGCTCTGGGTGCGCTTCTGGCCCACTTTGAAAACAAGGTCATGTTCCAGGGCTTTGCGTGGAATCTGAACAGCTTCGACCAGGAAGGCGTCCAGCTGGGCAAGGTCCTGGCAAAGAAGGTTCTGGCTCACGATACCGACGGCGCTCTGAAGGTTTACAGCGATCTGCTGAATATCTGATTTTTCTGTATAAAAAACGACCTGCTCAGGCAGGTCGTTTTTTATCGCCGCACTTATTTCTCTGCGTTTTTTTCCATCCAGGACCGCAGCCGGTTCAGATGCTTTTGCGCATCCTCGCTGCCAATATTGTAGACACGTTCCACATTCTTCGGATCTTTCTCCATTCGTCCGATCTGCAGGGGTCTTTCAGGCCGAATGACGAATACCTCTTCCCGTTTTTCCAGTTCTGCAATCAGATCCGCTGTCTGATTATACCCTACATAACGGCTGCGAAGTGCCTTGGAAAACGCGGGATACCGGGCATATGCGATCCTTGCCAGTGCGGACAGTTCCGGCTTTTTCCGGTAATCCGCAGGCTGCGTCAGCACGAGTACATTTTTCGCGTATCCCATCTCCTGAAATGCCCGTACAGGAACACTGTCCGAGCAGCCACCGTCGAGATACTTCTTGCCGCCGATCTCCACCATTCTGGAAAAATACGGCAGCGAGGCGGAAGCACGCAGGCAGTCAATCTGCCGGTTCATATCCGTAATTTTCATATATTCCGGCTTTCCCGTCTGCACATTGGTGCAAACCGTATAAAATGGCACACCGCAGCGCAGGAATGCATCATTATCATATACATCCAGCTTTTCCGGCAGTTCATGATAGCAGAAATCCACACCAACGAGATCGCCCGTGGTAATCCAGCTGCGGAAACTCATGAACCTGGGATCGCCGCAGTATTTTTTGTAATAGCGGATGCTCCGTCCCTTCTGTCCGGACAAATAAGAGCAGCCGTGGATGGCACCCGCAGAATTGCCAATCACGCCGTCAAAGCTGATTCCCTGCTCAAGAAACACATCCAGCACACCAGCCACATAAATGCCACGAACACCGCCGCCTTCCAATACCAGTCCTGTTTTCATATTGTTATCACTGCTTCCTTTGGTTTTTTACAATTATGCCCCAAAGAACCCAATTCGTCAAGTATCCAACCGGGCAGGATATTGATCAGCTGCCGCTGAATACCGATCCTGCCTTTGACATATCCTATGAAGGGTGATTGCAATATGAAAAAACGCAACTGGAAAACATACGCACTGTGGATCCTGCTTACCGAAGCTGTGGGAGGTCTAGCCGGCTGGCTGACAAAAGACGATACCAGGTATTTCAACGAAAATATCCTGCAGCCGCCCTTGTCACCACCCGCCATTGTTTTTCCAATCGTATGGGGGATCCTCTATGCCCTTATGGGCATCAGCGCAGCGCGGATCTATTCAGCACCGGAGTCTCCTCTGCGCAGCAAAGGGTTGAATCTTTTTGTTATACAGCTTGTCGTAAATTTTTTCTGGAGTTTGATTTTCTTCAAGCTTCAGGCCTTTGGCTTTGCGTTTTTATGGCTGCTTCTGCTGTGGCTGCTGGTATTTTGGATGATCATCACATTCTTCAGAACCGACCGTCCGGCAGGAAAGCTTCAGATTCCTTATCTGCTTTGGCTCACATTTGCCGCCTATCTGAATCTGGGTGTCTGGTATCTGAACCGATAGGATGCCGCTTTCTCATAATCTTCAGGAAACCCACTCTGTAAGGTTCGGCTCAATCAAGTTCTCTGTGGCAGCTGTCCCCCGGACAGCTGCATTTGGATCTTCAAATCTGTCGGTCCTATTTTTCCTTTTGTTATTAGTGTACACTTTAGATATCACTTTTCAGCCACGAAAAACGGCCAGCCAAGCAGCAAAAAGTCAAATATTTCGTTCGCAAGTTTCGACATAGATTACCTTATTCTGCTTCATCAGTAAGAATTACAACAGAGATTTCATGATATTTTTCTTCCGCTTCCTGGAGTAGTGTAATAATTTCTTCCACCTCTGGCAGTAAATTTCTTCGCGCTACTGTTTTACATATTCTAATCTCTGCAGGTGTGTACATGATACCGGTAACCGCGTCCCACAGTGCGTCCTGATTAGCACCGAACCATTCGGGAAGTTCCAGTTCAATTTTAATTATCTCATATATTTCCCCAAGATATTGACATTCTGAAAAATCCAGGTTCCGAACCTTTACATCTA
The DNA here is from genome assembly GCA_017620525.1 of Oscillospiraceae bacterium. Lineage (GTDB taxonomy): Bacteria > Bacillota > Clostridia > Oscillospirales > Oscillospiraceae > Faecousia. Next base: position 1,184 of record JAGAUY010000003.1, on the reverse strand, counting down.
GTTGCTCTGACATAATCCACAACCTCCTTATACAATCTCATGAAATGTTTCGTAATGATCATAGGTCACGAAGACGAGTCCATCATTGGAATACAGAATGCGATGTCTTGTTCTATACCCATCCATGTAGTTTATATCTGCTTCATACCAGATGCGTCCTTCTGCTTGAGGAAGATGACCATTCCGATTTTTATACTCATCTCCGCCAATCATCATTCCCGGAGCTACTTCAGCGAGATTTCCTTCAATAGCTCTCCAGCCTTGCTGTTTTGCATCTTCTTTTGTCATATAGTACTCCGGTAGAGTACCATATTGTATCAGCCAGTAGTCGGCGCCGTCTTGACCATTTCTTGTCGCATACCCATCATAGATTGCCTTTAGTCTTTTGATTTCACACCGACAATTTTCATGAATTGGCGGTTCCTCATATAAGATTTCGTCTTCTCCAAAGACCTTTCCATGCATCTTTCGGCAATATGCACAGGTTTTCAAATCAAGAATCGCAATCCAATTCTTCCATTTTGTGCTATAAGTAAACATAGTCACTTCAAAACCATCCATTGCATTGATTATATCATCAATCAATGCCTTTTGCACCATTGGATTTGGTGCGATGATGAACCCTTTTGTATACTTTATATACTTGTTCATAGGCCCGGATTCAACAGCATCTTGTGGACAGACATTATATGATTTCCATATTTTGAGCATATTCATTCCTCCTGAGTTGTCTTCTTCTACCCTAAAGTGAAAACAGTTCAAGAGTTGCATCAAAATATGCAACTTATCATAATTAGAAAACAAAAAAGTTGACAAGCTTCTTGTCGAAACTTGTCAACTTATCTTGCTCTTAGTGTACACTCTAGATATCTATCGTTGGAACACAGTACCGGCCAGATTTGGTACAATTATCCTTCCGCTGGAACGATAATTTAAGGTTCGGCTCCGTCGAGCCGTCGCCGGCAACTGTCCACCGGACAGTTGCATTTAATGGTTCAACTGTGTCCGTCCTTGATTTCTCCAAACAAAAAACGACTTGTCGAAACAAGTCGTTTTTTGTTTGGAGGTACCGGCCAGATTTGAACTGGCGAATGAGAGTTTTGCAGACTCTTGCCTTACCACTTGGCCACGGTACCATATGAAATACGGAACGCACGGCGTTCCGTATCTTTTTGGAGCGGGTG
>JAGAUY010000022.1 GCA_017620525.1 Oscillospiraceae bacterium | reverse complement strand
CTCGGTGTTGCCGATACCGGTGACGGTACCCATGACCTTATCTCCTGTATTTAAAGTCTTGATGGACTGCTCGAGAAGTTCGGCAAAGTTCTCCTCCTGTACAGCCTCAACATTAATAATTTCGCTCATAGTCTTGTTGACCTCCTTTATAATCCACGCCGGTGTAGACGCACCGGCCGTGATACCAACATCAGCCACACCACGGAAATACTCCGGATCCAGATCCGCCGCATTGTCCACCAATGCAACCTTTCCGCAGTGCTCTCGGCAAATCATAGCGAGACGGCCTGTGTTGGAACTCTTGGGGTCTCCCACAACGACCATTGCCTGGGCGCTCTTGCTCAGTTCTGCTGCTTCGCTTTGCCTATACTCAGTTGCTCTACATATTGTATCAAAAATTTTCAAGTTAGTAAACTGTTTTTTTGCGATTTTACCGCACATTTTCCACAAAAATTCAGTGGAGGTTGTTTGTGAAACCATACAAATTGGCTTATCCGGGGCCGGATCGGCGATTTTGATCCAGTTTTCCAGTTCCTCAGGGCTCTCAAAAATCAGACATTCGGCGCACCAGCCGGCAATGCCTTCCACTTCGGGATGTGCCCGGGTTCCGATGATAATGGGCAGCCTTCCTTCTTCGCAGGCACGGCTGACAATGCCGTGGATCCGCTTGACGAACGGACAAGTTGCATCAATAATCTCACAATTTCTCTTTTCCAGCCGGCGATACACATCCTCGGAAACACCGTGGGAGCGGATGATTACCGTATTTCCGGCATTCGCTTCCTCCGGTGTGTCGATGACGCCGACACCCATGGATTCGAATCTGCCGACCACATGACGGTTGTGGATGATCGGTCCCAGGGTAACAACCTTCTTCCCTTCGGATGCCGCCTTTTCCACCAGCTCCACCGCCCGGCTGACGCCGAAACAGAAGCCGGCGCTCTTGGCTATACGGACGCTCATACACAGATCTTCTTTCCGACGATCGCTTTGATCTCGGCGACCACCTGCTCAATATCCATCTCGGAGGTATCCACCTTGACGGAATCCCGGCACATCTTCAGCGGCGCAATGGGACGGTGGGTATCCTGATAATCACGCTGCTTGATGTCCTTCAGAGTCTGCTCATAATTTGCCTTCTGGCCCTTTTCCAGAAGCTCGTCGGTGCGGCGCTTTGCACGAACCTCGGGAGAGGCCGTCAGGAAGATCTTCACATCAGCTTTGGGCAGCACCACACTGCCGATGTCGCGTCCATCCATGATGACGTTGTTTTCCTTTGCGAGGTCCCGCTGCATATCCAACAGCATCTCGCGCACGCAGGCATGCGCAGATACCAGGCTGGCCTTCTGGGAGATGTCCTGGGTACGGATCTCACCGGTTACATCCATTCCGTTCATGATCATATGCTGAAGACCCTCTTCATCGTACCAGATGTCAATGGTCAGCTCATCGATGTAGCGCTCAACACCGTCCACATCCTTGGGGCTGACGCCCAGCAGATCCAGAAAATATGCCACAGTACGGTAGATCGCACCGGTGTCTACATAATAATAACCCAGTTCCCTGGCCAGACGCTTGGCGATGGTACTCTTGCCCGCGCCCGCAGGGCCGTCAATGGCGATGGAATAATATTTTGCCATAATCAGTTCCTTCTTTCTGTTTAGTTAGCTCCGCCGCAGCTGAGCCAGGGCCTTCGCTTCCCGCGCGACGACCTCTTCCGGTGTCAGTCCGAGCTTTCTGCCGGTATCCTCAGGACTCAGGGGCAGGCCGCCCTCCAGACCGAACCGCAGAGAAAGCAGCTTCGCGTCCGTTTCACTGAGGCCGGACATCAACTCCGCGATCCGCTGACGCATCCGGAAATAGGCAGTGTCCTCCACAGCCTGCTGTTCTTCCGGCGCATCCTCTTCCTCCGGCTCTTCCGCGGGCTTCACCCGGTCCATCATCCGGACATTTTCCAGCATTTTTGCAACCAGCGCGGTTTCTTCCACGCTCATGTGCAGTTCCTCCGCCAGTTCCTCCAGCGTGGGATTGCGTCCCAGATCACCCAGCAGCCGTTCATCCACAGCCCGGTAGTCCTCCAGAGCCTGGCGGATCTTCTGTCCCAAACCGCCGGTACGGGCCTGCATGGTAACCGCCTTTGCCAGTGCCTGGCGGATCCACCAATCCCGGTGATTTTCAAAATTGCCGCATTCATAGCACAAAATCCCCTGCCAGAGACCCATGCTGCCTTCCTGGATCAGATCCAGCAGCAGCACGCCCCGGCCGGCATATTCCTGCGCAAGCTCCACAACACGGCTCAGGGACAAATTCAGCAGTCTTTCCCGGGCAGTTTCGCTTCCCTCGGCGCTCTGCAGTGCCAGCAGACGGACATCACCGCAGACGGGAATGGAGGCCAGTTCTTCCAGATACAGCCGCAGCGGGTCATGATCCTCCAGGCTCTCCAGCAGCTTATGCTCGCCGATCAGCTGCTCCTCCCGGCGCAGCCGCAGCGCAGCCTCACCGGTACCCGCGGGTCTGGGAAGATCAGCGATATCCAGACGAATGCCGCGCTCGTGCAGATCCGCAAATGCATCCTCCACAGATTCCTCATTTTCCCCTTCCAGCAGCGTCAGAAAACGGACAGCGGAAATGCTGCCGCCGGCAGGAATCTCCTCCAGGGCCAGCTCCCAGGGGGTTGCTTCAAATGTAAACATATCATTCATTCAGGAAATCCTCCAATCCCATGCTGGCTCCCAGCTTCTGGAGCTTGTCCATGGCCTGTTTTTCGATCTGACGGACCCGCTCCTTGGAGATGCCCAGAATTCCGCCGATCTCCTCCAGCGAGTGGCAGGTGCCGTCAGCCATACCGAAATGGAGCCGCAGAACCTGCTGCTGCCGGTCATTGAGCATGGCAAGCAGATTGTCAATGGTCTGATTCAGCTCTTCGCGCACCAGCTCCTCATGGGGCTGCGGTGCCTGAAGATCTTCCAGCAGAACTCCCAGCGTACCGTCATCATCACCGGCAGGGGCATCCAGACTGCACACTTCCGGATTCAGCCGCAGCAGCTGCCGGACCTTCGGCGCAGGAAGCTCGCAGTGGGCCGCCAGTTCCTCGTCGGTCGGCTCCACACCGTTTTTCTGCCGCAGGGCAGTCTGCACCTGCTGAATCTTCCGGATCCGTTCTGCCGTGTGCAGCGGCACACGGATCGTCTGTCCCTGATTCATCAGAAACCGGGTCACACCCTGACGGATCCACTTGGTGGCATATGTAGAAAACCTGAAATCCAGCGTATAGTCAAATTTTTTCGCCGCTGCCAGCAGACCGATACTGCCCTCCTGAATGAGATCCAGCAGCGGCACACCCCGGCCGGCATATTCCTTCGCCACAGAGACCACAAGCCGGAGATTGGAATTGACCATCTGACGGATGGCCTCCTCATCTCCCTCTGCGCACCGTCTGGCGAGCGTCCGCTCCTCCTCCGGGGTAAGGCGGGGGTAGCGTCGGATTTCGCTTAAATACTGGCGGACATCGTCTTCCCCGGTGCTGACCGGAGATTCCGCTTCCCGCTCCAAAAGGTCTAAAGTCATCCTTTGATTCCTTTTCTTTCTTTGTATCTGTTCCGAAGGGCCATCAGATCATCGGCGGAATCCACCTTCGACGCCTGATGCTCCGCATGGATGGTACGGACGCAGTCCCGGAATGCCTGCTCGGAGACCGGTCCCTGCTGACGCTGATAGATGCCCGTGATATGGGACATCTCCTCGCCCGTCAGATCAGAAAGCACACCCAGGGATACGTCCAGTCCCTGGTCATGGCGGCTGCGCAGCTGCACATACACACTTCCCAGCAGACCTGAGGAAAATTCCTCCTCCTTCAGGTCCTGCGCCTCATCCAGAAGGGCAGGCTCCTTCAGCGCCATGGCAATAATGGTCTCCTCTGCCATGGCCGATTTGATATTGTCATACCGGATGGAACGGGCCTTAGGCTGCAGCGCCTGGGCAGGAGCTAGGTCGATCTTCTCCTGGCGCTTCTTCTCCCGGGCGATCCGGCGTTTGTAAGCCTTGTTCACTTCGATCTTCATGGCATCATAACTGATCTTCGCCGCATCCGCCACCCGATGGCCGTAGACCTCCCGCTGAACAGCATTGCCCAGACTGCTGATAAATTCCGCAGCCTCGCCGATGAACTTGACCCGCTGCTCATCTTCCCGCAGGTCATACTTCTTTCGGATGGCATTGAGCTGGTACTCTACCCGGTTGGAAGATTCCTCCAGCAGATTCTTAAACTTGTCCGCTCCGAATTTCTTCAGGTATTCATCCGGGTCCTTGGCGTCGCGCATCTGCAGCACCTTGACCTGCAGTCCCGCCTTTTCCAGCATGGGGATGGCCCGGCGGGTAGCCCGCTGACCGGCCTCGTCGCCGTCATAGATCAGCACCACATTCTCCGTATAGCGGCTCAGCAGCACCGCGTGCTCTTCCGTCAGGGAAGTGCCCAAAGATGCCACGGCGCAGTCAAAGCCATACTGATGCAGCGCCACCGCATCCATATATCCCTCCACCAGGATCAGATACGGCAGCTTGGTCTTTTTCGCAAGATTCAGCGCAAAGAGATTCTTGCGCTTGTTAAAAATAATCGTCTCGGGAGAATTCAGATATTTGGGGGTGGAATTATCCATCACGCGGCCGCCAAAGCCGATGACATTGCCCCGGACATCAATGATGGGAAACATCAGGCGGTTGCGGAACCGATCGTAGATCCTTCCGTTTTTCTGAGAAACGGACACCAGCCCCGACTCTTTCAGCTCTTCATCCGTATATCCCTTGGCCCGCATGGCATCAGTCATGGCGGTCCATTCATTGGGCGCGAATCCGATTCCGAACCGGGTCAGGGTGGATTTTGGCATACCGCGGCGGCGGGCATAGGCAAGACCCTCCGCACCTGCGGGGGCATACAGCTGGGCAACATAGAACCTGGCCGCTTCCTTGGAAAGTGCCCACAACCGCTCCTGCTGGCGGTACCGGGATTGGTACTGCTCATCCTCAGGGACAGTCATCCCCGCCCGCTTGGCTAGCGCGCGGACCGCATCGGGATAGCTCAGGCCCTCGATCTCCATCATAAAATTGATGGAGCCGCCGCCCTTGTGGCAGCCGAAGCAATAATAGATGCCCTTATCGGGCGCGACAGAGAAGGAAGCAGTCTTTTCACCGTGGAACGGGCAAAGACCAAACAGATTGGAGCCGGAACGCTTCAGGCTCACATACTGGCCGACCACATCCTCAATGGGATTGCGGGCCACCAGTTCATCCAGAAATGACGGCGGAAATGCCATATCGCTCCTCCTCTCTAAAATTCTACAGGCTGATGGTCAGCCTGTTCGGTTCCAATAATACAGCAGTACCGTTTCCGATGCCAGCAGCACTGCCACCCCAACGGTAATGAACGTCATACTGCCAAAACACAGCAGCGTCAGGCACATCACCAGAGCGGCCACGCTGATGATGAGCATACATTTGCGCAGCAGCAGGCTTTCCCTGACTATGCCGATGATCCCGAGCAGCGTCAGCCCCCCGGCACCGATTCCGGATACCATCGCACCCCAGATGCCGTAGCCAACGCTCAGCATACTGAAGCCGGATACATATTTATAGATGGTGTTCTCCCCATCAAAAAATCGCATCAGCACCGCATTGGGTGCTGCCATCAGGATGGCAGCCGTCAGAGGCAGAATTACCGCGATCAGTCCGAATGGTTTTCTATTCTTCATTGTGACCCCTCCTGATTGATTTGAATTAGTATTATAGCACATTATCCCCGGACATGCCAACCGGAAGGAATGAAAATTTCTGTAAACTTATCCACAGCGTATTTGTCCGTCATACCGGCAAGGTAGTCGCAGACGGTCCGCTCCAGTCCCTCAAAACTCATCTGAGGCTGAAAGTCCGCCGGCAGCATTTCCGGATTGCGATAGTAGTACTCATAGAGCCGTCCGAGCATGTCCTTAGCCTTATTCTCTTCCGCCTTGGCGATGGGGTTGCGGTAGACATTTTCAAACATAAACGCCCGCAGGTCTTTCAGCGCCTTGTCCACCTTCGGCGACAAAAGGATTTCGCCGGCCTCCCGGGACGTATTGATGGCATCGCAGACCAGCGTATCGATGCGGTCAGAATGATTGCTGCCCAGCACCTGGGTGATCTGCTTCGGAATGTCCTCATCGGTCAGGATCCCCGCACGGATGGCATCATCGATGTCGTGATTCACATAGGCAATCTGATCCGACCGGCGGACCACTTTTCCCTCCAGCGTCTGCGGCCAGCTTTCGCCGGTGTGCATCAGGATTCCTTCCCTTACTTCATATGTCAGGTTCAGGCCGCTGCCATCCCGCTCCAGAATGTCCACAACACGCAGACTCTGCTCATTGTGGCGGAAAGGCTTTCCCATCACATCCGACAGCGCCGCTTCACCGGCATGGCCGAAGGGCGTATGTCCCAAATCATGGCCCAGCGCGATAGCCTCTGCCAGATCCTCATTGAGTCCCAGGGTACGGGTGATGGTCCGGGCGATCCGGGAAACCTCAACCGTATGTGTCATTCGGGTCCGGTAGTGGTCGCCCTCCGGGCACAGGAAAACCTGCGTCTTGTGCATCAGCCGCCGAAAGGACTTGGAATGCACAATCCGGTCTGCGTCCCGCTGATAGCAGGTGCGCATATCCTCATCCTGCAGGTCCTCCGCGTTGGGTCGGCCTCTGGTCTGATCGGAAAATGCAGCTCTCGGATTCAGCCTGCGGTGCTCCAGATGTTCCAGTTGTTCCCGAATGGTCATTATTTCCACCTCTTTTTATATTGGAAATGCTCTGTATTCCTTTCCGGTCTCCATGCCTTCCACCGTGGCTGCAGTCATGTCCGTCAGACGGTCCAGGAACGGCTGCGCCTGATTTTCCGGGAGCAGAATCTCCAGCTCCACTTCCGCGCCGAAGTCTGTGGTGCGGATAATACCGCCGAAGGAAGCAACCTCCAGCTTCACCCGCTCGTAGTATGTATAGGGGCACGGCACATACAGCACTGTCCATACCCGCTTCATGGATTTGCCCGCCGCATCCACGGCAATCTTGGCGCCTTTGGTATAGGCCCGGACCAGACCGCCGGCTCCCAGAAGGATACCGCCGAAGTACCGGGTCACCACGCATACAATATTATATAGGCCTTCCCGCTGCAGCACCTGCAGCATGGGCATACCGGCTGTACCACCGGGCTCGCCGTCGTCAGAAAACCGCACAGCGCCGTCTTTAATAATGTAGGCCCAGCAGTTATGGGTGGCATCATAGTGCTGCTTCTTCATCTCCTGGATCTTCTCCAGCGCCGCCTCTTCCGTCTCCACGGGCCAGACCCGTCCGATGAAGCGGGACTTTTTCTCGATAAACTCATCCTCGCCGAACTGCGTCGGCACCAGATATTCGTCCAAGATTCAGCACTCCTTTGTTACATAATCTCTGAGTCTGCCCAGCAGAATGTCGTCCAGGATCGTCTCGATGGCAATCCCCTCGGCAGTATAGTCCACATTCAGCACCTGGGCATTGTTGTGCAGGGTCTCCACCATGCCACCCATGGAATAGGGCAGCGTCACCACCACATGGTGCAGCTTCGCGCCCACGGCCTTTTCGATGGCCTTGAGGAGCTTGTCCATACCCCTGCCGCTTTTGGCAGAAATGGCCACCACATCCTCCCCCACGGGAATATCCTCAGGCATGACAAGATCAGCCTTGTTGTAAAGATTCAGCACCGGTGTACCGGGTTTTGCCAGCTTGGTGATGAGTTTTTCCACGACGGCAATATGCTCCTGACGATGCTCATCGGCAGCATCGATGACATGCAGCAGCAGATCCGCATATTCCAGCTCCTCCAGCGTAGCCTGGAAGGCATCAACCAGATGATGAGGGAGCTTCGCGATAAAGCCGACGGTGTCGGAAATGACCACATCCAGATTGTCGGAAACCGTCAGCTGGCGGGAAGTGGTGTCCAGGGTATCAAAGAGCCGGTTGTTCGCGGGGATTCCCGCACCGGTCAGCTGATTTAAGAGCGTGGACTTGCCGGCATTGGTATAGCCCACAATAGCCACCACAGGTACGGAATTTCTCATCCGGTGTTCCCGCTGAACACCGCGGACCCGGCGCACCTGCTCCAGCTCATCCTGCAGACGGTTGATCCGCTCCCGGATGTGCCGGCGGTCGGATTCCAGCTTTGTCTCACCGGGACCGCGGGTGCCGATACCGCCGCCCTGACGGGACAGGCTGTGGCCCATGCCGGACAGCCGGGGCAGCAGATACTTATACTGCGCCAGCTCCACCTGCAGGCGGCCCTCCTTCGTCTTGGCCCGCTGGGCAAAAATATCCAGGATCAGCGCGCTGCGGTCCAGAACCGTGACGCCGATGATCTCCTCCAGCGCCCGGATATTGCCGGGAGACAGTTCATTGTCAAAGATGACCATGGTGGATTCTGTGAATTCCACCAGCATTCTCACTTCCTGCGCCTTTCCGTCGCCGATGAAGCTGTGGGAATCGGGAGTATGGCGGTTTTGCAGGATCTTGCCGGTGCAGAAGCCGCCGGCAGTCTCCAGAAGCGCTTCAAGCTCCTCAAGAGTCTCCTCTGTGGCGGTCTGCTCTTTGGTAAAGCAGTCGGCATTCAATCCGACCAGCACAGCGCGTTCCTGTTTTGTTTCAAAAGTAGATTCCATAGTTCCTCCATATTTTGGGGAAATTGCAGTTTATTGCCCAATAAAGCACAGCACCCAAAGGCTCCCTTATGTAAAGGGAGCTGGCTCGGCGAAGCCGGCTCTTAGCGCGGAGCAGTGCGATAAACTACAATTTGCTTTTCTTATATTATACCACAGAACCCAAGGCGCAGACAAGAATTCTGACAAAAATATACAAAAAGTCCGCACCACGTTGCCGTAGTGCGGATTTCGTTTTTACTTCAGGCCAAAACGCTTGTTGAAGCGATCAACACGTCCACCGGTGTCAACCAGCTTCTGCTTGCCGGTATAGAAAGGGTGGCACTTGGAGCAGATCTCAACACGGATGTCCTTCTTGGTGGAGCCGGTCGTAAAGACGTTGCCACAGGCACAGCGGATGGTGGTCTGTTCGTACTTGGGATGGATACCTTCCTTCATTCTAGTTCACCTCTTTCTCATCAAGTAAAAGGGCATAGTTGCCCCGAGCAATCTTCAATCGCTCGAATATACTATCACATTCTGTCACAGAATGCAAGTGTTTTTTTCAGTTTTTTTCAAATTATTCTTCGGTTTCAAACAGCGCAGGATCAATCCTCCGGTCCCGGTAGTAGTATTCCCGGTCATGGGCTCCGACTTCCCGGAGTACACGGCAGGGATTGCCCACCGCCACGACGCCTGACGGAATATCCTTCGTCACAATGCTGCCTGCGCCGATGACCGTATTGTCACCGATGCTCACGCCGGGCATCACGATCACGCCCGCACCCAGCCAGCAGTTCCTGCCGATGCGTACCGGCATATTGTACTGCAGTCCCCTCTGCCTAAGCTCCGGGTCGATGGGGTGTCCCGCCGTGGCGAGAGTCACATTGGGACCAAGCATCGTACAGTCGCCGATATAAATATGGGTGTCATCCACCAGCGTTAGACCTGCGTTGGCATAGACATTGCTGCCCAGATGAACATGATGTCCGCCCCAGTTTGCAAAATAGGGGGACTCAACATAGCAGTTCTCCCCCACCTCGGCAAAGAGCTTCGGCAGCATCGCGGCGCGCACATCCTGCAGTCTGCGGGATGTGCGGTTGTATTCGTCCATCAGATCCAGATATGCAAGCTGCTCTTTCATAATTTCGGGATCCGTTGGCAGATAAATTTCACCACTGTGGATCTTTTCTCTTTCCGTCATCGCCATCAGAATGCCCAGTTGCCGTTGCGGAAGATGGGAACCACCCTGCCGTCAGCGCAGCGGGCATCAATGTTCATGGAATCACAACCGATCATGAAATCCTCATGGATCATGGAGTCGTTGATGCCCAGAGCGCGGCACTCGTCGAGGGTCTTGTTCTGGAAGTCCCTGATGGTGTCTGCAAAACCCATACCCACCGCCAGATGGCAGGCGGCGTTCTCATCGAACAGGGTATTGTAGAACAGCAGACCGCTCTCGGCAATGGGGCTGGCCTGGGGCACCAGGGCGCACTCGCCCAGGTATGCGGCGCCTTCATCCATAGCGAGCATGGTATTCAGCAGTTCCTCACCGACCTCGGCATGGGCCTCCACCACCTTGCCGTTTTCAAAGCGCATGGAGAACTTGTCGATCAGCTGTCCATTATAGCTCAGAGGCTTGGTAGAGTAGACAATGCCCTCTGCCTTGCCCTTCATGGGGGAGATGAAGCACTCCTCGGTAGGAATGTTGGGATTGAAGAACACGCCGGAGAGAATCTTCTCACCGCCGCCGCAGAACTGTGCTTCAGGGATCATGCCAACGGTCAGGTCGGTGCCGTTGTCGGCGGTATAATGCAGGGACTCGATGCCCAAGCTGTTCAGGTAAGCGCAGCGGTCATGCAAATCCCGGTTGTGCTCCTCCCAGTTCTTCACGCCGTCGCCGTAGACTCTGGAAGTGGACAAAATGGCCTCCCACAGCTTCTCCACAGCCTTACCCTTGGGCAGACCGGGGAAAACCTTCTTTGCCCATGCCACACCGGGGACAGCGGCGATACACCACTGCTGCTTGTTCTCACGCTGATCGGAATAACCCTTCAGGATGGGATAGCTCATCTGACGTGCCTGTGCCATCTTCTTCAGATTCACACCCTTCAGACCGTCCGGATCATCAGAGATCAGGTGCAGCCGCGCAGGCAGCACATCGCAGTAGTGCTGCTGGCGAGCCTTCTCCCACTCCTCCACGGTGCCCATGGTCTTGACGGACTGATAACGGACCTGGATTTTCTGCAGAGGCTGATAGCTCCAGTTGACAACGACCTTCCTGGCCTTGGCCTTGTAGGCCTCCTCAACCACCATCTGGACAAACTCGGGCTGATCCAGACCGGCATAAATCAGAACCTCCTGGCCCTTCTGAACATTGATGCCGCAGCGGACGATCAGGCGGGCATATTCTCTTAAAACAGTCTTTTTCATGACAGTTGCTCCTTTTCGTAAACTTTTACCATTTTAGCAGATGTTTTAGGATGCGTCAATCCTTGTTGCATTATTTCAGAATTTGGTCTATAATCAATAAAATGAAGAAATCAGGAGTGATTGTATGCTCACCAAAGAAGAATTTCAGGCAAGACTCACCGCCCGCCCCCTGCTGCTGGACGGCGCCACCGGTTCCAACCTGCAGAAAGCCGGTATGCCAAAGGGCTGCTGCACCGAAGAATGGATCCTGGCAAATCCCGACGCTCTGATCCGGCTGCAGCGCAGCTATGCCGCTGCCGGCTCCGATATTGTCTATGCCCCCACTTTCCAGGCACAGCCCATCGCGCTGGAAAAGGTAGGACTTGCGGATCAGACCGAGCGGATCAACGCAAAGCTGGTTGCCCTCTCCCGCAGCGCCGCTCCCGATTGTCTGATCGCCGGCGATCTGACCACGCTGGCAACTTTCTGCGACAGCTGGGACGAAGGCTGCTTCGATCTGCTGGTGGAAAACTACCGCCGTCAGATCGCAGGACTTCTGGAAGGCGGCGCGGATCTGCTGGCCGCCGAGACCCTGCTCTATCCCCAGGAAGCGGAGGCAATCCTCACCGCTGCTGAGCTGGAAGGCGCCGGTGCGGTCATGTATACGTTCACCATGCAGTCCGACGGCTCGCTCTTCTCCGGCCGGGACGCCGGTCCCGTGATGCGGGAGCTGGAAGAGGCCGGCGCCGCTGCCGTTGGCTTCAATTGCGTGGCCGCGGACATGATGACCCCCTATCTTGTCAGCAAGCTGCGCCGGGATGTGAAGGGGCCGCTGGTCTGCAAACCGAACGCAGGTGTCCCCGTCATTGGTCCCGACGGCATTCCCGCCTATCCCCAGAGCCCCGAGGAATTCGCGTTGATCGTCACAGCCTGCCGCAGCAACGGTGCAAACATCCTGGGCGGCTGCTGCGGCACCGCGCCGGAATTCATCGCGGCGGTAAAGAAAACACTGTAGCACAAAAGGCAGCCGAAAGGCTGCCTTTTTGCTGCAAACAGGAATGTTGAGCAAATCAAACATTGCCATTCGACAGGATTTCTGATATACTGACAATGTTATGGAAAGAAGAATTCATTTTTACGTCAGCAACAGAAATGTTCTGACCTGGCTGATGGCACTTTGCATGGTCTGCTCGGCAGTGGCCCGCATTGCGCTCTCCGGTGTGAAAGGGGCCGGAGATCCGCTGTACGTGTGGAGCCAAATCGTTCTGCCAGTCGCAGCAGCTGTGCTGTATGTGCTCATCGTTCTCTTAAACGGCAGGGAGATGTTCTATAAGACCGCGATTCCTGTCTGGATGGTCGCCATCTATTCCGGAATCTGGGTCCGCAGCAACATCGACAGCGGTCTGATCACCTGGCTGTTCTGGATCGCGCTGTTTTTCTTTGCCTTTATGTATACAGAGATCACCTCCGGTGCCCGGAAGATCACTTCCCTTCTGCTGCTGATCGTGGCAGGAGCCCCTCTGGCTGTGATCCTGTATTATCAGCGGGAAGCTCTGATGAACGGCGATCTGTCCAGTCTGCCTGATATTCTGATGCTGGTCGGTGTATTGGTACTGGTATTCGCCATCCGCATCTCCCCCGCCGGTGAGTATCATCCCACCTGGGGCGACCGCCCCGACGGACGGCGCGTGCGCACCCTGTCGCCCATGGCGCAGATCACCGCCTACTTCCAGGTGGAGCGCAATACCTGCTCCAATCTCTTCGAAGAATCTTTCGAGATCACCCATGTGGACCGCTACATCCGCCAGAAGCGCAGAGAGGGCATGACCGATTTCGGCATCACCCACGTTCTGCTGGCGGCCTATGTCCGGGGTGTGGCAAAGTATCCCCAGCTGAACCGCTTCATCTCCGGCCAGAAGGTATTCTCCCGCGGCAGCGACATCCAGTACTGCATGGTGGTCAAGAAAGAAATGACCGTTGACTCCCCCGACACCTCCATCAAGGTCCATCTGACCCCCCATGACACGGCACAGGATGTCTACAAGAAGCTGAATGCCGCCATCGAAAGCGTCAAAAAAACCCAGGAGCTGGATTCCAGTCTGGACAATCTGATCATGTATCTGAACATGATCCCCAGCGTTATTCTGAAGTTTACCGTGTGGCTGCTGAAGCTGCTGGATTATTTCGGTCTGCTTCCCAAGTTCCTGCTGGAGCTGAGTCCCTTCCATGGCAGCCTGTTCTTCACCTCCATGGGTTCTCTGGGCATCCAGCCCATCTACCATCACCTGTATGACTTCGGCAATCTGCCTTGCTTCGGTGCCTTCGGCTGCAAGCGCCGGGCCAACGAAGTCCAGGAGGACGGCACCGTGGTTCAGAAGAAGTATATCGATGTTAAGTTCGTTCTGGACGAACGCATCGTGGACGGTTACTACTATGCCACCTTCTTCAAGTACTACCGCAACCTGCTGCGCCATCCTGAGATTCTGGACAATCCCCCCGAAACGGTCAATCCCGATATTCCGTAATCTTATGAAAGAACAAATCCGAGCATACATAACAGAATCCTGCCCCTGGCAGGATTCTGTCCTTTATTTTGATTCCATCGATTCCACCAATACCCATGCCAAGATGCTGGCCGCCGGGGGCGCCCCCCATGGCACCGTGCTGATTGCCGACCACCAGACCGGGGGCCGGGGACGGCTGGGACGGAGCTTCCTGTCTCCTGCCGGCTGCGGCATTTACATGAGCGTAATCCTGCGGCCAAATTGTCCTCCGGTACAGCTGATGCATCTGACCTGCGCTGCAGCCGTGGCCATGTGCGACGCCGTGGAAGCCTCCGCAGGCTTCCGCCCCGGCATCAAATGGACCAACGACATGGTCTACGGCGGAAAGAAATTGGCAGGAATCCTGACAGAACTGAGCATTAGCGCCTCCGGACTGGTGGATTATGCCATCGTGGGTGTTGGCATCAACTGCAGTCAGCGTCCGCAGGATTTCTCCGAAGAGATCCGCTCCATGGCCGGTTCCCTGTCCATGGCTGCGGGGCGGACTGTTGAGCGCCCCCGGATCGCTGCTGCCATGATTGAATCGCTGTACCGGATGGACCGGGAATTGCTGACGGCCAAGGCCGCACTCATGGACCGCTACCGTGCAGACTGTGTCACGCTGGGCAGGGATATCTCCCTGGTCAAAGCGGACGGCTCAGTCCGCTACGGAACTGCCGTGGGCATCGACGACGAAGGCGCGCTGCTGGTGCGCTTCGGCGACGGCGCTGAGGAAGCAGTCAATTCCGGTGAGGTCAGCGTCCGCGGAATGTATGGTTATGCATAATTTCGAGTTATTTCACAAAGTTTTAGTTGCTTTTTCTTCCAGTATTGGTTATACTGGAAGTAGCATAATTTTAGGGAGGTCAATTCATGAAAACTGTTGTCAAAATTCTGACTGCTCTGGCTGCCGTTGTCGGCGTTGCCTATGTGATCGCCACTTACGGCGACAAGATCGTTGCCTGGTGCAAGAACCTGCTGAACGCATGCCCCTGCAAGTGCGATGCAGAAGACTGTGCAGACTGCGAATGCGAAATGGAATGCCCCTGCGAAGAAGCTCCTGCCGAGGAAGCCGTCGCTGAGGAGCCTGCTGCTGAAGAAGCCGCTGAAGAGCCCGCCGCTGAGGAAGCTGTCGCAGAGGAGCCTGTCATCGAGGAATCCGCTCCCATCGCTGACGAAGAAGACTTCGAGGGTTAATTACCGAAAACAGAAAATCCGGGACTGCCATTCAGTCCCGGATTTTATTTTACACATTCGTCAGGATCTCAACCAGCATCTTCACGCACAGCTCCATATCTTCCACAGGGATATACTCAAACCGTCCGTGATAATTCTCGCCGCCGGTGCACAGGTTCGGACAGGGCAGTCCCTCGAAAGAAAGCCTTGCTCCATCGGTGCCGCCCCGGATGGGAACAGTTCTGGGTTCCATGCCGACAGCTGCCATAGCCTTCCTGGCCCGCTCCACAACATACATCACAGGCTCGACCTTCTCGCGCATATTGAAATAGCTGTCGCGAATATTCAGCTCAACGGTGCCATCGCCATACTTCCGGTTCAGATACTCCGCCGCTGCCGTCATGACTTCCTTCTTGCACTGGAATTTGGCCATGTCGTGGTCACGGATGATATAATTCAGCGTGGAATTCTCCACGTCGCCCTCCATCCCCACCAGATGGATGAAACCCTCATAGCCGTCGGTATACTCCGGCTTCTGGGCGGCAGGCAGCAGACTCTGGAACTCCATGGCAATATACTGAGAATTGACCATCTTATCCTTGGCAGAACCGGGATGAATGCTCCGTCCATGGAAAACGACCTGCGCGCCGGCGCCGTTGAAATTCTCGTATTCGATCTCACCGATGGTGCCGCCGTCAGCGGTATAGGCATAGTCCGCACCAAATCCCTTGATATCGAACAGATCCGCGCCGCGTCCGATCTCCTCATCGGGCGTGATACCGATCTTCAGCGTGGCATGCTTCACATCATGCTGCAGCAGATACTCCGCAGCGGACAGGATCTCCGCAATACCGGCCTTATCGTCGGCGCCCAGCAGTGTGGTGCCGTCGGTAACGATCAGGTGCTTGCCCCGGTTTGCGGCGAGGCTGGGATAATCGGATTCCTTCATCCAGATATTCTGCTCCTCGTTCAGGCAGATGTCGCCGCCGTCATAGGACACGATCTTCGCCCTGATATCCGCGCCGGAGCAGCCGGGAGCAGTGTCCATATGGGCGATAAGGCCGATGGTGGGAAGGCTCGGATCACCGGGCACTGTACCGTAAACATAGCCATGCCCGTCCATATACGCATCTTTAATGCCCATTTCCTTCATCTCATCCACCAGCGCTGCGCCCAGCAGCTTCTGCTTGGCGGTGGAGGGACAGGTTTCGGAAGCTTCATCGGACTGGGTGTCAAAAGAGACATAGCGCAGGAAACGCTCAGATACAGAAGACATCGAATACTCCTTTCTCGAGAAAAGAGCCGCCGCTGAACGCGGCGGCTCTCTCGCAACATCAGAAATTACTTGGCAGCATTGACCAGCTCAGCGGTATCCTGAGCGATCATCAGCTCTTCGTTGGTGGGAACGATCCAAACCTGAACCTTGGAATCATCGGTAGAGATCTTGATCTCCTGGCCGCGCTTGCTGTTCTTCTCGGGATCGATCTTGACGCCCAGGTAGCCCAGGTACTCGCAGACAGCTGCACGGACGCCGCCGTCGTTCTCGCCGACACCGGCGGTGAAGGTGATGACGTCGATGCCGTTCATGGCAGCAGCGTAAGCGCCGACATACTTGGCAACTTCGTAGCAGAACTTCTCACGGGCCAGAGCGCAGTCGGCATTGCCGTTCCTTGCGCCTTCTTCCAGATCGCGGAAGTCGGAGGAAACGCCGGACATACCCTGCATGCCGGACTTCTTATTCAGCATGTTCAGGCAGTCATTGACGCTCATGTTGTAGTTGTTGCAGATGAACTGGACAACACCTGCGTCGATGTCGCCGCAGCGGGTGCCCATGGGAACGCCAGCCAGAGGAGTCAGGCCCATGGTGGTGTCCTGGCACTTGCCGTTCAGGATGGCAGCCATGGAAGAGCCGTTGCCCAGATGGCAGTTGACCATCTTGACATTCTCGCCGACCAGATCGGCAACACGGCGGGCGACATACTTATGGGAGGTGCCGTGGAAGCCGTAACGGCGGATGGCGTCCTTCTCATAATACTCGGTGGGGATGGCATAACGGTAGGCCTTGGGAGCCATGGTCATGTGGAATGCGGTATCAAACACAGCAACCTGAGGAGTGGTGGGCATCAGCTTCTGGCATGCGGTGATACCCAGCAGGTTTGCAGGATTATGCAGGGGGCCCAGGGGGATGCAATCCTCAATGCCCTTGATGACAGAATCATCAATGATGCAGGAATCAGCGAACTTGTTGCCGCCGTGGACAACACGATGACCAACAGCGTCGATCTCGGAAACGGACTTGATGACACCGATTTCAGCGTCAACCAGAGCGTCCATAACGGATGCAATCGCCTCGCCGTGGGTGGGCATGGGGATCTCCTTAACGACCTTGCTGTCGCCGACCTTGTGAGTCAGACGGCCGTCGATACCGATACGCTCGCACAGACCCTTTGCGCTGACGTCGCCGGTCTCGGGGTTCATCAGCTGATACTTAAGGCTGGAAGAGCCTGCGTTGATAACCAGAACATTCATTGGAATTGCCTCCTAAAAATATTATTTTATTTTTTAGCTTCTTATGTTATGATAGCCATAGCTAATGATATTATATTTCATTAATTTCCATTTCTCAACCCCTCAAAGGAATTTTTTTGCGAAAAGGAGGGAGATTTTTGAAAACCATCGGCATTATCTGCGAATACAACCCCCTGCACCTGGGACACCGGAAGCAGATGGATACCATCCGGGCGCTCTACGGCCCCGATACCGCCATCGTTTGCCTGATGAGCGGCAACTACGTTCAGCGGGGCGCTCCCGCCATTGTGGACAAATCCCTCCGTGCAAAAGCTGCGGTCTTAAGCGGTGCGGACCTGGTGCTGGAGCTGCCGATCCCCTGCGCCCTTTCCTCCGCAGAAGGCTTTGCCTCCGGCGGCGTGGAGATCCTGTCGGGTTTCTGCGACGGACTGTGCTTCGGCGCTGAGACTGACGATAGGGAAACACTGCTGAAACTCACCCGGGCGCTGCTGTCGGACTCCTTTCCGCCCCTGCTTCGCCGGGAACTGGACTCCGGAAAATCCTTCCCCGCCGCCCGGCAGGCTGCGCTGGAGGCTATGCATCTGGAAGGAAGCATCCTTGCCAGTCCCAACAACATCCTGGCTGTGGAATACTGCAAAGCCATCCTCTCCCGGAATTCTTCCATGGAACCCATTCCGATCCTCCGCCGGGGCAGCTATCACGATCTGAAGGCGGATCTGGAAAACCCTTCCGCCACTTCCCTGCGCGCGCTGATGCTGGAGGGTAGATACTGGAAATCCTACGTCCCAGGCGCTGCCGCTGAAATTTTCGAACACGCGCCGCTGCATACCCTCGCTGCGGGAGAGCGTGCGGTCCTTGCCCGTCTGCGGACCATGACAGATGAAGAATTCGAGGCGCTTCCCTACGGCTCCGAAGGTCTCTGGCGAAAATTCATGCACAACTGCCGTTCCCTTTCCACGCTGGACGAAATCCTGGAAGCCACCAAATCCAAGCGTTACACCCTCACCCGTCTCGACCGAATGATGCTGTGCGCGTTTCTCGGACTGACCGCCGAAGATCTGACTTCCCCCATCCCCTACACCCGGGTCCTGGCCTTCACGGACCGGGGACGTCTGGTTCTGAAAGAAGCCCGCAATCACGGCATCTTCCTCAATGCCGGCGAACCTGCCGACAGCCCCTGTTGGGAAAAGGAATGCCGTATGGGCGATCTTTACGGTCTTTTTTCCGTCGGCGCTGCCGAAGCCCCGGGCTGCGAAGCAAAACGAAGAGTATATTGTCACAAGGAGTCCACATGATACCCAAGCTAAGAATCTCAAACTGCGCGGTCGCCTTCTTCAGCTCCGCGTTCCAGGCTTTCGGCATATATAACATCCACGCCCTGTCCAGCGTCACGGAGGGCGGTGTCTTTGGTCTGACACTGCTGCTCAGCCACTGGTTTCACATCTCCCCTGCCATATCGAGTTTTATCCTGAATATCCTCTGCTATGCTCTGGGCTGGAAAGTACTGGGCAAAGAATTTATCGGTTATTCCGTGGTGGCAGCCTGCGGCTATTCTGCTGGCTATGCTGTCTTTGAATGTTTCCCGCCTCTGTGGCCGGAAATCGCCAATATGCCTCTGACTGCCTCCGTCGTCGGTGCGCTGTTCATCGGCATCGGTGCGGGCCTGTGCGTCCGCGCCGGCGGCGCCACCAGCGGCGACGATGCACTGGCCATGAGCCTGTCCCATGTCACCGGGATCGAGATACAGTGGATCTATATGATCAGCGATCTGACGGTGCTGGGTCTGTCGCTGACCTATATTCCGCTGAAACGGATCGCCTATTCCCTGCTGACGGTGATCCTTTCCGGGCAGATCATCGGCTGGATCCAGAAGATCCCCACAAACAGAAATAACGCAAGACGCGGATAACCCCGCGCCTTGCGTTTTTTATTCCGGTCAATACTTTTTGCGAAGGAACAGATAGGACAGCCAGTATATTACCATGATCAGACACACGCTGCCGGCAGTCAGAGGAACCAGCTCCTCAAAACCCGCGATCTTCAGCACAACAGATGCCACAGCCGCGATCATAACATACAGGTATCCCGCCCAGGACCAGGCCTTCATGGCGATATACTTGTTGCGTTCATCACCTGCTTCCACATCCACATTCTCTCTGTAAGCTTCATCGGTTCTGTAGCGGATATGCCGCACCAGCTGAAGGATACCCACCACAACCAGCGCGGTACCCATGCCGTTCCAGTACTCATCCGCCGAGCCCAGCCAGCACCAGATCATCAGTCCGATGCCAACCACGATCCAAAGGATACTTGCCGCAAATCTTCTGTTTTTCATAATTTACCTCCCGTCTTCGTCCTCAAAGAGGAACACTTCTTCAATGGCCATCCCGAAATACCGTGCGATATTATGTGCAAGGAAAATGGATGGATTGTATCGGCCGTTTTCGAGGGAACTGATAGTCTGTCTGGAAACCCCCAGGGCTTTCGCGAAATCCTCCTGGCGGATCCCCCTGGCTTTGCGGATCTCCTCGATTCTGTTTTTCATCTCATCACGCCTTTCTTGTAAAGTTTACTTTACATCCGTATCTTAGCACATGCGTTGGCTTATGTCAAGTCTACTTTACATTTCTTTCTGCTAAAAAATCCGCGGATGCCTTTGCATCCGCGGAAGGTGTCCTGATATTACTGCTTTGTTTTCTGAGCCGTTAAAATGATCGTGATGCCGCCCAGGGAAACCGCCGCAAGCGCGATCAGCACCATGATCTGCGCACCGAAATACTGGCAGATCACACCGCCGAGAGAAACCGCGATCAGTGTCGAAACGGTATTGGTAGCCATCAGATAGCTCTGCGCCCGGATGGACTCGCCCTCACCGACTACCATCTCCGCATAGTTGACGGAACTGATGGCATACAGGCCGTAGCCCAGCATCTGGGTAGCCTGGGCCGCATAGACCGCTCCGGGATCATCCGCCAGGAAAAGTCCCAACGCCTTGACCGCAAAGAAGATGCAGGAAAAACGCAGCCACTTATCACAGCGGACCCTGCGCATCAGCAGCGGGAAGAGGAACATCACGGGAATCTCTGCCAGAGCGGTAATGGAATTGGCCAGACCCTGTTCCGCCGCGCCGCCGTTTTTCACCAGCATGATCTGATACATAAAGTTGCTCGGCAGATTATGGCCAATCAACAGAACAACGGAGGCAGCCAGGAACACTGCAAATCTGGGATACTGTCCCAGAAAGCTGCCGCTGCGTTTGCGCTGCTCCACTTCCGGCGCCAGTTCCTTCAGATCCCGTTCACCGGCAAAATGATACCAGACCGTGCCCGCAATCAGCATCAGAGCGCACAGTCCGCCCAGCACGGGTACCATTGCGCTGCCCAGAGCGCTGACCATTCTGCCCGTCACAAAGGACATGGAGCAGTAGCCCATGGAGCCTACACCCCGGGCCATGGAATAGTCTGTCGGAGAGCCGCGCTTGATCGCGTCCATACCGATGGCATTGCTGAAAGAGGGCACAATCTGCACGATCATGCAGGCAATGCCGAACGCAGCGATGGCCGCCCACACCGGTGCGCCCGGCAGACCCACTACGATATTGCACATCAGCATGGCAAGCCCCAGTCCCACCAGCACATACCATACCCGCATTATGCGGAACCGGTTGACCAGCTCCGCCAGTCCAAGCTGCAGCACGAAGGCCACCGCTGTGGAAATACCCAGCAGCAGACTAACCTGACTGTCTGTGAAGCCGAAATCATAGAGGACATTGGTTGAAAACCCCGTAATGACCGCATAAAAACCCCAGGTAGGAAAATGCAGCAGCATATAGGCCGCTGTTGCATTCCATTTATCGAATCGTTTCTTTTCCATCAGAATCGCATTCCTTCTGTCAAATTTAGTATCAACAGCAGCTATTATATTCCATTTCATCCAAAAAACAACAGGTTTTTTTGAACAAAAAGAGCGGCTCATCAGAGCCGCTCTTTTATTCGGAATTTTCGTTTACAGGTGCAGGACTCTGTCCTTGATCTCCTGGGTACGGCCCTGGTTCCAGTA
Source organism: Oscillospiraceae bacterium (assembly GCA_017620525.1). Lineage (GTDB taxonomy): Bacteria > Bacillota > Clostridia > Oscillospirales > Oscillospiraceae > Faecousia. The sequence goes on along the minus strand of JAGAUY010000022.1, from coordinate 15,842 downwards.
CTGGGTTCCGATGTAGCCGCAGGTACGTCTGGCAACGTTCATCTTGTTCTGGTCGGTGTTGCCGCAGTTGGGGCAGACCCAGACCAGCTTGCCGTCGTCCTCTTTGATCTCGATCTCGCCGTCAAAGCCGCAGCACTGGCAGTAATCGCTCTTGGTGTTCAGTTCGGCGTACATGATGTTCTCATAAATGAACTTCATGACTTCCAGAACCGCATCAATGTTCTGCTGCATATTGGGCACTTCCACATAGCTGATGGCTCCGCCGGGGGACAGCTGCTGGAACTCTGACTCAAAGGCCAGCTTCGTGAAAGCGTCGATTTCCTCAGAAACATGGACATGATAGGAATTGGTGATGTAGCTCTTGTCGGTGATGCCGGGGATCAGGCCAAAGCGCTTCTGCAGGCACTTGGCAAACTTATAGGTGGTGGACTCCAGAGGCGTGCCGTACAGGGAGAAGTCGATGTTGTGCTGCGCCTTCCAACCCTTGCAGGCATCGTTCATGTGCTGCATAACCTTCAGCGCAAAGGGTTTGGCCTCCTCGTCGGTGTGGGACTTGCCGGTCATGTACTTGACGCACTCATACAGGCCCGCATAACCCAGAGAAATGGTGGAATAGCCGCCGTAGAGCAGCTTATCGATGGGTTCGCCCTTGGGAAGTCTTGCCAGCGCGCCGTACTGCCACAAAATGGGCGCGGCATCGGACAGTGTGCCCTTCAGACGCTCGTGACGGCACAGCAGTCCCTGATGGCACAGTTCCAGCCGCTCATCAAAAATCTTCCAGAACTTGTCCATATCCCGCTCCGAGGACAGGGCAACGTCCACCAGATTGATGGTGATGACGCCCTGGTTGAAGCGGCCGTAGTACTTGGGCTCATTGGTCACAGGGTCCACATAGGGAGTCAGGAAGGAGCGGCAGCCCATGCAGGTATAGCAGTGCCCCTCACCATTCTTGTCCACCTTCAGCTCCAGCATCTTCTTCTCGCTGATGTAGTCGGGAACCATCCGCTTGGCAGTGCACTCAGCCGCCAGACGGGTCAGATACCAGTAAGGTGCGTCCTCGGTGATGTTGTCATCCTCCAGAACATAGATCAGCTTGGGGAACGCTGGTGTGATCCAAACGCCCTTCTCATTCTTGACACCTTCGTAGCGCTGGCGCAGGGTCTCCTCGATGATCATGGCCAGATCCTTCTTCTCCTGCTCGCTTCTAGCCTCGTTCAGGTACATGAACACGGTGATGAAGGGAGCCTGACCGTTGGTGGTCATCAGCGTAACCACCTGATACTGAATGGTCTGGACGCCGCGGCGAACTTCCTCACGCAGGCGGTCTTCCACAACCTTGGAGATCTGCTCCTCGCTGGCATCCACGCCGAAGGTTCTGACCTCGTTTTCCACGGTCTTGCGGATCTTGTCACGGCTGATCTGAACAAAGGGAGCCAGATGGGTAAGGCTGATGGACTGGCCGCCATACTGGTTGGAAGCTACCTGTGCGATGATCTGGGTGGCGATATTGCAGGCGGTGGAGAAGGAATGGGGCTTTTCAATGAGGGTGCCGGAAATGACGGTGCCATTCTGCAGCATATCCTCCAGATTCACCAGATCGCAGTTGTGCATATGCTGGGCGAAATAGTCGGAATCATGGAAGTGGATGATGCCGGCCTCATGGGCCTGGACGATCTCCTGGGGCAGCAGGATACGGTTGGTGATGTCCTTGCTGACCTCGCCGGCCATATAGTCACGCTGAACAGCGTTGATGGTGGGGTTCTTGTTGGCATTTTCCTGCTTGACTTCCTCGTTGTTGCACTCGATCAGGCTGAGGATCCGGTCGTCCGTGGTGTTGGACTGACGCAGCAGGCTGCGGGTATAGCGGTAGGTAATATATTCCTTGGCAACTTCAAAAGCGCCGTGAGCCATGATGGACTTTTCCACCAGGTCCTGGATCTCCTCGACGGAAGGGCTGCGGCCCATCTGCTCACAGGCGATCTGAACATTCCCGGTGATCCGCTGGATCTGCAGCGGCGTCATGCGGTATTTCTCATCCACCGCTTCGTTGGCCTTGGTCACGGCCATCTCTATTTTCTCAGCGTCAAAGACGACTTCAGCGCCGTTTCTCTTGATAATCTTCATTTGGTCTACCTCCTTTGGGTACCATCTTAAAAACAATCGTGCAGGACATATTATACTACATATTGTGTTTTTTGCAAGAGGGAATCGCAAAATATTGTGCTTGACATTCTGTGTGCCGGAAAGTTCGGTTTTCCGGCGCATTCCAGAAAACGGAATTTCATGTTTTATGTTTCATTTCCTCCGAACCTTTTGCAGGAAAGGTTTGAAATATTCAGACGATTGTAGTATAATTTCCACGAAGCGGAAAAGCACACCTGTGAACCTTTTTCTCCGGAAAAATGAAAGGAGTTTTTTGACATGAAAAAATCTTTCGGCCGCCTGCCCTCCGGCGAGCAGGCAAGTCTGTACACCATATCCTGCGGTCGGATTACTGCTGAGATCTCCGATTACGGTGCCACCCTGGTACGGCTGTGGGTTCCCGACAAGGAAGGCCGCGTGGAGGACGTGGTTCTGGGCTATCAGGATGCCGAGGGTTACCGCAACGGAACCTGTTTCTTCGGCGCCACCGTGGGCCGAAGCGCCAACCGCATTGCCGGCGCCTCCTTCGAGCTAAACGGCAGAACCTACCGGATCCCCGCCAATGAAAACGGCAACAATCTCCATTCCGGCCCCGACTATTACCACCTGCGGCTGTGGGATGTGGAATTCCTCAACGAAAATGTCATCGTCCTGCGCCTGACCAGTCCCGACGGTGATCAGGGTTTTCCCGGCAATGCTGTCATCCGGATCACTTACGAACTGGATCCCATGGGCGGTCTGCACATCATCTATGACGGCGAGTGCGACCAGGATACCGTTTTCAATCTGACCAACCACAGCTACTTCAATCTGGCAGGTCACACCAAAGTTGACGCTGCCATGGATCAGCATCTGACCATCCCCGGCGAGTACTTCACCCCCGCTGATGCGCAAAGCATCCCCACCGGCGAACTGCGCAGCGTGGAAGGCACTCCCATGGACTTCCGCCGCGGCAAACCCATTGGCCAGGATATCAATGCCGACTACGAGCCGCTGCATCTGCAGGGCGGCTATGACCATAACTGGGAAGTGTGGAGCAATCCCTGCGCCATTCTCTCCGATCCCGTTTCCGGCCGCACCATGAGCGTTTTCACCGACCGCCCCGGCATGCAGTTCTACGCCGGCAACTTCATCGTTGACGAAGCAGGCAAAGACGGCATCCACTACGGGAAACGTTCCGGAATCTGCCTGGAAACCCAGTTTTTCCCCAACTCCATCAATAATCCCGAATGGGCTCAGCCCATCGTCAGAAAGGGCGAGCCTTACCACAGCGAAACTGTCTACTGGTTCGGCTGATGGCGGAGGGCTGAATTATGAGAAAAGCCGTCGTCATCACCGGTGCCACCGATGGAATCGGCAGAGCGCTTGCCATCTCCCTGGCGAAGGACTATGATCTGGTTCTGTGCGGCCGGAGTGAAGAAAAAATGCAGCGTCTTCTGCAGGAGCTGAATGGCCGCTGTGTTTACCACGAATGCTTCGACATCACAGATGACCGAAAGCGTCATGAATTCTGCAAAGCCGCAATGGCAAAGCTTGGCCACATCGATATTCTGATCAACAATGCCGGCGCCAACACAAAAAAGGACCGGATCACAGACATCGATCTGAATGATCTGCGGTATATGTTCGAGCTGAACTGCGTCAGCTATCTGGGCACCATTCAGGAATTCTATCCGATGATGAAAGAGCAGGGATACGGCCTGATCGTCAATATTCTGAGCAGCTGCTGTCTGTTCCATTCCCCCATGGCCGGAAGCTACACCGCCTCCAAGAAAGCCATGGAGGGCATCAGCCGAATCCTCCTGAAAGAAGTCAAGAGCGAAAACATCGGTGTGTGCAATGTATATCCCGGCGGTGTGGACACCAACTTCCGGGTTGTGCCGAATCACAGCTATCTGAAGCCTGAAACTGTTGCGGTTATGGTCAAAGCCTGCATTGAAAACGAAGAAGGCTGCGTCCACGACATCGTGCTGCGTCCCTTTATTGAAGACAACATCGGTTGATTCTGATCCTTCCGCCTCCGGGCGGAAGGATTTTTCTTCCCGGAATCACGCACACGCTTCATTTCCTTTGACACCTCCCGGAATAAAACGCATAAACTGTCCTATAAGCGTCTTGCTTATCCCAACCAAAATCGGGAGGTATTGCCATGTCAGAACAATGTCAGGACACCCTGCGCTGCGATCCGAACGATCTGCAGCAGGCCATGTCCATCCACACCCGGAAGATCACAGATTCCTGCCGCGACAAGGACTGTATCGAAGACCTGCGCGTTTACTTAACCAGAGAATCCCAGTGTATTCTGGACACCGCCGCCGGCGCCAGAGTCCGGTGCGCGGAGCTGCTGTACACCTATATTGATGTGGAGCCGGTGGCTTTCGACCGGAATCATTACTGCATCGACGTCACCTTCTATTATCAGATTCTGGCCGATGCCATGGTAGGCGGACTTCATCCTGCGCCGCTGTACGGCCTGGCGGTGTTCACTAAACGGGCCGTCCTCTGCGGCGAGGACAGCCAGGCCCATATTTTCCGCAGCGATACCCGCATCGGCGGCCCCGACGGAATCACCCGTGTCCGCTCCAACCGTCCCACCGCGGTGGTGGAGGTGCTGGACCCCATGGTCCTCAGTTCCAGGATCCGGGAAATCTGCGACTGCGCAGAAGCCGGTCCAGTCCAGATTCCCGAGCCCATCCAGCGTATGTTCGAAGATGAGCTGGTACTCTCCTCCGACCGCAGACGGCTGTATGTGACACTGGGGCAGTTCTCCATCATCCGTCTGGAGCGGGATGCGCAGCTGATCGTCCCGGTGCTAGATTATTCCATTCCCACCAAAGAATGCCGCGACAGCGTCGGCTGCAGCGCTGAAGATCCCTGCGAGATGTTCTCCAGGATTCCCTTCCCAACCCGGCAGTTTACCCCCACGGGCTGCGATCACGATCCCAGCATCTGCGAGCAGTGAGATCTCCTTTCGGGGTAAGTATAATGGATCTGCAGTCCAATAAACCGGACTGCAGAAACGTTTTCCACCGGCGGCTTTCGCCGGTGGATTTTTTATCTTGACATTTTGATATCATTATGATATCATACAGATGTAAACCAACCATACCTGTCAAATGAGGTGTTACTTATGGAAGAAAAGGTATTGCAAAACAAGAAAAACGGCATGGCTGTGATGCTTGTGAACCTGCTGGTGCTGGCGCTGTCTGTGGCAGGCATCATCGTCGGCGGCATCATGATGGACGGTGGCTCTGTATTTGGTATGATCCTGATGATCGTCAGCATCGTAGTGCTGTGCGTCGGCTGGATCCCGCTGATCGGCCTGAAGGTCCTGAAGCCCCAGGAGGCGCTGGTGCTGACCCTCTTCGGCGACTACATCGGCACCCTGAAGGGCGAAGGCTTCTACTGGGTCAATCCTTTCTGCACTGCGGTCAACCCTGCCTCCGACACCAAGCTGAACCAGAGCGGCGATGTCAAGACCAAGGCCGCTCAGATCTCTGCCGACGGAGTCGCTGTGAATCTGAACACAGAAGGCAAGCGCATGAGCCTGAAGATCATGACGCTGAACAACAACCGTCAGAAGATTAATGACTGCCTGGGCAACCCTGTAGAGATCGGCATTGCCGTTACCTGGCGAATCATCGACACCGCCAAGGCTGCTTTCAATGTGGACAACTACAAGGAGTTCCTCTCCCTGCAATGCGACAGCGCCCTGCGCAACATCGTCCGCATCTATCCCTATGACGCAGCTCCCAACGTGGACACCACCGGCGACGGCATCGCCGACGAAGGCAGCCTGCGCGGCTCTTCCGATGTGGTGGCAAACCGGATCAAGGATGAGATCCAGAGCCGGGTGGATGAAGCCGGTCTCGAGATCGTGGAAGCAAGAATCACTTACCTTGCCTATGCGCCTGAAATCGCCGCTGTGATGCTGCAGCGTCAGCAGGCTTCCGCCGTTGTGGATGCCAGAAAGCTGATCGTGGACGGTGCCGTGGGCATGGTGGAGATGGCGCTGGAGCGCCTCAGCGAAAAGGGCACCGTGGAACTGGACGAAGAACGCAAGGCCGCCATGGTCTCCAATCTGCTGGTCGTTCTCTGCGGCAACCGGGACGCACAGCCCATCGTCAACTCCGGCTCCCTGTATTAAGCCATGGCAGACAATCAGAAGAAACAGGTACCCCTGCGCCTGTCCGCCAAGCTGTACAATGCCATTGCCGCCTGGGCAGAAGACGATTTCCGCTCCGTCAATGGTCAGATCGAGTATCTGCTGACGGAATGTGTCAAGCAGCGGAAAAAGAACGGCGGCTATGTCTCCACGGAACTGGACAAACCTCTGGATCTGGATTTTTTGAAGGACGAATAAAATGGACCGCCGGAGCAGATGCTCCGGCGGTCTCTTGCTTTCTGTTACAGGCTCTTCATCATGCGCTTTCTTGCGATGTTGATAGGGCCTTCCTGCATATGGTTGATCCAGGCAAGGCTCTTGCCGCAGCCGTAGGCGGTGCAGGCATCGGGGTCGTCCGCCACGGTGCAGGGAATGCCCGTGCGCTCCATCAGCAGCTCCGCCATACCCCACAGCTGGCTGCCGCCGCCGGTGAGGGTAATACCGTTTTCGGATATGTCGCTGACCAGTTCGGGAGAAGTCTGCTCCAGAACCGCCAGGACTTCATCGGCGATCTGCTTGGCGGGACGGCGCAGGACCTCATAGATCTCGCTGGACATCAGCGTCACCACTCTGGGCATGCCGGTCTTGATGTCGCGGCCCTTGACATTCATGGTCAGTTCATCGGGACGGGCATAGACACGGCCGATCTGGATCTTGACGCTCTCAGCGGTGACCTTGCCGATGGCAATGCCATGCTGACGGCGGACATACCGGGCAATCATCTCATCCATGGCATCGCCTGCCAGCTTCAAAGAGGAGGACACCGCGACACCGTTCATACTCAGAACTGCGATGTCCGTGGTGCCGCCGCCGATATCCACAACCATGTGGCCTTTCGCGCCCTTGATATCCAGTCCGGCGCCCAGCGCTGCAGCCAGGGGCTCCTCGATCAGAAACACTCTGCGGGCACCTGCTTCGATGGCCGCATTGATAACACTGCGTTCCTCCACCTCGGTAACACCGCTGGGAACGCTGATGACCACACGGGGCTTGGGGGTAAATACAGAGGCCTTGGTGGCGCTCTTAAACATGGACTGAAGCATCCGGACCGTCATTTCATGGTCGGAGATGATGCCATCCTTCAGCGGATGCATGGCAACCACATTGCCGGGGGTACGGCCCAGCATATTCCGGGCAGCAGCTCCCACCTGCAGGATCTTGCCTGTATTCTTATCCACAGCCACAACGGATGGCTCCCGGACTACCAGACCCTTGCCGTCGGCATAGATCAGCACATTGGCTGTGCCCAGGTCAACACCCAGGTCATTGGAAAACATAAACATAGAATTCACCTACTGTATACAATAATACTTATTTCTTTCGTGCTGCGGCAATGGTACCGCAGTGTACTTCATCTGCGCCGGCTGTCAGCAGCACCCGGGCCGCTTCCCCGGCGGTCGCGCCGGTGGTGATGATATCATCGATCATCAAAACACGCTTTCCCCGGAACCGCTCCGGCTCCACCGCCCGGTAAACACCCAGCACATTGGCTTTTCGCCGGGCCTGTCCGGTGATTCCGGACTGGGGCGGATTATGGCGGATCTTGCGAATCGTCCGCACCGGCTCCATTCCCAGTTCCCTGCCGACGGCCTTCGCCAGCAGCTCCACCTGGTCATATCCGCGCGACAGCTTCCGCAGCGGACTGATCGGAACCCAGGTCAGAATATCGAATCCTTCCGGATGCTCCCGCAGCAGCTTCATGGCAAGCGTACGGCCATAGGCAGGCGCATACCGCCGGGCACCGCGGAATTTGTAGCGGTGCATACTGCCGCGGACGTTCCCTTCATAGTACCAGACGGAAGTCCAACTGTCAAGAAAAGTCAGTCTGATCCGGCTCCGGGGGAACTCCGGTGTCTCCACCCGGCACTTATGGCACAGGTCCGTTTCCCGCTTTTCCAAAATCGCGCCGCACAGGACGCATTTGGGCGGAAAAATCAAATCCGCAATTGCCTGAATGATCATCATGCTTTCCCCTGAAGCCGCAGCTTGAGACCCGAATAGCGGCGGTTTTTCCTGGCATTTTCCGTCATAGCAGCCACTGTCTCCTCCCGGCCGACGATGATCAGCAATTCTCTGGCGCGGGTGATGGCGGTATAGAGCACACTGCGGCTCAGCAGATAAGGTGAACCGTTCCAGGCTGCCAGGATCACAGCCCGGTACTCACTGCCCTGACTCTTATGAACCGTCATGGCATAGGCAGGCTCCAGCTCACCCAGCTGGGTAAAATCATAGTCCGCCTCCCGGTCATCGAAGACCACCGTCACCGTCTCCATATTGGGGTCGATGCAGGTAATGGTACCCACGTCGCCATTGAAGATGCCCGTGCCCACGGCACTGCCGTCTGTCTTTTTCCACATTATATCATAATTGTTTCTGATTTGCATCACCCGATCCCCTTCCCGGAAAGAAAATTCTCCCGACTGGCGCTCTTTTTTCTCGGGTGATTTGGGATTCAGCGCTTCCTGAAGCAGTCCGTTCAGGCTCCAGGTTCCCACACCGCCTTTTCGGGTGGGCGTCAGTACCTGGATCTGATCCGAGGGGATACCCATGTTTTTCGGCAGGCGGGTGCTGCAAAGATCCCGGATGGTCTGGCGCACCGCGTCCTCAGACTGCCGGCGCATGAAGAAAAAGTCAGAATCCACCTTGCGAAGTTCCGGCATTTCTCCGTGATTGACCCGGTGGGCATTCATAACGATCAGGCTTTCCTGCGCCTGGCGGAAGATCTCCGTCAGGCGGACTGTGGGCAGCGTTCCTGCCCGCAGCATATCCCCGAAGGGAAATCCCGGGCCGACAGGAGGAAGCTGGTCCGGGTCGCCCACCAGAATAACACGTCTTCCCTGCGGGATCGCCTGCAGCAGGCTGTGCAGCAGCTGCACATCCACCATGGACATCTCATCCACGATCACTGCGTCCGCCTTCAGCGGCGCGTTTTCATCCCGGCAGAAGATCATTCTTCCCGTTTCCGGCTCGATGGATGCCTCCAGCAGCCGATGGATGGTGGAAGCCTCCTCCCCTGTCACTTCAGTCAGCCGCTTGGCAGCTCTGCCGGTGGGCGCCGCCAGAACACAGCGCAGCTGCATCTGGCCGAAAAGCGACAAAATTCCGTTTAATATTGTTGTTTTGCCGGTACCGGGACCGCCCGTGACCAGCAGCACACCATTGGATGATGCCTGACGGATGGCCTCCCGCTGCTGTTCGGAGTACTCCAGGCCGCTTTCCTTTTCTGCGGTGCGCAGCATTTTTTCCAGACCCCGGGGTTCCTGAAACCGCTGACCGGCAAACTCCAACAACCGTGCGGTGCAGTAGACTTCCGCTTCATGCAGCTGTGGCAGATAGTCCACCGTGATGTTTGCAAGGGTATCCCGGACCAGACGTTCCCCTTCCATCAGCCGCTCCACGCCCTGTTTCGCAGCCTCCGGCTCAATGCTCAGCAGCTGGGCCGTGGCAGCAATGAGCTTGTCCTCCGGCAAAAAGCTGTGGCCCGCTGTCAGATTGTAACGCAGTTCAAAAAGAATGCCGGCTTCCACACGCCGGGGATCATCACCTGCAACACCAAGCTCGATGGCAAACCGGTCCACAGCGCCGAAGGGCGCATCCAGTCCGTCATCCATCAGCAAATAAGGATCGTCATACAAAAGCTCCACTGTACTCTCGCCATACAATTTATATGTACGCACAGCCAGTTCCGCAGGAAGATGGTGCAGCGTAAAGAATTCCATCAGCTGACGCATTCCCACCCGCAGGCGGAATTCCTCGCCGATGGTCTTTGCTTTTTCCCGGGAAATACCGGAGACCTCCGCCAGGCGCAGAGGCTCCCGCTCCATGACCGCCAGGGTCTCATCACCGAAATGCTCCACGATCCGGGCAGCCATCCGGGGACCGATTCCCTTGATGATGCGGCTGCTGAGATAACTCATGATCTCCATGCTGGTCTGGGGCATCAGTCGCTCCAGAAACTCTGCCTCAAACTGGCGGCCATAACTGGAATGATTACTCCATTTGCCCGTAACCATCATCCGCTCGCCCACAGCGGGCAGGGGGATGGTGCCGACCACCGTCACGCCCTGACCGCCGCCCACATTCAGCCGCAGCACCGCATAGCCATTGTCATAATTCTGATATACCACGGCGCTGATCACGCCCTGGATGATTTCCATTTCCTGTTCAACCAAATCCGTTCCGCTCCAATTCCAGCCTTGGGAATACTTCCTCCGGCGTACAAATTTCGATTCTCCCGGCAAATTGCTCCAGCCACTGCCGGTCACGGGTTTCCAATCCCATATCCACCACCAGAAGCGGACAGCGCAGAATTCCCGCTTCCGCAAGAAACACATACCGCCTCACAGCGCAGCGCTCCGGAAAACCGGGACCACCCGGGCAGAGCATCACACCCCCGCTGCTTCCCGGCAAAATACTTCCAAGGATCACCCAAAAGCAGCAAAATAATCCGAATGCTGCCAGCATTCCTGAAAGAACATACCATCCCATCCGCATCCCTCCGGGATATTCTATGCGCTCAGGGACATTTTGGACAATTTCTTTTTCCGGACTTTTGTCTTATTCTACAACAAAAAAGGCAAAATGAAAAGAGCCGGAATACACTCTTTTCAGTCCCGCACTGCATCTTTTGTGATTGTGCACAAATATCAAAACAGAAACTTTCATCCCTGTGCGATCACTTTGAGAATAGTTACCCAGCAAAAACATCTTGCATAATTTGGCGCATTGTGTTAGACTTGATATAGTACATTATTTACAGGAGGTTCCATGAAATACCTGTCCCTGATCACCTGGGTTACCCAGCTTGGTTTTTCCATTTTGTTCCCCACCTGTGCGTGCCTTCTGCTTGCAAACTGGCTGCAGACCAAGTACGGTCTCGGTGCATGGATTGTGGTGGTTCTGGGTATCTTCGGCCTGCTCACATCGATCAGCACGACCCGTTCCTGCGTCAGATCCCTGATCAAGGCCGCAAACGCGATCACTGACAAAAAAGAGGAACCTCCCATTGCTTTTAATGACCATCATTAAGCAACATTTACCCAGCAAAGGAAATGATCCCCATGAAACTACAACCCGCTTCCAGGAAGGAAGTAACGCGCATCGCCATCGGTACGCTGGCGTGCGATGCGATCATGATCGCAGGTCTCTTTCTGCTGAGCCAGTTTGAGATCGGTACCTTTGATTTTATCAAAATCCTTCTCGGCGCCCTCTGCGGTTCCGTGATCGCGGTCATCAACTTCGCAATTCTGTGCCTGACCATTCAAAGCGCACTGGAAATCGAAAGCCAGCGCAAGATGAAGGCAAGATTTCAGTTCAGCTACAATGCGCGCCTTGCGATTCAGGCGATTTGGATCGTAGTGGCTTTCCTGCTGCGAAGCAGAATCCATTTCGTGGCAGCTGCCGCCCCGGTCTTTTTCCCCAAGATTGTTCTTCTCTACCTTCAGTTCAAGGGCAAGCTTTTTCCTGTCGAATCCCCCAGAACGGCATCCGAACCGGAAGAAAGTCAGCCCGACTCCAATATCGCAGATCCCCAGACTCCCACAGAATCTTAACATCCGTCAATCAATCAAACGAAGTGAGGTTTATGTATGGAAATTTCAATTAGTGGTGCTAGAATACTTGCAACGTTCGAAAATGTTCCTCTGTTTGGAACCGTGCAGATCACCCAGACGCTGGCCGTCAGCCTTCTGGTCATGGTCATCATCACCGGCCTTTCCATCTGGCTGGGTTCCGGACTGAAGGTCTCCGGCATCTCCCGCAAGCAGGCGGTTGCCGAAATGGCCTATAATGCCCTGGTCAATTTTGTCCGCGGCAATATGGGTTCTGAGTTTGATCACTACATTCCCCTAATCGGCACCATTTTCATCACCAGCATCATCTCCAATCTGATCAGCCTGCTCGGCATCTGGTCTCCCACTGCAGACCTGATGACAGAGCTTGCATGGGCACTGGTGGTCTTCGTACTGATTACCTATCACAAGATCAAATCTTCCGGTATCGGCGGCTATCTGAAGGGTTTCCTGGATCCCGTCTTTGTCCTGGCTCCCATCAATGTCATGGCTGAGTGCTTCACCCCCATCTCCATGGCCTGCCGTCATTTCGGCAATATTCTGTCCGGTACCGTTATCAGCACCCTGATCTACGGCGCTATGACCGTAGCCACCTCCGCTCTCTTCGGCGCACTGGGCTCCAGCCTGACCGTCGCCATCATCGTGACCGTTGTCGGCGCTGCCGCACTGCTGCTCGGTAAGAAGATGGGCAAGAAGGCATGGTTTATCCTGGGCATCATTGTTGCTGTTCTGGGCGTTCTGGCCGTCATTACCAATCTTGGTGCTGAGTTCCCCTGGCTGACCGTCGGCGTTCCCGCTGTCTTCAGCCTCTATTTCGACTGGTTCGGAGGCTGCATCCAGGCATTCATCTTCTGCACCCTGACCACTCTCTTCATCAAACAGGCCGCCGGGGACTGATCCCACAGGCCATTTGAATATTACAAACGTATTTAATTTTTTAGGAGGACTTATTTATGGATTACACTGTTCTGGCAAAAGGTATTGCTCTGGCAGGTTGCGGCATCGGCGCCGGTCTGGCACTGATTGCAGGTATCGGCCCTGGTATCGGCGAAGGTAACTGTGCCGCCAAGGCTTGTGAAGCTGTCGGCCGTCAGCCCGAGTGCAAGGGCGACGTCACCAGCACCATGATCCTGGGTATCGCACTGTCTGAGACCACCGGTATTTACGGCTTCGTTACCGGCCTGCTGCTGATCTTCGCCGCTCCCGGTATGTTCATGGGCTACCTGGAGTAACTTCCGGCTACTAAAAAATTATAATTATAACGACCGGAAGGAGGCAAATCAATGGAGCTCTATCAGTCCCTTGTGGCGGTTAACCCTGTAACTCTGATTGCCCAGATTTGCAACCTGTTCATTCAGCTCTTCCTTTTCAAGAAATTCTTTCTGGATAAAGTGAAGGCCATTCTGGATCAGCGCCGGCTGGCTGCTGACCAGGAGATCACCGATGCCCAGGCCGCAAAGGCCGAGGCCATGGAGATCAAGGCAACCTACGAAAAGAATATGCAGGAAGCAAAGGCTCAGGCAAACGAGATTCTGGACCGTGCACAAAAGACTGCCACTGTCCGCGGTGAAGAAATCATCCGTCAGGCAAACGACGAAGCTGCCCACATCAAGCAGAAGGCAGCTGCCGACATTGCCCAGGAAAAGAAGAAGGCCCTGAACGACGCCAAAAACGAAATCTCCGGCGTTGCCATGGCCATCGCCGAAAAAGTGGTTGAACGTCAGCTTGACAGCTCTGATCACGACAAGCTCATCAACCAGTTTATCGAACAGCTGGGTGATTGATTATGACAGAGATAGCAAATGTTTACGGCGGGGCATTATACGATCTCGCCCGGGACGAAAATCTGGCCAAAGAGCTGCTCGATCAGCTAAATACCCTGGATCAGGCTTTCGCCCAGGAGCCCGCATTTCTGCGGCTCCTGTCCTCCGTCGCAGTGGCCAAGGCGGAACGCTGCCAGATTATTGAGGACAGTTTCCGAAACAATTTCCACCCCTATGTGCTGAATTTCATGAAGATTCTCACCGAAAAGGGATATATTCGGCATTTCCCCGAGTGCTGCAAAGTTTATAAGGACCGCTATAACGCTGACAACGGCATTCTGCCTGTCACCGCTGTGACTGCAGTGCCCCTGTCCGACGCGCTTCGTGAAAAGCTCGCAGCCAAACTCACCGCCATCACCGGCAAGACCATTGATCTGGAATGCCGGGTGGATCCGGAATGCCTGGGCGGTGTTCGCCTGGACTATGACGGCAAGCGTCTGGATGATACTGTCTCCCACCGTCTGGATGCCATCCGCGGCTTGCTGAAGAACACCGTACTCTGATTTAGAAAGCAGGGACAGTATGGAATTGAAACCCGAAGAAATAACCAAAATCATTCGTAGCCAGATCAAGAACTACGAAAACAAGATGGAGTCCAGTGAAACCGGCGTGGTTATCCTGGTCGGCGACGGTATCTCCACCGTGTCCGGCCTGGACAAGTGCATGGCAGGCGAGCTGGTTGAGTTCCCCAACGGTTCCTACGGCATGGCCCAGAACCTGAATGAGGACACTGTCTCCGTCGTTATCCTGGGTACTGACCAGGGTATTAAGGAAGGCGACATCGTCAAGCGCACCGGCCGCGTTGTTTCCGTTCCCGTCGGCGATAAGCTGATCGGCCGCGTTGTCAACGCACTGGGTGAACCTATTGACGGCAAGGGTGTGATCGAGCATGAGGCATACCGCCCCATCGAAATGCCCGCCCCCGGCATCATCGACCGTCAGCACGTTGATACCCCTCTGCAGACCGGTATCAAGGCGATCGACTCCATGATCCCCATCGGCCGCGGTCAGCGTGAGCTGATCATCGGTGACCGTCAGACCGGTAAGACCACCATTGCTACCGATACCATCGTGAACCAGAAGGGCAAGGATGTCATCTGTATTTACGTCGCCATCGGTCAGAAGCGCTCCACCGTCGCTCAGGTCGTTGAGAACCTGAATGCCGCCGGCGCTATGGATTACACCATCGTGGTCTCCGCAACCGCTTCCGAGCTGGCCCCCATGCAGTATATTGCCCCCTACACCGGCTGTACCATGGGTGAGCACTTCATGCATCAGGGCAAGGATGTCCTGGTCATTTACGACGACCTGAGTAAGCACGCAGTTGCATACCGTGCAATTTCTCTGCTGATCCGCCGTCCCCCCGGACGCGAAGCTTACCCCGGTGACGTCTTCTATCTGCACTCCCGTCTTCTGGAGCGCGCAGCCCGTATGTCCGACAAGAAGGGCGGCGGCAGCCTGACCGCACTGCCCATCATCGAGACCCAGGCCGGCGACGTTTCCGCTTATATTCCCACCAACGTCATCTCCATCACCGACGGCCAGATCTTCCTGGAATCCGAGCTGTTCAACTCCGGTGTTATGCCCGCAGTTAACCCCGGTATCTCCGTCTCCCGTGTCGGCGGCGACGCACAGATCAAGGCCATGAAGAAGGTCGCAGGTTCTCTGAAGCTGCTGTACTCTCAGTACCGCGAGCTGCAGTCCTTCGCACAGTTCGGTTCCGATCTGGACGCAGACACCAAGTCCCGTCTGGCTCTGGGTGAGCGGATCGTGGGTGTTCTGAAGCAGAAGAACAACTCTCCTGTTGAAGTTGCACATCAGGTCTGCATCATCTATGCCGTTACCCACGGCTATCTGAACGATGTCAATGTCGATGATATCCCCGAATTCCAGGCCCAGATGATCGAGTTCATGGAGAACAGCCAGTACCAGAGCGTGCTGACTGCCATCCGCACCACCGGCAAGCTGGAGCAGGCAACCGAGGAAAATCTGAAGGCCGCCCTGTCCGAAGTGCTGGCTGATTTCAAGAAGACCAAGTAAGGGAGGAGGTTACCCATGGCTGGCGTTTCCACCAAGGAAATCAAAAACCGCATCCGCAGCATGGAAAGCACCAAGCAGATCACCAAAGCCATGGAGATGGTT
>JAGAUY010000021.1 GCA_017620525.1 Oscillospiraceae bacterium | reverse complement strand
CTGCAACGCAAAGGCAAGCGGCGCCTACACCGGCGAGATCGCTACCAACATGCTGGTAGACGCAGGTTGTAAGTATGTCATTATCGGCCACTCCGAGCGCCGTGAAATGTACGGTGAGACCGATGCAGATGTAAACGCAAAGGTTTTGGCAGCTCTGGATGCAGGCCTCATCCCCATCATGTGCTGCGGCGAGACTCTGGAGCAGCGTGAGGCCGGCATCACCACCGAGCATATCACCATGCAGATCAAGCTGGGCCTGGCAGGTGTTCCCGAGGAGAAGATCCGCAAGGTCATCATCGCTTACGAGCCCATCTGGGCCATCGGCACCGGCCGCACCGCTACCCCCGAGCAGGCTGAGGAAGTCTGCGAGATGATCCGCACCGTTGTTCGCAAGCTGTACAGCTCCAAGAATGCCCGCGCCATCTCCATCCTGTACGGCGGCTCCATGAATGAGAAGAACGCCTTCGAGCTGCTGGCACAGCCCGACATCGACGGCGGTCTGATCGGCGGCGCTTCTCTGGTTCCCGAGAAGTTCGTCAAGATCATTGAAGCTGCAAACCAGCCCACCGTGTAATTGAACGATACCATTGGGGCAGCTGCGGTATGCAGCTGCCCTTTTTCAAAACGATTTGAACATCATCCAAGGAGGAATGCTGATGCAAACCCTGTTTTTATCCGCAGAACACCCGGATACCCCGGCAATTGCGGCAAATATAATTAAAAATGGCGGTCTGGTAGCCATTCCTACCGAAACCGTCTACGGCCTCGGCGCCAATGGTCTGGACGAAGCGGCAGTGCTGAAGATCTTTGAGGCCAAGGGCCGTCCTCAGGACAATCCTCTGATCCTCCATGTGGCCGATGCCGGGGAAATCGAGAAATTCTGTTGTGATATCCCTCAGGCGGCCTATGATCTGGCGAAGGCCTTCTGGCCCGGTCCTCTGACCATGGTCCTGCCCGCAAAGGATACCGTCCCCAAGAGAACCACTGCCGGCCTTTCCACCGTGGGCGTCCGCTGCCCTGACTGCGCTGTGACCCGGGAGATTATACGACTGGCCGGCGTTCCCATCGCGGCTCCTTCGGCCAATATTTCCGGAAAGCCTTCCACCACCACCGCGCAGCATGTCCTTCACGACCACGATGGCCGGATCGACGCCATCGTAGATGGCGGAAGCTGCCGGGTGGGGGTGGAATCCACCATCGTGGATCTGACCGAGGAGCGTCCCCGTCTGCTGCGCCCCGGCGGAATCGGCCCGGAGCAGCTGACTGCGGTGCTGGGCGACCTGATTGTGGACAAGGCGGTTACAGCCCAGATCGACAAGGATGCTGTGGTGAAGGCTCCCGGCATGAAATACAAGCACTATGCCCCTGCCAGCGAAGTGGTCATCGTCTCCGGTTCCCGGGAGAAGGCTGCCGCCTATATCCGCGCCCATTTTGAATCCGGCGACCGGGTACTGTGTTTTGAAGAAGAGCTTGCGCTGTACGAAGGCTGCAGCCCGCTGTCCTATGGTCAGGAATCCCATGTGGAGACCCTGTCCGCCGGCCTGTTTGCCGCGCTGCGGATCCTGGACGATCCTGCGATACACAAAGTCTATGCCCGCTGTCCCGTGGGCGGCGGTGTTGCCTACGCGGTGCAGAACCGCCTGAAAAAAGCTGCCGCATTCCACATCATCGATGCGGAGGCGGAATTATGATCATCGGCATTACCGGCGGCTCCGGCTGCGGCAAGACCACCCTGCTCAACTGTATCCGGGAACAGGGGGGCCTGGTCCTGGATTGCGACGAGATCTACCATCAGCTGCTTGCCTGCGATGCCGCGCTGCTGCGGGCCATTGAAACGCGCTTTCCCGGCACCGTGGAGCAGGGCACTTTGAACCGGAAAAAGCTTGGCAGCATCGTCTTTTCCGATGAAAAGGCTCTGCTAGACCTGAACCGCATCACCCATGCCGCAGTAAAGACTGAGGTTCTGCGCCGTCTGGAAGGCAGACCCGCTCTGGCAGCGATCGACGCCATCGGACTGTTTGAAGGAAAACTGGCGGAGATTTGCGATGTGACCGTCGCGGTCAGCGCACCCGCCGGAGACCGGGTCGCCCGGCTGATGCGGCGGGATGGTATTTCCGAAGCGTATGCCCGCGCCCGCATCGCTGCCCAGCACGACGAAACCTGGTTTCGTGAAAGATGCGGCCATGTGCTGGAAAACGACGGACAGCTGGACGCTTTCCGGAGCAAATGCCTTGCTTTTTTGCAGAGCTTGGATATAATGAAATTATAAGTCGATACGTTTTATCAATAAGGAGGAACCAACATGACTACCGAAGAACTGCGTCAGTCTCTGCTGATGGCTCCCAAGAACGGCTACACCAGACTCACCGATGAGCAGCGCGCCGAAATGGAAACCTACTGCAAGGGCTATGCCGCATTTATGGATGAATGCAAGACCGAACGTGAAGCTACTGCCTGGACCGTCCGGGAAGCTGAAAAGCGTGGCTTTGTGGCCCTGGTTCCCGGCATGGAACTGAAGCCCGGCGATAAGGTCTACCGCAACAACCGGGACAAGAGCATCATGCTGGCTGTCATCGGTGAGAAGAGCCTGAACGAGGGCGCCAATATCTGCGCCGCCCATGTGGACTCCCCCCGCATGGACCTGAAACCCAATCCCCTGTACGAGGATTCTGAGATTGCCTACTTCAAGACCCACTACTACGGCGGCATCAAGAAGTACCAGTGGGCCACCATCCCCCTGGCACTCCACGGTGTGGTCTACCGCAAGGACGGCACTGTCATCACCATCACCATCGGCGAGGACGACTCTGATCCCATCCTGATGATCTCCGATCTGCTGCCCCACCTGGCTGCTGATCAGATGCAGAAGACCGCCGCAAAGGCCATCGAAGGCGAGCAGCTGAACGTCATCCTGGGCACCGAGCCTCTGGAAGGCGAGGGCAGCGACCTTACGAAGCTGCACATCATGAAGCTGCTGAACGAAAAGTATGACCTGATCGAGTCCGATTTCCTCTCCGCCGAACTGACCATCGTACCCGCAGGCCGCTGCCGTGAGGTGGGTCTGGACCGGAGCCTGCTGGGCGCCTACGGTCATGACGACCGTGTCTGCGCTTACGCGGAGCTGGATGCCATCTTCAGCATCGGCACACCTGCCAAGACCGCTGTGTGCATTCTGGCAGACAAGGAAGAGATCGGCTCCGTGGGCATCTCCGGTATGCAGAGCACCGCATTCGAGACCTTCATGCACGACCTGTGCCACAGTACCAAGTCCAGCATGTACCGCTGCTTCGAGAATTCTTTCTGCCTGTCCGCAGATGTTTCCAACGCTTTTGACCCCAACTTTGCCGAGACCTGCGACCGCCGCAACAACAGCCTGCTGAACTACGGTGTGGCCATCTGTAAGTACACCGGTTCCCGCGGCAAGGGCGGCGCATCCGACGCTTCCGCCGAGGCCATGGGCCATGTCCGCACCACTCTGGAGAATGCCGGTGTTATCTGGCAGATCGCCACTCTGGGCAAGGTTGACCAGGGCGGCGGCGGCACTGTGGCTGCCTACATGGCAAACCGCAACATCGTCACCGTGGATGCCGGTGTTCCTGTCATCAGCATGCACGCTCCCATTGAGATCGTCTCCAAGCTGGACTGCTACGAGACCATGCTGGCCTGCAAGGCAATCTATCTGGCATAAGAATACTTATAAAAACCGGCGGGATACCGCCGGTTTTTCTTTTCTGAAAGGAACGGAGGGTATTGACCGGTCAGTTTGTTTACATTCCATCAACAATTCGTCTATTTACTTTTCACTGGAATGATGGTAAAATAGGCGGATAGAAAGGAGGCTGTGCCTTGAACCAATTTATCTCCGAACTTAAGAATTTCCCCAAAAAAGGCGACTGGGTGCTGCTTCTGTTGTGTCTGATCACTTCCGCCTTCGGCTGCGTGGTTCTCGCCAGCGCCACCGCTGCGGATAAATTCGGCGGCAATGCCCGCTATATGATCATTCAGATCGCTGCCACGTTGCTGGGCGTGATGATGTTCGCGATCATGTCTTCCATCGACATTGAGACCATGTCGGAATACCGGAATCTGCTGGTAGCTTTCAACTGCGTTCTGCTGCTGATGCTGATCCCCTTTGGTACCGATAACAACACCGGCAACCGAAGCTGGCTGAAGACCCCTCTGATCTACATTCAGCCTGCGGAGATCTGCAAGATCACCTACGTCGTCATCATGGCATCGGTCATGAACGCGCACCAAAACCGCATATCGCATTTTTCTTCGGTCATGCACATGGTTTTCCATCTGGGTCTGCTGTTTGGGCTGAACATGCTGGTGTCCAAAGATGCGGGTGTTTCCCTGATCTTTGCGTTCATCTTCATCGGTATGGCCTTCGCCGGCGGCGTCAGCCTGCTGTGGTTTGGTCTGGCCATCGGCGGTATCGCCGCGATCTTTCCGATTCTGTGGCAGTTTTTGGGTACCCATCAGAAAAATCGAATTCTGATCCTGTTTGATCCGACCATCGACCCGCTGGGCATCAACGAACGCTATCACTCCAAGATCAACCTGCTGTCCCTGACCGGCGGCGGTCTGACCGGACAGGGCCTCTTTGAGGGCAACCGTACCCAGGCCGGCGCGCTGTTTGCCCAGCATACGGACTACGTTTTCTCCTCCATCGGCGAGGAGCTTGGCTTTTTCGGCTGCGTATTTGTTATGCTGCTGGAGTTTGCCATCATTGCCCGGTGTCTGTATGTGGGCATCCGCAGTCAGGACTATATCCGCAGACTGGTCTGCTTCGGCGCAGCTTCCGCGCTGATCTTCCAGGTTTGCGTCAATGTGGGTATGTGCATCGGCGTTGTGCCGGTCATTGGTCTGACCCTGCCGCTGATCAGTTACGGCGGCTCGTCCATCGTTACGATCTATGCGATGCTGGGTCTGGTTTCCGGCTCCTACGCGCGGCCGGAATCCCAAAGCCACGAGCGCTATATCCAGCCGTATCGTTCCTACCGGTTATAACAAATTTAGGCCACCCGTTTGGGTGGCCTTGTTTCTATATATACGAAGTAATATACAGCAGCTGGCTGCATGAACGGATCCTGATCCTGCCGTTGGGAGGTTCTCCTGCTGAGCGGTCAAACAGGGCAGATACCTTTACGATTGCTATGCTGACAAACATCCGGTCTGCTTTGTCCCCGAGACAACGCAGACAGCCGGACTCGATTTGCATTTTTGCCCCAGAGGGCAAAAATCATGGTGCTGTTCCCGTCAAGCCGGGAACAAGCAGCACGCTGCCGGCGTGCTGCATTTGAGAACGTTCGAAACCTTTCGCGTCTATCCCAAATAAAAAACACCACCCGTTGGGTGGTGTTTTTTATTTGGTGGAGACAACAGGACTCGAACCTGTGACCTCATGCGTGTGAAGCATGCGCTCTAACCAGCTGAGCTATGCCTCCATATGGAACAGAATAGATTATATCACACTTTATTAAATTGTCAACCCCAAATTCTTTTCCTCTTGCCATTTTCTGAAATTCTGGTAATCTTATAGCATGAAAGGTTGTGAGAATTTGAAATACAGCACCATGGTGCCCGGCATCTTCCATGCCCGGCCAAACCGTTTCATTGCTCATGTGGAGATCGGCGGACAAATGCAGACCGTTCACGTTAAGAATACCGGCCGCTGCCGGGAACTGCTGACGCCCGGTGCCCGGGTCTGGTGTCAGGAGAGCGGCAATCCTGCCCGCAAGACCAAATACGACCTCATCACAGTCCAAAAAGGAAGCCGCCTGATCAACATGGATTCCCAGGCGCCCAATGCTGCTGCCCGGGAGTGGCTCGCCGGTGGAGGTCTGGGACAGATTGAACATCTGAAACCTGAAACCTTCCATGGTGATTCCCGGTTTGATTTTTCCTTTACGAAGGATGGAATTCCCTGCTTTCTGGAGGTGAAGGGCGTTACGCTGGAGACTGACGGCATCTGCGCCTTCCCCGACGCGCCCACACAGCGCGGTGCCAAACACCTGCGCGGACTGGAAAAGCTGGCCAGGGAAGGGTTCGGCGCTTATGTACTCTTCGTAATCCAGATGGAAGATGTCCGATATCTGCACCCCAATGATGCCACGGACCCGGCCTTCGGGCAGGCGCTGCGGGATGCAGCTGCGGCGGGGGTGAGCGTACTGGCTGTGGACTGCGCCGTAAAGCCGGATTCTATGCAGATCGGCAGACTGGTGGAAGTAAAGCTGTAGTTTGCAGGCATGAAGCAGCATACATTAATAATATCGTATATTCATGTATCGCGGACAATAAAAAGCGCTCCATCCGGAGCGTGAAGCGGTATGAGGGCATGAAATAACCCCTGACGGAACAGAATCGATCGTCAGGGGTTATTCCATATCCTTGGGTTCAATCATTGGGTAACCTCGCTTTCTGCAGATTTGCGGCTTTGTACTTCTGTTGAAATCATTCCGTTTCTTCTTTCAATCATCATTACCTTCTTCATACATCTACTGAAGCATCTTACTGAAAGGAATATTTCAATATATTATTGTAAAAGCCGTCTTGAGGATTTACCTGTACATTGGTATCACCCTTTCTGACTATAATTTAGCACAAAGAAGTGGTGTTTTCAAGATGTAAAATTATATAAAACGAACAAAACTGGATTATGCAAAATACAGATTTCCTGTTTCTGGGAGCAAAATAGGTTGACAGCGGGAAATTTTCAATGCTATACTAAATCTGTTGGGCGGCATTTTGCCGCCCTTTTGCATTGGGAGATGAGAAGATGCAGATAAATTATCGTGTGATCCGCAGCAACCGCAGGACCATTGCGCTTCAGATCACCCCCGAGGGGGGAGTTCTGGTGCGCTGCCCGAACCGGATGGAAAACGCGGATATTCAGAAATTCGTTGACAGTAAGACACAGTGGATCGAGAGGCATCTGGCCGGGCGGGAACGGGAAGTCCGGCTGCCCCGGTTGACCCAGGCGCAGCTGCGCAGCCTGGCGCAGCAGGCCGGGGAACGCATCCGGGAACGGGCAGCTTATTTCGCGCCGCTGGTGGGGGTGAGCTATGAGCGGATCACCATCCGCAGTCAGCGGACCCGCTGGGGCAGCTGCAGCGGCAGGGGAAACCTGAACTTCAATTGTCTGCTGATGCTGGCGCCGCCGGAGGTGCTGGACTATGTGGTGGTCCATGAGCTTTGCCACCGGAAACACATGAATCATTCCTGCGCATTCTGGGCGGAAGTGGAGCGTGTACTTCCGGATTATGCTGTCCGGAGACGATGGCTGAAAGACCACGGCTACGCTCTGATCAGCCGGATCCCGGATTGAGGACTTGTTTGCAATGTATGTACTTCTGTATGCACACAGTGGAGGAACAATTGCTGCGTATACGGTTTGCATCGGAAAGAGCAAGAAATATAGAAAAGCTTCTATTGACTGTTTTACGCTATTGTGATAAACTAAACTGGATATAAAGGGTACTATAGCCAAAATATGGCTTCCCTGATTGTGATTCCCAAAAACAGGAGGCAAACATGAACAATTTTAAGAAATTGCTGTCGCTGATTCTCGCCTGCGCGATGATTCTGTCGATGGCCGCCGCGCTGGCTGGCTGTGGCTCTGAAGAGACCCCCGCCGAGTCCGAATCCGGCGAAGCAAGCACGGCATATTACAGTGTTAACGTAACGTCCATGGGTGGCATGGTCCTGCCCGGTGTGGATGTATATGTTTATGCGGACAACACGCTGGCTGACCTGAAGCAGTATGGTGAGACCGATGAAAACGGCTCTGTCAGCTTCCAGCTGGCCGAGAGCAGCGATTATGCCATCGTTGTTTCCGGCGCACCTGTCGGCTATGAGCCTGAAGCATCCTACAGCTTCAGCGGCAACTCCGCAACCATCAAGCTGAAGTCTTCCGTCGTCAAGGGCGAAAACCTGGCAGGTGCCACTCTGGGCCTGGGCGATGTGATGTATGATTTCAGCGTTGTGACCCCCGAGGGCGAGACCGTCACGCTGTCCGCAATGCTGGAGGAGAAGAAGGCTGTCCTGCTGAACTTCTGGTACACCACCTGTACTTACTGCGTCGCTGAGTTCCCCTACATGGAGGAAGCCTATCAGCAGTTCATCGACAAGATGGGCATCATCGCAGTCAACCCCTTCGAAGAGGATAACGCCATTGCCTCCTTCCAGGCTCAGTACGGCCTGACCTTCCCCATGGCAAAGTGCCCCTCTTCCTGGTCTGCCACTTTCGGCATCTCCGGCTATCCCACTTCCATTCTGATCGACCAGTATGGTGTTATCTGCCTGGTCGAGGCAGGCGGCATCACCAGCCTGAGACCCTTCATCAGCATGTTTGAGCACTTCACCGCCGATGACTATGAGCAGAAACTGTTCACCGCGCTGAGCGAACTGGTCACCGATGTGAAGCCCACCTACACCATGGATGCACCCGAGGATATCGCCGCCGCCATCAACAGCGGTGAGATCGAAGTGACCTACCGCGCCGAGGAAGGCGAGAGCGCTGAGTTCTGCTGGCCCTTCATCCTCACCGAGAAGAACGGTGAAACCTGCGTGAAGGCCTCCAACCAGGAGATCGACAGTTCCTATGCAATCCTGTATGCCGATGTCACTCTGAAGGCCGGCCAGGCTGTTGGCTTCGACTATCTGGCTTCCACCGAGCGCGCAGCTGACATTATGTATGTCATCGTCAACGACGAAGATATCTACACCATCTCCGGCGTCTCCGAGGTCGAGGAGTGGAAGAGCTGCTATCCCTGGGTTGCTCTGGAGGACGGCACCTATGAAGTCGCACTGTGCTATCTGAAGGACGAGAGCACCAACCAGGGCGACGACACCGTCTATGTTAAGAATATGCGTGTAGTGGATGCCGAGGATATCGATACCGAGACCTACATCCCCCGTTACGCCGCCACCGCTCTGGACGACGGCTTCGAGTACGAATATGTGGATATCGTCTATAATGAAAAGGACGACTATTACCATGTTGGCACCGAGAACGGCCCCCTGCTGCTGGCAGACCTGATGGGCTACACCGAGTTCAACGAAGAAAAGACCGTGTGGGATCTGGCTTATGACGGCGACCTGGTTGCCGACGGCCACAATTACTATGACGATCTGGTTCAGTACTGCAACTATGCTTCCAATTCCTCTCTGAACGGCATCTGCACCGTCAACTATGAACTGGGCGAGCTGCTGAAGACCGTTGCCGACATCGCCGGCTTCACCGACGATGAGAACGAATGGCTGAAGCTGTGCAGCTACTACCAGGTTTACGGTTCCGGCGATTCCCAGCTGGAGGACCCCATCAAGGGTCTGGCTGCCTTCTGCGCTTACGAAGCAAAGCAGGGTAAGAATGTTGACTCCAACTATTTCTACTACAACCGTCCCATCATTCCCAGAGGCCTGATGGCTGAGTTCGTTCCCAGCCAGTCCGGTGTTTACCGCATCACCTCCCACAATGAATCCCAGGACGGCGTTGAAGGCTGGATCTTCAACGAGAACCGCGAAGAGCTGATGACCTACGAGCACTCCGAGAGAATGCTCGAGGACACCAAGAACGTCTCCATGCTCTACTACATGGAAGCAGGCGAGAAGTACTACATCGACATCGCATTCTGGGATGTCTATGAAGTTGGCTACATCTATTACGACATCGAGTATGTGGGCTCCACCTACGAGGTGTTCCGCGCCTGTTCCCCCGGCTACTTCACCTATGACACCAACGCTACCGGCGATGCCATGTATCACCTGATCTCCGGCGGTATTGATGTGGTGCTGGGCGAGGACGGCTATTACTACGAGGATCTGGGCCTGGATGCCAACGGCAATCAGAAGTACGGCAGCATGATCTATGCCGACTTCGTGGGTGCCACCGGCGTGTTCAGCACGCCCATCTCCAATGTGCCTTCCTACAATGAGGACGGCACCATCAAGAAGGATGCCAACGGCGAAACCGTGATGATCACCGGTATGATCGACCTGGGCGGCTTCGACTTCAGCAAGACCGAGGATGACCTGTACATCATGTCCTTCCTGAAGAAGCACGACAATGATGTGGAAGCCACCGACGCTTACCTGCGTGAGCTGTGGGGCGATGAGTACGACGCCTATGCTGAGATCTATCAGCTTGACGATGTCTATGAAGGCAGATACCACGGTGCAGGCGAGGACCTGACCGAGGAGATCAGCGCTTATCTGGACAAGGTCATCACCTCCGGCAGCAAGGATAAGCAGGGCTGTGTCCCCGTGGATGAGAGACTGGCTGAGCTCCTGCAGCTGCTGATGGACAAGTACACCTTCGAAAATGTCGACGACTCCTGGATCAAGATCTGCTACTTCTACGATTATCTGGGACCCGAAGGCTAATCAAGACCCCTAAGGAAGGTATCTGAAATCATGAAGACTATGAGAAAAAATGCGGCACTGGTTCTGGCCATGCTGCTGTGTATTGCCATGATGCTGGCAGCCTGCGGTGAGCAGGCTGCCGCTGACGGCGGCAAGGAAGCCGACTACCAGGTCACCGTCGTGGACGCCCTGGGCAACCCCTATACCGAGGGCGTCATCGTCCGTGTCCTGAGCGGCGGCGAGCAGGTTGCCATGCAGGTCGTGGATGCCAACGGCGCATTTACCAAGACCATGGCAAAGGGCGATTACACCGTGGAACTGATGTTCACCGGTGACGCAAGCGAATACTACTACGATCAGACCGACCTGACGCTCTCTGCGGACAAGACCGCACTGGAGATTGTCCTGGTCCACACCCCCACCGCTGAGCCTCAGAACCTGTTCGTCGACGGCAAGGAGTATCTGGCATACCCCGTCAGCGAGGGCGGTACCTTTGTTGAGCTGACCCCCGGTGAGCGCAACTTCTTCCTGTTTACCCCCAGCGTGGCGGGTTCCTATGAGTTCTCCGCCGGTGACGAAGTGGAACAGATCGGTTACTACGGCGCTCCTCACTTTGTCCAGACGATCAATGCCGCAGAGGAGACCACCGACAATTCCGTCATTGTTTCCGTCAAGTCTGCCATGATCGGCAGTGAAGGCGGCGGCACTTCCGTGTTTGTCATCGGTGTCGACGCAGGTTCTGCTGAAAACTGCATCCTGACCGTCGAGCGTATCGGCGAAGCCAAGTACTCCATCGAGGATGAGCCCTGGACTGTCTATCAGACCTCCATCGAGCTGACTCCCTATGTGCTGCCCGCCGGCGCAAGCATCCGCGAGTTTGACCTGACTGCATCCACCGACACCTACAACCTGGTTCTGGATGCCAACGGCTTCTACCATCTGGACAGCGCTGACGGCCCCATGGTCCTGGTCAGCCTGGGCGAAGATGTGAGCTATCTGGACTGCTTCAAGACCATCCTGGACCACACCGGTGTCAACAGATACTTCTTCAGCGATTCCGGCGAGTTCATGAAGAAGGAATCCTACACCGAGTGCCTGCTGGAGTACATCGCCTGCATGGACGAGAAGTCCGGCTACTATCCTCTGACGGAAGACCTGAAGTACATCATCCAGAATGAGGGTGCTGATTCCGGCTGGTTCGATCCCGACACCGTCAGCGGTATGTACCTGTTCGTCGACGACAACGGCAACGAGCTGCCCGGCATCAACAATGAGATCTCCTGGCTCTTCATGTGCCGTTACATTGGATGATCTTAACCGTACACATTCAATATCACTGTTAAAAGGTGTGTGATGAAATGACCGTTAATAAGAAGCGCGCGCTGCTGGCAGGTATGCTGGCGCTGGTTCTGGTTCTGATGCTGGTTTCCTGCAAGCGGCAGGAAGCAACCACCGCTCCGACCACCGGTGCTTCCATGACCTATACAATTGAAATCACCACCGGCAGCGGTATGGCTCTCGAGGGCATCGGCATCTACATCTATACCGATGAGACCCTTGGGGAACTGGTCTGGTTTGCCAAGACCGACGACAAGGGCGTCGTGACCTTTACGGATGCCGCCAGCGACAGCTATGTGGCTGTGCTGGACGGTGTGCCCGAAGGTTATCCGGTGGAGGACCAGTATCCCCTTACCGGCGAGACAACCAAGATTGTTCTGGGCAACGAGATCGTGGAAGTGGATGATCTGGATGGTATCACCCTGAATCTGGGTGATATGATCATTGATTATACCTTCACCGCTGTCGATGGCACGCAGTACAGGATCTCGGATCTGCTGCAGGAAAAGAATGCGGTGGTCCTGAACTTCTGGTATCTGGAGTGCGCTCCCTGTAAGATGGAGTTCCCTTATCTGCAGGAGGCTTATGAAAAGCACAGCGACAAGGTCGAGGTGCTGGCACTGAACCCCGTCAATACCGACGAGGAGGAAGTGGCTCAGTTCCAGGAGGAACAGGAGCTGACCTTCCCCATGGCCGTTTGTGATCCCAAGTGGCAGGAAGTCATGCAGATCACGGCCTATCCCACCACGGTGGTGATCGACCGATTCGGCAATATTGCGCTGATCCACAAGGGCAGCGTTCCCGAGACTGCGATCTTTGACCGGATCTTCTCCTACTACGGCGCTGATGAGTATGAACAGACCATCGCCGAGAGTGTGGAGGATATCCCTGAAACGGAGGAAGAGCGGGAAGCCCGCACGATCGGTACAAAAGAAAACCCTATTGAGTTCGGCGGCTTCGCCAGTTATACGGTGACGGTTGCCCCTGAAGAAGAGGTTTACCTGAATGTCTACAAGGTAAGCCAGATGTATCTTCAGATCCGCGATGCTGACGCATATGTGATCTACAACAACAAGACCTACAAGCCTTCCGGCGGTGTGGTGGGCCTGACGATTTCGTCTGAGGCAATGACGACCCCCGTCCGGCTGATCGTCGGCAACAGCGGTGAAGAAGAAAAGGATATGACGCTGCAGTTCAGCCTGTTCAAGGGAACTATGGGTAATCCCTACACCATGACTCTGGGCCAGTTTGATGTATCTGTCGGCGCCAATAACAATCAGGGTGTCTACTATACTTATAGGGCAACGGAAACGGGCATGCTGTCCGTAAAATGTCTGAGCGCTACCGCCGGCGTGGATTATGACTTTACTCTTTACAATCTGAATACCTATGCGCTGCGCAATTACCAGAGCGAAGGCACTTCAACGCAGGATGGCCATCGGGTTGTTTCCATTAAGGTCCGGACCGGAGACACGATTCAGTTCTCCGCTGCATCCATGCCCGACAGCACCGGCTACTACCCTCCCGCTGCTTTTAAGTTTGAAGCCTACATGGGCGAGGCTGTGGAAGACGATAAGGAAGAGGACGAAGCAAAGATTGTCTATGCCGTCACACTGACGGATGAGAACCGGAATCCCATCTCCGGTGCGCAGATCTATCTGACCCAGGAAGATGGTTCCACGGTGAACCTTACCACCAATGAAAGCGGCGTTGCCGCGACTGAGCTGCCCGCCGGCACCTATCCCGCCATCGTGAAGGTGCCTGCCGGATACAAGGCAAGAGTGACGGAATTCACTCTGACGGAAAGCGCACCCACCATCTCCGTAAAGCTGGAGACTACGGTGGTTGTGATGGCGACCTACACGGTCAGAACTGTTGACGAAAGCGGCAATCCTGTCAGCGGCGCACTGGTTTCTGTGGGCAGCAGCTTCGGCTATACCGATGCTTCCGGCTCCATCAGCTTCACGCTGCCCCAGGCGGATTATTCCGCAGTCATCGGCGCACCGGAGGGCTATCATGTGGACAACGCATCCATCCCCTTCGGCAGCGGCACCAGCCTGACGGTTACCCTGAAGGCCGGCAGCACTTCCGATGCTACGGATCCCACCAAGGCGATGTATTCCGTGAAAGTTACGGACTACTTTGGCAATCCCATAACCAACGCCACTGTCAACTTTATGCAAAACGGCGCGTCTGCCGGTATTGTTAAGGTGAACAATTCCGGCGCAGCCAGCACGTACCTGACGAAGGGCGAATATACGGTGTCTCTGTCTTTCGACTCCGGATCGTACTATTATGATACCAGCAGCCTGGTGCTGACGGAGGATTCTCCCTATGCACCCGTTGTTGCTGTGGCAAAGCAGAACGGCGAGTTCGAGGAATCCTATGTGGGTGAGTTGTACCGGGTAACCACCGGCGCTACCTATAAGGAGCTGCAGAGCAGCGTGACGAACTATTTCCTGTTTGAGCCCACTGTGGCCGGACAGTACCGGTTCACCACTTCCGACCCCGGCGCGGTCATCAGCTACTGGGGTGCTTCCGTTCATATCATCAACAACATCACGGATTCCACGGATTACGCCAATAATACATTCACCCTGAACATCAAAGAAAACAATCTGGGCGGCGAATATATCATCGGCGTGACCGGAGCTGAGGAATGCATCCTTCTGATCACCCGCATTGGAGATCCGATCCTGGATGAGACGGATATTCCCGCCGAGGTCTACAAGGCCAAGACCGCCCCGAAGGCATTCACGCTGAATCTCAGCGCAGGCCAGAAGCTGACCTATGTGGATGTGACCGGTAAGACCAGCGACTATAAACTCGTCCTGGGCACCGACGGCTACTATCACATCGGCAGCGCCACCGGCCCCATTATGTATGTGAATCTGGGACCCAACGCACCTTACGTTTCCTTCTATAAGATGTTCGGTTACACCGGTCACGGCGGCACCAGCTTCACGCAGGTGTTCCGCGATGACAATGGCAACCTCATCCGGAAGGAAGACTACACCGAGTGTATGTGCAAGTATGTGGAATGCGTGGACGAGGAAGGCTATGGTGTCTATCCCATGACGGAAGACCTGTATTACATGCTGCAAAACGGCGGTGAATACAAGGGCTGGTGGGATAGCAGCAATGCCAACTATCTGTTCAGCGAGACACCGGGGGTGAATACGGAGATTGCCTGGATGTTCTGCTGCTGCTACATCGCGTAACTTCAAATTACCCGGACTTCTCCGGAAGTCCGGGTGCCAATAAAACGAATATCATATCCCGGCTGCCGTGATATCCGGCGCCGGAGGAGGAATACACCATGAAGAAAATCATTTCTGCTGCACTGCTGATGTGCCTGGTTCTGTGCCTGTGCGCATGCGATTCTCAGGAGGCTGCTCCTGCAACCGAAGCTCCTGTCGTTGTGACCGAAGCTCCCACCGAAGCACCTGCTGAGACCGAACCCGAAGTCCCCGAAGGCATGGTCACCTATACTGTGACCGTTGTTGACGAAGAAGGCAACCCCATCTCCGGTGCAATGGTTCAGATCTGCCTGGATGCCTGCATCCCCGCAATGACCAATGAAGAGGGCGTTGCTGAGTGGACCGTCGAAGAGGCCGACTACAAGGTTAGCTTCCTGACTGCCCCCGCCGGCTACGCTGCCGATACCGAGAACTACTACTTTGAGTCCGGTTCCACCGAGCTGACCCTGACCCTGAAGGCTGCTGAGTAAAAATCACAGGCTTCGATAACTCAAATTATCGACGTTGTTTGAATACAATGGAAGGAGAGAGTCATGAAGTACAACAAAAAACTGATCGGCCTGATCGCCGGATTGGTTTGTCTGGTCCTGTGCTTGATCGCGCTGCTGGCAACCTGCGGCGGCGGGAACGAGGCTGCTCCCACGGAACCCTCCGCTTCGGAACAGGCGACCCAGGCTCCCTCCGAGGGAACGGAAGCTCCCACCGAAGAAGCTACAGAGCCTACCGAGGAGACCACGGAACCCACTGAGGAAGCCACAGAACCTACCACCGGCGGAAGCAGCGGCGGCAGCTCCAGACCCGGCGGCACCGGCGGATTTACCGGCGGCGGTGCCGGCAGCGGCACCATCGGCGGCGACACCGACAGTTCCGGCGGTACCGGCAGCGGCACCACCAAGGAGGAACTGAAGGTTGACGACCCCGGCACCCAGGGCAATCCCTATGCTGAAGTGTTCGGTGAAGAACTGGGCTCTTTTACCACAGTGAACCTGCCCGCCGGACAGGCAATCTACTATAATGTATATGCGGTCAATGGTTCTGTGCTGACCATTGAGGCGGCAGATGCCTATGTGATCTATAACGGCACCACCTACAAGGCGCAAAACGGAATGGTGAAGCTGAATCTGGCAAAGGATGAGGCTGGTGCACCGATCTCGCTGCAGATTGGCACCGATGCCGCTCAGCCCACTGCATACTCCGTCAATTTTGAGTGGCCCTACGGCAGTGAAGAGCGTCCGTATGAGGTGAAAGTCGATACGCTGCCCGCAGAGGTGAAGACAGATCTGATTGAAGCAGGCGCTGGGCTGTATTACCATGTTTACGGCATCAACGGCACTGTTATCCGAATCGAGGATGCTGATGTATCCGTTGTTTACAACGGTGTGACCTATACTGCTGAAAACGGTATTGTGACCATCCCCGTCGCAGAAGGCGGCGCTGATACTCCGGCTGTGCTGTATGTCAGCAGCGCTGCTGCAAAGCAGCTGACCATGAAGATCGACTACGAGCAGGGCACGGTCAACAGACCCTATGCGCTGCAGATGGGGGAATTCGTGACCGATGCTGCAGCCGGAAAGCAGGTCCATTATCAGTACACCGCGGAGGCTGCAGGTGTTGTGACGCTGCAGTATGTGGGCGGCGCTGACAACGGCGGTGTTGACTATCTGCTCTACAACGCTGCCACCGGCGATTGCCGGACCATGTCTGCCGATGCTGTTGCCGATGCAAACGGTGTAAAGACTGTCTCCGTTCAGATGAATCAGGGCGATGTGCTGACTCTGACGATTACCGCTGAGTCTGCCGCTCAGATCACCAGTTTGGCTTCCTACACCGCCGGCGGAACCGTCACCGACGAAGCTGCCCGTGCGACCTATATCGTAAAGGCACTGGATAATGAGGCTGCTCCCGTGTCCAACGTCAGTGTCAGTGTGAAGGTCGGCGCGTCCAGCCTGGCGCTGGTTACCAATGATGCAGGCATTGCATCCGTCAATCTGGCGGCCGGTACCTACAGCTTTACGCTGTCCCAGCCTGATGGCTACACTGCTTCCGAGACTGCTTTTGAGCTGACCGCCGAAGCACCGGAGCGGACCATCGTCATGACCAAAAATGAGCCCACTGTACCCGACGGATCCAAGGTGGAATACACCGTCACCGTTGTGGACTATAACGGAGCCGCACAGCCGAATGTGGTGGTGCAGTTCCTGAA
Organism: Oscillospiraceae bacterium; assembly: GCA_017620525.1. Lineage (GTDB taxonomy): Bacteria > Bacillota > Clostridia > Oscillospirales > Oscillospiraceae > Faecousia. Next base: position 59,070 of record JAGAUY010000021.1, on the reverse strand, counting down.
GGACGGCGCCGTGGTGGCGCTGCAGACCACCGATGCTGCCGGCAATGCCAAGGCTGCTCTGGACCAGGGCAACTACACCGTGGCGCTGGCGTTCAGCGCTGCCGGATACTACTATGATGAGTCTCTGGCTGTCCTGACCGCCGAGACCACCAGCGTCCGGATCCCTGTGGCGAAGGGCATAAGCGGTGAAATCGAAGAGCTGTATGTGGGCAATGCATATCGGCTCAGCCTGGGTGGTACCTATGTTGAGGGTATGCAGTCCAATGTGACCAACTACTTTATCTTCACTCCCACCCAGTCCGGCCTTTACCGCTTTACCACCTCTAATCCCGCCGCTGTTATCAGCTACTGGGGCGCCTCCGTCCATGTGATCAACGACATCACGGAAACCACGGATTATGCCGATAATGTATTCACCCTGAATACCAAGGAGAATAACCTGGGCAGCGAGTACATCATCGGTGTCACCGGCGCTTCCGAATGCGTGATCGAGATCACCCGTATCGGTGATGCGGTTCTGGATGAGACCGACATCCCCCCGGAGATCTATAAGGCGAAAACAACGCCCAAGGCCTTTACCCTGACCCTGAATCCCGGTCAAAGCCTTGTCCATGTGGATGTTACCGCAGCAACGGAGAACTATCAGCTGTTCCTGGGTGCTGATGGCTACTACCACATCGGCAGTGAAACCGGTCCGGTCATGTATGTCGATTTGGGCCCCAATGCGCCGTATGTATCCTTCTATAAGATGCTCGGCTATACCGGCCACGGCGGAACCAGCTTTAGCAAGACCTTCCGGGATGAAAGCGGCAACTATATCAGGAGGGAAGACTACACCGCCTGCATGTGCCAGTACGTTGAGTGCGTCGATGAGGAAGGTTACGGTGTCTATCCCATGACGGAGGACCTGTACTACATGCTGCGCAACGGTGGCGAGCACTACGGCTGGTGGGACAGCACACATCCGAACTATCTGTTCACCGAGACCGAGGGACTGAATACTGAGATCGCCTGGATGTTCTGCTGCTGTTATATTCAATGATCTATCCAATACAGGTCCCGGATTTTTCCGGGACCTGTACGGGATATCCCCCTTATACCTGAAAAATTCCGTTGAAAGAGTTCTGCGGATGAGGCCAAAGTGAATTGGTAGCGAACGCTGCGGCCGACTGCAAAGCAGGAAACTTTCGTACGGATTTTTGGTATTCTTTTGAATACCTAAAAAATATTTCTCGAAAGAGGAGGCAAACACTAATGAGAAAAGTACTTTCCATGGTACTGGCAATTGCAATGGTCATGTCTCTGGCATCCGTCGCATTTGCAGCTTCTTTCACTGACGTGGAAGAAGGACAGTTCTACAACCAGCCCATCAACTGGGCAGTTGAGAACAAGATCACCAACGGTCTGAGTGCAACTGAGTTCGGCATCAATGTCGACTGCAGCCGTGCACAGGTCGTTACCTTCCTGTACCGCGTGGCAGGTTCTCCCGAAGTCACCGGCGAGAATCCCTTCGAGGATGTTCTGGAAGGTGAGTACTATACGAATGCTGTCCTGTGGGCAGTCAGCGAGGGCATCACCAACGGTCTGAGCACGACTGAGTTTGGTGTGAATGTCGCTTGCAGCCGTGCACAGGTTGTCACTTTCCTGTGGCGTGCAGCCGGCTCTCCCGCTCCTGCAAGCAGTGAGAATCCCTTCGATGATGTTCTGGAAGACCAGTACTACACCGAGGCTATCCTGTGGGCAGTCGAGAAGGGTATTACCAAGGGCCTGAGCGAGACTGAATTTGGTGTTAACGTTGCCTGCAACCGCGCACAGGTTGTTACCTTCCTGTACCGCTATGTCAGAAGTGAGATCATCTACATCACCAATGTGGAAGAAGCTTTTAAGACTGATGTCAACAACGGCGAGACCAGAACCTATGGCGGTAAGTTTACCGGCATGACTCTGACCATCGAGGATGCACAGGGCGTTACTGTTACCTACAAGAACAAGGAATACACTGCCGATGAGTCCGGCGTCCTGACCGTCGAGTTCGCTACTTCCGGTATGGGCGTCCATGAGTTCACTATTACCAACAATTCTGGTGAGAATGCTGACTACAGCCTGAACTTTGAGTATCCCATGGGCACTTTCATGAATCCCGAACCTCTGATGAACATTGAGCAGATCAACTACTCCGTCGAGGCCGGTAATGAAAGCGGTTACTACTACAGCTATTACCCCATGACCAACGGCACTCTGGTCATTACCGCCGAGGACTATGACGAGACCAAGTTTGATGTCATCGTGACCACCTCCGCAAACTACACTCAGTACACCATGTCTGAGGGTGAAGGCACCGTTTCTCTGGATGTGGCTTACGGCGACGAGATCATCATCCAGGTCGTTGCTGTTGCTGACGAGGAGACCTGGCAGATCCCCGCAATCGAGGGCACTCTGACCGGCGAGATCGTTCTGCCCGAAGGCACTATGGGCAACCCCGCTGAGCTGGTTATGGGCGAAAATGTTGCTTCCGTTGCTGCCAACAGCTGGGAAGGCTACTGGTACAACTGGACTGCCGCTGAGAAGGGTGAACTGATTCTGACCTTCTCCGCTGAGCCTGGCTGGTTCTACACTGTCAACAACAAGACCACCGGCGCTTACGGCGACGGTCAGTGGAACGACAGCGATCCCGTTGTTAACCCTGCAGTCATCGCTGTCAACGAAGGCGATGTTCTGGAGATCAACGTCAACACCTATGATCCCGCCGATATGTGGAACACCCCCGCAGGTGATGTCATCGTCACTGCAGAATTTGTTTCCACCGCAACCGAAGGCACTGTCTATCTGAACTCTGCCTACGGCTCCGGCGAATCCAAGGTCGTCAAGTATACCGCTGAAGAAGATGGTATTCTGACTCTGACCATGGGCGCTGTCCAGCCCGGCTGGGCCTTCAAGGTCACCGATGCTGACGGCATTACCAGCATCCGCAACAGCGGCAATACTGAAAAGTCCTTCACTTACGAGCTGAAGGCAGGCGATGTTTACTACTTCGAGTTCTGGGCATACAACAAGGCTGCTTATGAAGAGACCAATGGTCAGATCTCCTATGCACTGACCTTCGAGCCTGCTGAGATCGAAGACAAGCCTGTTGAGCCGGAAGAGTACATCGTTTCCGAGACTGCTCTGGCTCTGGGCGACAACGCTCTGACTCTGGATGAAAACGCTACTACCACCATCTATGTGTTTGAGCCTGCCGAGGTTGGCACCTATTCCTTCACCGCTCCCGAAGGCGCTATCGTTGGTTACTGGGGCGCCGGTTCCTGGTTCCTGACTGATCCTGCAAGCACCACCAATACCTGCGAGTGGACCTGCACCGGTGTGGGCCAGAGCGCGTACATCGGCGTTTCCTCCGTTGAGGGCGAATTCAACCTGACTGTTGTCAAGACCGCAGAAGGCGGCGGCGAGCAGCAGATTGAGTATGTGAATTACGTCAACACCCATACCTTCCCCGAAGGCTTTGACTTCATCACCGCCGAGAATACCGTGACCGCTGTGGACATCACCACCGCACATACCGCAGTTCTGGGTTCCGACGGCTACTACCATCTGGACAGCGCCAACGGCGAGATCCTGTACATTGACCTGGAGACCGAAGGCTGGTCCCTGACTCAGGTCGTTACCGGCGGCGAGAGCGGCATGTCCGCAATCACGCTGCGCGGCGGCGTTGAGGTCAACGGTGAGACCAAGTACTACGATTTCCTGAGCGCAATGCGCGGTTATTACAACTATGTTGACAGTGATGGCATGTATCCTCTGACCGAGGACCTGATGCTGTTTGTCAAGGGCTACGGTGCATACCAGGGCTGGTTCATGCCCGGCCTGTCTCCCTTCGCATCCATGACCGACGCTGTCGATGCTGATACCGCATGGATGGTCATTTGCTACAGCGTTGACGGTGTTGTGTCTGGGGAAGGCGAAGAGGAAGAGAATATTCCTGTTGCTCTGACTCTGGGCGACAACAGCTACGAAACCGTGGCTGGCGACGCCGACGGCTCCCTGTACACCTTCACTGCCGCTGAAGCAGGCACTGTGAACATCAAGATCACTTCTCTGAGCCAGAAGAATTCCGGCACCGGCGAATGGACCGATTTCGCCGAAAGCATGCTGCCCTACCTGTTTGACAGCAGAAACAACATCGTGACCATCAACGGCATCGCGCTGAACTACACCAACACCGCTTCCGTTGAAGTGGCTGCCGGTGATGTCATCACCATCAGCATCATCAATGCCAACGGCAATGCCATCAAGGGTAACATGAACCTGAGCTATGCCGAAGAAAGCGGCGGCGAGATTATCGAGACTCCCGAAGGCGCCTTTATCCTGGCTCAGGACTCCGGTATTTACCTGGCCGATGCAAATGCATGCGAGATCGTTGAGGTTACCGCTACCCAGGCTGGCACTCTGACTATTACGATCGATGCTAATCCTGGCTTCGAGCTGATCTGCGGCGAAGATCAGTTCTCCACCAGCTCCGTTATGCAGCAGCTGGGAAGCGGCTCCTACTCTGTCGAAGTAGAAGCAGGCGATCCTTACTGCTACATCATCTATGGTTTTGACGGTGGTTACTCCGGTGCAGAGAGCATCGACTACGTTGTGACTCTGACTCCCGCAGAGTAATTTCCAAACGCTGCCAGGGGCCCGTCCGAAAGGACGGGCCCTTTTGCTGCGGCGCAGACTGTAAAGCAAGGAACCCCCGCACCGCGGAAGCGGTGCGGGGGAATCTATTATTTATGACCGTTTATTTCAGCCGTTCAGCTGGGTTTCCACGACTTCCTGCAGGTCCTCATATTCCACAGACGCTACGAAGATGGAGACGATGGTGCCGGTTTTGTCCAGAATGACGGTGTAGGGATAGGTACCGCGGCCGCCCAGAGCGGAGTAGAAGCCGCCGACCAGGCCGGTATCATCCAGTGCGTAGTCCGTTGCGAAGATGAGGCTGGAGCCGTCATAGTATTTGCCGATGTACTCAGGGGCTGTGGTATTGCCGAGGCTGGAATGGACGGCGATGACAGTGGTGGAATCGGCATAGTCCGTTGCAATCTGATCAAAGTAGGGCAGCTCATTGACGCAGGGAGTGCACCAGGTACCCCAGAAGTTGATGATGGTGATCTTGCCGGTGAGGGTAGGATCGATGGTTTCTTCGGTGATGCCGGCGGAAGTCACGATCTGCAGATTATCGCTGTAGCACAGATCGCCGACCTGATTGCCTCTGGCTTCATCGGTCACGGGGGAGGCAGGTGCGGGAGTCTCTTCGTTCCAATAGTGCCAGACTGCGCCGATCAGAACAACAGCCATGACGGCGGCAACGATGGAACGGGTGATGGTGCGCTGCTTCTTCAGCTTGCCATCGCGGGCCTTGATTTCCTCGTCGGAGGCATTTGCGCTGATCTCGTTTTCTTTCAGGAGGATCTTGCTGCCCTTGAAGGAAATGGCCTTGGTGGGGCAGACACCGATGCACTCGCCGCAGCTGATGCATTCCTGGTCGCCGACATGGCGGATATCGACCTTACAGTGGCTGACGCAGAGGTTGCATCTGGTGCATTTGGCATCGTCTACCTTGATGCCGAAGAAAGAAATCTTGTTGAACAGACCGTACAACGCGCCCAGGGGGCAGAGGAAACGGCAGAACAGACGGAACGCGAAGATGCAGCCGACTACAGTGCTGATCATCAGGAAGAATTTCCAGGTGAAAATGGGGCCCAGCATGGAGAAATAGCTGGAATTGATCTCGTTGGAGAGCAGCAGCAGACCGCCTTCAATGGTGCCTGCGGGGCAGATATACTTGCAGAACGCGGGCAGGGGAGTGTCCTTGAATGCGTAGATGATGGGGATGATAAAGACGAATACCACCAAAATCACATATTTGAGATAGGACAGGACCCGGGTGACCGGACTCTTCTTCAGCTTGGGGGTCCGGATCTTATACAGCAGTTCCTGAATTAGTCCGAAGGGGCAGAACCATCCGCAGATCATGCGTCCGAAGAAGATGGAATACAGCAGCAGAATGCCGCCGACATACCAGATGGTGGAGTGGTCTGCACTGAAGGAACCCTGCAGGGAACCCAGAGGACAGGCGCCGATGGCGCCGGGGCAGGAGTAGCAATTGATACCGGGGACACACATCTGCTTGGAAGAACCGGTATAAATGTTGCCGGAGACGAAACCCTTCAGGTTGGCGTTGAACAGCAGCGCGCAGTACAGCTGAATGATTTTGCGGCGGCTGGGGATCCATTTTTTCAGTTTATTCATCATATGTATCACCCCAATCCCACGCACTCAGTGCAGATGTTGACGGCCTTGGTCAGCACATCGGCGGTGCCGCCGGTGCAGAAGCCGTAGATCAGAAACGCAATGGCAAGTACCGCAATCACATTGCGGATGAGCTTCGTGCGGTCTGTCGTGGCAGCAGTCTGCTTGTCGGAAGCCTTGCCGCCGGATACCTGCTTCAGAAGCGCGATCTCCTTTTCCATGCTGGCGGTGCGGCGGTAGGCTGCGTAGACAGCCCATATGCAGGGGACTGCCATACAGGGCAGCAGCACAGTCATGGCCCGGACCATGGAATCGTTAATCTGGCTCTGATGGAAGGCGCCCTCGCGCAGGGCATAGACCAGGAAAATGATGCTGCCGATGATCAGCAGCACGGCGGTAATCCGGCGATGGAGCTTGCGGCTGCGCTGCTGGGCGATGATCTCACCGCGCAGAGCTTCGCTGCACTGGCTCAGGTCGGTCTTGCCGTGGAGCTTTTCCAGGATCAGTTCCAGATTCTTTTCGACCTTACGTCTGGATGCCGGCGCGGGAAGGATCAGATCCAGCACGAAGCCGATGATTACCAGCGCCAGACACAGATAGACCGGAACCGCGATGGGGGAGAAGGCCGCAGCAACGGCTTCCCGGGAGAACGGATGGTCTCCGGTCCGGTAAATACCGACGCAGGCCCAGATCAGACAGATGCCGGCGGCGGCGATGGAAACGCTCAGCACGATGCCGAAGATCCTGCGAATGCGGTTTGCGAGTTCATTTGTCATATATTCGCCTCCAGTGGAGAAATTTATATTAATATAGTATAACACAGAAAAGACGGTATGTAAATGCAAATAAAGAGGCGCTGGTAAACGGTAAATGTAAGAAACAGGATAATCTGAAATAATAAAGAAATACTTTAATAAAATAAAGTGAAAGTCCTTGCTTTTTCTGTGAAGAGATGATACTATAGAATGGATTCTGTATGCACGGAATTATCTGCAAAAATACACAGTGAAAGGCGAAGTCAGATGAAGAAAGAATTCATTTCGAAGGTTTCGCGGATGATGGTGGTTGCCCTGCTGGCAGCGGCGATCCTCATCGGCGCGATTCCCGTAAATCATGTTCAGGCATCCGGCTTCCAGAGCGCGTCTATCCAGCGCCTGGAGGATATTGCTGTGGACTATTCGGAGTTTGTTGACGACTCTGTGATGTTCCAGCTGCCTGAAACCATCAGCGCGGAGCAGGAGATCTCCGTGATTATTACAGTGGATGTGATCAGTCTGCTGGATGCTTACGAAGCAACGGATAAGACGATGAGCTTCAGCGAATACGTTCTGTCCAGCGACGAAGCAGCTGAAACCAGACAGAAGATCGAAACCCGTAAGGCAGAGATCCTCAGCTCCCTGGATGATCGGGGCATCGCTTACAGCACCGGTGAAGACTATTCCACCCTGCTGAGTGGTTTCGAGCTGGTCATTCAGGCCGGTGATTTTGAGGCAGCCTGCAAGACCCTGTCCGCAGGTGAAAATGCCATCATCGGTGAAGAGTACCACAAGGCTGAAACTGAGCTGGTGGAGAATACCGTCAACGTGTACGAGACCGGCATTTTCAACAGCGCTGACGTGGCCTATGACGGCACCGGTATGGTCGTTGCCGTTCTGGACACCGGCCTTGATTCCGCACACTCCGCCTTCTCTGTCGAGAATTTCACCTCCGATCATCTGGGTATGACCTATGAGGATGTGGCAGCAGTTGTGCGCCAGACCAAGGCAAACGAACTGTACGGCGGCCTGAGTGTCGACGATGTCTATATCAATGAAAAGGTCCCCTTCGGCTATGACTATGCCGACAACGACCCCGACGTCTATTCCACCCATAATAACCACGGTACCCATGTTTCCGGTGTTATTGTCGGTATCGACGACACCATCACCGGTGTTGCCCCCAACGCACAGCTGGTCTCCATGAAGATCTTCTCCGACGTTGTGGACACCGCCCGTGCAGCCTGGATCCTGGCTGCTCTGGAAGACTGTGTGATTCTGGGTGTTGATGTCATCAATATGTCCCTGGGTACTGCCTGCGGCTTCAGCCGTGAATCCGATGAAGAAGCTCTGAACGGCGTTTACGACAAGATCCGTGCCGCCGGCATCAGCGTTGTGGCGGCAGCCTCCAACAGCTTCTCCTCCGCTTACGGTTCTGAGGCAAACGGTAACCTGGGTCTGACCACCAACCCCGATACCGGTACGGTTGGTTCTCCCTCTACCTATGATGGCGTTCTGTCCGTTGCTTCCATCAGCGGTACCGAGACTCCCTACCTGCTGTATGGCGAGACCATCATCTACTTCGACGAGGCCAACAGCGGTGCCGCCGAAGAGCTGAAGTTCTGCGAGACTCTGCTGGGCGATGAGGAATCCAAGGAGATCGAGTATGTGGTCGTTCCCGGTGTCGGCCGAAGCGCTGACTACACCGGCCTGGAGATCTCCGGCAAGATCGCGCTGGTCCGCCGTGGTGACAACACCTTCGAAGAGAAGGCCATGATCGCTGAGGCTCAGGGCGCTGCCGGTATCATCGTTTACAACAACGTTTCCGGCGAGATCAAGATGAACGTGGGCGACGCCAAGCTGGCTGTCTGCTCCATCTCCCAGGACAACGGCGAGATGCTGGCTGCTGCCGGAAGCGGCAAGCTGAAGATCAGCAAGCAGCAGACCTCCGGTCCCTTCATCTCCGACTTCTCCTCCTGGGGTCCCGCTCCCAGCCTGGAAATCAAGCCTGAGATCACCGGCCACGGCGGCAACATCCTGTCCTCCGTTACCGGCGGCGGCTACGACCGTCTGTCCGGCACCTCCATGGCATGCCCCAACCTGTCCGGCGTCGTGATCCTGCTGCGCCAGTATGTGGTGGAGAACTTCCCTGAGATCGCTGATGACAATGTGGAAGTTGCCGCTATGGTCAACCGTCTGCTGATGTCCACTGCGGACATCGCTCTGAATACCAACGGACAGCCCTATGCGGTCAGAAAGCAGGGCGCAGGCCTTGCCAATCTGGTGAATGCCACCGAGACTCCCGCCTACATTACCACCTACGACAGCGAAGGCAAGGAAATGGATAAGACCAAGCTGGAGCTGGGCGATGACATCGAGAAGACCGGTGTCTATGAGATGTCTTTCACTGTTAACAATATTGGCGAAAAGAACCTGGCATATGAGCTGGGCGCATATATCATGACCGAAGGTGTCAGCGACACCAAGACCAATGCCGGTGAAACCACCGTTACCGAAGAAGCCTACATTCTGGAAGGTGCCACCGTGGAGATCACCTCCATCAACGGTGAGGAGGCAAAGAATAACAAGATCTCCGTGGAAGCCGGCTCCACTGCCGATGTGGAAGTGACCATCACCCTGAGCGATGCCGACAAGGCATACCTGGACGAGTCCTTTGCCAACGGCATGTATGTGGAAGGCTATCTGACCCTGACTGCCACCAAGGGCACCGACATCGATCTGAGCGTGCCTTACCTGGCTTACTACGGCGACTGGACCATCGCGCCTCTGTTTGACCTGGAGTACTACGATACCAACGCCGATGAGCTGGACGACGGCATCGACGAAGAGGACAAGCTGAAGGCCGACGCCTATGCGACCCGCGCCATCGGCGGCATCTCTGAGGACTATGTCAGCTATCTGGGTTCCTATTACTTCCTGCAGGATCCCGAGGATCTGGTCATCTCTGCCGACAAGGACCATGTGGCCCTGTCCAATCAGGAGGGTACCATCCACTCCCTGCGTTTCGTCTGGGCCGGTCTGCTGAGAAACGCTCAGAAGATCGCCGTCTCCATCACCGACAACACCACCGGTGAAGAGATCTTCCAGACCGAGGATATCGATGTCCGTAAGTCCTACGGCGACGGCGGTTCCATCTATCCCGCCAACATTGAGATCGAGTTCGACACCATGGACTACAACCTTTCCAATAACTCTGAGTACACTGTGAAGCTGCAGGGTTATCTGGACTACAACAACGGCGGTCTGCAGACCAACGAGAAGAACACCTTCGAGCTGCCTCTGTACATCGACTTTGAGGCACCCGTCATTTCCGACGTGGAGTTCTACTACGAGTACGACAAGTCCCTGGAAAAGAACCGCCTGTATGCCAAGGCTGCCATCTATGACAACCACTACACCATGGCTGCGCAGCTGGGTTACGTCACCATGGGCGCCGATGCCGACGGCAATGAGGTCGCCGAACTGAAGCCCTTCGAGCAGTTCATGACGCCGGTCTATTCCCAGCGCAACGGTACCACCTATGTTACCTTTGAGCTGACCGACTACATCTATGACATCAAGGAAGGCTCCATCAATCCCAATGCCTTCGTCATTACCTGTTATGACTACGCTCTGAACTACGCAACCTATGAGATCGCTCTGCCTGATGACTACACGGACTTCTACTTCGAGTCCCTGGCAGAGGGTATCACCCTGAGCCCCAATGAGGTCTACTCGCTGGAGCCTCTGGTCTACCCCAACTCCGAGTGGGGCGAGCTGCTGGAGTTTACTTCCTCCAAGCCCAGTGTTGCCCGTGTTGTGAATAACAAGGTCATCGCCACCGCTTCCGGCAGCGCTGTGATCAAGGTCCGTGATCCTCAGACCAACGAGAGCATCACCTTCAAGGTCACGGTTCTCGGCGAAGAGGATGAAGGTTACAGACGTTTCGATAAGCCTGTCGCCGATGTGTTCGAGCTGACCGGCTACCGGACCACCAAGGCATACTACCAGGTGGCCAGCGAAGACAAGACCATCGGTGATACCGGTGATGTCCGCTTCTTCGAGGACAACTACAACCTGTCTCTGTATCCTTCCGAGTCCGTTTACCTGAACTACAAGCTGGATGCCTATTTCCCCAATGACACCACTGTGGAATATGAGACCAGCAACGAGAACATCGTCAAGATCGATGCCTACGGCAATGTGACTGCTGTGGCGGAAGGTTTCGCCTCTGTTACCGTCAAGGTCATGATGGACGGCAGAAGCACCTACTACTCCGAGACCGTTTCCGTGGAAGTCAAGGATCCCTTCGTCACCAACGGCGGCGCAAGCCTGACCCACTACTATGGCAACGGCGGCACGGTCATGATTCCCGAGGATCTGTCCCTGACCGAAATCGGCAGCTTCGCATTTTCCAACTTCGAGTATATTCCCAAGACCGCTGAAGAACTGGCTTTCGATGACGCGGAGACCTCCAAGCAGTGGTTCATCGGTGATTCCACCATCACCAAGGTCGTGATCCCCGAAGGCGTTGAGAAGATCAATTCCTACGCTTTCGCAAATCTGACCGCTCTGGAAGAGATCGTCCTGCCCTCTACTCTGGAGGCCATCGAGTACGGCGCATTCTACAACTGTACTTCCCTGCAGAAGATTACCTTCAGCAGCACCAACAACCTGAAGATCATCAACCAGAACGCATTTGAGAACTGTGACCTGCAGGGCATCGTAGATTTGAGCGCTGCCTGCATGATCTCTCCCTATGCCTTCGCCGGCAACACCGATCTGGAAGGCTTCATCACCTCCGACAGCCTGCTGTCCATCGGCGACTATGCCTTTGCCGGCTGTAAGTCTCTGAAGGATCTGACCATCACCGCCGCAAAGGTCAAGTACGGTACTTATGCCTTCACCGGCTGTGAGGCTCTGAAGTCCTTCTACGTCAATGCTTCTGTCCTGCCCGAGGGCATGTTCTATGAATGCAAGGGTCTGGAATCCGTTTCCATCGGTCCCGACGTCAAGGCCATCGGCGAGTTCGCGTTCCGCGATACCGATGTGACCACCCTGGAGGTCAAGTCCGGCAACCAGAACTTCAAGGTTCAGAGCGCGGACCACATCCTCTCCGCTGACGGAAAGACCCTGGTCGCTGTGGCTCCCACCATCCGCGATGCCTTTACCTCCGCCAATCTGGGCGGCGCGAAGGTCACCGCTCTGGCTGACGGCGCATTCTCCCACAACACCAGAGTGACTTCTGTTACGCTGCCCGAGGTTACTGTCCTGGGCGACTATGCCTTCGGTTCCTCTGAGCAGATCGCTTCCGTGGAACTGGGCGCGCTGACCGAAATCGGTGAGTATGCCTTCTTCGAGACTTCCATCACCGAACTGCCCGGCTTCACCGCTGAGACCGAGATCGGCAAGTATGCCTTTGCCTTCACCGACATTACCTCCGTTGTCATCCCCGACAGCATGGTCATTGCAGAGGGCGTGTTCAGCGAATGTATGAGCCTGATCGATGTGACCATCGGCAATGATGTCACCATCGGTGAGTATGCCTTCAGCGTCAACAAGGATCATGCCTTCACCGTTGAAAGCTACACCGAAGAGATTGAAGTCGGCGGCGCTGTGGCTCTGCCCGGCGACGAAGAGGAGCCCGGCGATTACTCCGACATCACCGAGCCTGATGACAACATCTCTCTGGAGCAGCCTGAGGACACCAGCGATGAAGATGAGGTCATCGCCCTGGCAACCCAGAAAGAGAAGTACTTCTACTACACCTTTGCCACCAGTCTGAAGACTGTGACCATCGGCGACAATGCCATCATCGGTGACAACGCCTTCTCCGGCGCAGCTTCTCTGGAGACTGTGACCCTGGGCGCCAATGCCGAGATTGGCTACATGGCCTTCTACAACAACTCCAGCCTGAAGGAGATCGACCTGTCCTCTGTCAAGTCCATCGGCGATTATGCCTTCTCCGGTGACGTCTACTACATCTGCGTTGATGACAGCATGACTTATGCCGCCATCAGCCCCGACGGCCACTATCTGTATACCTACCACGCTCCCCAGCTGCCTCAGGTCGATCTGTCCGCTGCTGAGAGCATCGGTGAGTATGCATTCTCCTACTGCCGTCAGCTGACTGATGTGGTCCTGAACCCCACCATCACCGAGATTCCCCAGTATGCCTTCGCAGGCTGTGTCTCTCTGGTGAACATCGACATGAGCAACATCGTCACCGTCGGTGACTATGCCTTCATCGAGGATGCCGCTCTGGTTGAGATCAATCTGCCTGTTGCAGAGTCCATCGGTGAGTACGCATTCGTCTACTGTGATGCACTGACCACCGTCAACCTGAATGCAGCTGGCACCGAAATCGCAGAGGGTACCTTCTCCTACTGTGAGCAGCTGGCAACCGTGGGTAATCTGGCAGCCACCCGGAACATCGGTGACTATGCCTTCGCCTACACCGCCATCACCGAGGCGGATCTGTCCGGTGCGGTTTCCATCGGCAACATGACCTTCCTGAAGGAAGAGCTGACTCCCTTCGCAGTCACTCTGGGCAGCAGCCTGGAGACTCTGGGCGACAACCCCTTCGCTCTGTGCCAGCTGGAACCCTTCTGCATCACCGAGGTCAGCACCTTCAACGGCACCGATGTTGAGTCCGCAATTTACACCTATGACATCAGCGACAGCGTCAGCGTTATCGATGGCTCTGTGTACTGCAAGACCATCAACGGCCTGGAGCTGATCACCTACGCAGGAGTTGATCCTGTCAACTATCATGTGGCCGAGGACACTGTCCGCATCACCGCCTATGCATTCGCAGGCTCCGATGTTCAGATGGTCACTCTGCCCGTCGCAACCACCTCCATCGGCCACAAGGCGTTCTATGGCTGTGAGGGCCTGCACACTGTCGTCTTCGGCAGCTACACCGCCCCCATCCTGGAGGAAGAGTTCGACTCCACCTACTATGAGACCCTGCAGCATATCCCCGGTTCCGGTGATTTCGGCACCTACACCGACTACAACGGCACGGAAGTCGTAATCGAACCCATGGGGCTGGTTCCCTACTTCATGTGGAATGCCACCGGCGGTATGTATTCCAATGCGTTCTACGGCGCAAACTTTGTCGACTATGTCGGTTATGTGGAAGACAAGCTGACGATGGTGCGTCCCGTCAATGGTCAGAATTACGACTCCTTCGTCATGAGCCAGTATTTCGACATGACCATCAACGGACCTGCCGCTCCCGATGACACCAGCCTGGCAGCAATTGCCGCCATCAAGGCCATCCCCGAGCGTGTCAGCCTCTCCGACATTGATCTGGTTGAGGCAGCCCGCGCCGCCTACACCAAGATCGCAACTCTGGAACAGCAGGCTCTGGTCACCAATTATGCCGACCTGATCTCCGCTGAGCAGAGAATCCTGGCTCTGTCCACTCCCGTTGAGGGTGAGGAAGGCGAGCTGGCAGAAGGCGAGACCGTTCCCGCCGACGGCACCGGGACCGATACCGATTCTGAGTCCCGCAGCGGCCTCAGCGATGGTTGGGGAATCGTCATTCTCCTGGGCTGCGTGCTGATCTCCGGCGCTGTGGTGGTCTATGTCTCCATGAAGAGCGCCGGCAAGAAGATCGACGTCAAGGAAATGGCGTCCAAGGTCTCCGTCTGGGCCAAGCAGAGCGGCACCGCGTTTGCCGATGCCTGCGGCAAGGCTTTGGACAGCGCAAAGACCGCAGCTGCCAAGCTGGGCACCAAAAAGGCCGCAAAGACCGAGAGTGAACCTGCTGCAGAAGCTGCTGAGACTGCCGAAGAACCCGAAACCGCAGAAGACGAAAAGGTCACGGATTAAGTAAAAACGCTGCGGGCAGGCCGCGGCCGGGAAACCGGCTGCGGTCGGCCCCGGCCGAGCGAATGTATTAAAAGGAAGATGCGGATAAACATGAATCTGAAAATCAAAGCGCTTCTGACAGCCTGCCTCCTTTTGATGACCCTTACGTTCGTTACCGGCTGCGCCGAGGAACTGAACCCCTATGAGGTCAACGACGCGGAGAGCTACAATGTCAGCGTCAAATACGATGCCAATGGCGGCATCTTCACCACGAACACCTCTGTGATCGTGGACTCCTACAATGTTTCCAACATGAACACCAACAGCGAAGGCAAGGCAGAGATTGCCCTGCTCTCTCCGGACGATACCCGCAGAGGCAACGATGCTTTTGCTGCTGTCAACAACGGCTATTTCCTGGCCGGCTGGTACACCGAACGTACCGAGCAGGCAGACGGCACCTACACCTATTCCGGCCTGTGGGATTTCGAATCCGATCGGCTGGCTGTGGACGCAGGCGAAACCCATACTTCCGCAGAGCCTGTCGTGACTCTGTACGCAGCCTGGGTCCCTCTGTTTGAAATTGAATTTTATGCGCTGGATTCCGGCGAATACCTGGACACCTTCACCTTCAATCCCATCACCTCCGGCGATCTGGAGCTGCCCGCATGGGATGAGGAGACCGGCGCTATTGACATGAATGATTTCCCCGAGCGTTCCGGCTATACCTACAACGGTGCCTATTATGACGCCGAAGGCGCCGAACCCGTGGATACCGCAACATTGACCCACACCGGTGAGATTGACTATGCCACCGGCACTGCCCGGGATGAGACCATGAAGCTGTATGTGGAATGGACCGAGGGCGAGTGGTATCACATCTACAATGTGGAGCAGTTCCTGGACAATGCCAGCGTCAACGGCAACTATGTGATCCATGCGGATCTGGACTTTGCCGGCGAGATCTGGCCCACCTCTCTGATGTACGGCAACTTCGGCGGCACCATTGAGGGCAACGGCCACACCTTCTCCAACATTGAGGTCATCCAGACCAACAATTCCAAGGTCAATGCCGGCCTCTTCGGCAACCTGACTGAGACTGCGAACATCAGCGGCCTGACCCTGGACAATGTCACCTTCACCATCCAGGCGGGTACCCGCGTGGTTGGCACCAGCTTCGGCCTGCTGGCAGGCACCATCTCCGAAAGCACGGTCTTTACGGATGTGCAGATCCTGAACAGCACTCTGCAGATCGACTCCGGCTGCTACTTCGGCACGGATGACTATGTCATCGGCCTGCTGTGCGGCATGGGCAATTCTGCCGCGCTGGATTACTCCGGCATCACCTGCGTCGCCGTGGGCGACAATGCCGCGTCTGTGCAGATCACTGTGAACGGCAACGACGTGAGCGTGGAATTCATCACTGCGTAATGTAAATGCGAATATCACATTTTCAAAAATCTAAAAGGAGCAATAACATGAAAAAGAGAATTCTTTCCCTGATCCTGTGCATCGCCATGTGCGCAGGCATGGTCTCCATGTTCTCTGGTTGCGGCGGCGCCGGTACTGACGCCTTCGTTATCATGACCGAACAGCTGGACGGCCTGTTCAATCCCTTCTTCTATACCGCCGCTGCCGACGGTACCATCGTCAGCATGACCCAGATCGGTATGCTGAGCGCCGACTACGTCAACGGCGAAGTTGAAGTCGCTTACGGCGACGAGGAAGCTGTTGTTGTTAAGGACTACGAGATCGTCGAGAACTCCGACGGCACCGTTACCTACAACTTCGTTCTGAAGAACGGCATCCTGTACTCTGACGGTCATCCCCTGACCATGGAGGACGTTCTGTTCAACCTGTACGTCTACCTGGACCCCGTTTACACCGGTTCCAACACCCTGTACTCCACCGATATTCTGGGCCTGAGCGAGTACCGCACCCAGACCGTCGGCTCCGGCTCTGATGACAGCGACGACCTGATTTCCTCTCAGGCTGCTTCCAGAGCAATGGCTCGTACCAACGAGCTGGTCAACCTGTTCTCCTCCGAGAAGAAGGCTTCCGCTACCAATGAGGTCGGCTACGAGGCCATGAAGGCTGCCATTGCCGCTCATTCCCTGAGCTCCGGCTACAAGTCCGCCATCTCCAACGAGCCTTCCGAGGTTACCAATGAGGACCTGCTGGCTGACTACGAGAACGCCCTGAAGCTGTTCAAGGAAGAGCTGGGCACCGACTACCTGAGCGCTCAGGAGTCCTACACCGACGAGCCCTACAAGTCCCACGAGGAATTCAAGGACGAGATCTTCTGCTTCATGTACACCGAGGGCTATGTCCAGGTTGAGTACGCAGAAGGCGCTGACGGCAAAATCGACCGTACCACCATCGAGACCCTGACCCCCGCATATCCCTCTTCCATTGAAACCAAGGAAGAAGCCATTGATTACATCTACAACGATAAGATCGCCCGCGAGCTGGACATCATCCTGTACTACTGGGCAACCGGCACCACTCTGAACAACGAGTACACCGCCAAGGCCAAGGAAGTCATCCTGCACGAGAACGTCTCCGACGACGGCACTCTGGCAGTTGAGAACATCTCCGGCATCGTTTCCCTGGGCCACACCGAGCAGGCTGGCTCCACCATCACCGTCAACGGCACCGACTACACCATCGCATCCGGCCACAATGAGGACGGCACCGTCACCAACACCGCCGAGTACGATGTTCTGCAGATCACCATCGACGGCGTTGACCCCAAGGCTATCTGGAACTTTGCATTCTCCGTTGCTCCCCAGCACTACTACGGCGAAGGCAGCTCTGTCGGCGTTGACATCGCCAACAGCAAGTTCGGCGTTGAGTTTGCAAGCTTCGAGTTCATGACCGACATCATCCAGTCCACCAGAAACATCAAGATCCCCATGGGCGCCGGCGCCTACAAGGCAACTGACGCTTCCAACGGCGATGCCGGTGAGAGCACCTTCTACACCAACAACGTCGTCTACTTCAAGGCAAACGAGAACTTCCACACTGTTGCCGAGGGCATTGAGAATGCCAAGATCGAGAAGATCCGCTACCAGATCGTCTCCTCCAACAACGCCATCGCCGCTCTGGAGAACGGCACCGTTCACTACATCTCCCCCGCACTGACCACCGATAACTACGAAAAGCTGGAGAAGCTGGAGTCCAAGGGCATGGTTACCCTGAGCACCGACCAGCTGGGTTACGGTTATATCGGCGTCAACTCCGCCAAGATCAACGATATCAACCTGCGTAAGGCCATCATGTGCGCCATGAACACCTCTCTGGCACTGGACTACTACCGTGCCGGTACCGCTTCCCAGATCTACTGGCCCATGTCCAAGATCAGCTGGGCATACCCCGACGGCGAGGCTGCAACCGACAACGGTTTCGACTATCCTCAGCTCGGCGGCTGGAATGAGGACATTGCCCGCAGCAACATCGAGAAGTATATGCAGGAAGCCGGCGTCAGCGCAGGCGACGGCGCTCTGAAGGTTACCTTCACCATCGCAGGTTCCTCCCTGCAGGACCACCCCACCTACAAGGTCTTCCGTGACGCAGCTGCTCTGCTGAACGAGATGGGCTGGGAAGTTGAAGTTGTCTGCGATACGCAGGCTCTGACCAAGATCAACACCGGTTCTCTGGAAGTCTGGGCCGCTGCATGGTCCTCCGCTCTGGACCCCGATATGTATCAGGTCTACCACAAGGATTCCTCCGCAACTTCCACCCTGGCATGGGGCTACAACTACATCAAGACCAGCGGTTCCGCTGAAGAAATGGCCATCCTGACCGAGCTGAGTGATCTGATCGATCAGGCCCGTGAGACCAACGACAAGGAAGTCCGTTCCGATCTGTATCAGCAGTGCATGGAGCAGGTCCTGGACCTGGCCATCGAGCTGCCCGTCTATCAGCGTAGTGTTCTGTACGCATTCAACTCCAAGGTCATCAACGCCGACAGCATGCCTGCCGAGTCCGAGATGAACCCCTATTCCTCCCCCCTGGACCGTATCTGGGAAATCGAATTCGCCAAGTAAGAGCGGAGTGATTACATGTTTAAGTATATCGCGAAACGAATTGCATACTCGATCCTGATCCTCCTCGGCGTTTCCATGATCATTTACTTCCTCATCCGGCTGATGCCCGTTGACTTTATCCAGGATAAGATCAACGCCATCAACCAGGGCGGCGCCACCGTCAGCGAGGAGACCGTCAATGCCATGTACGAAATGTACGGCCTTGGAGACAACAGTTTTTCGGGTATCCTCAGCGGCTATTTCACCTGGCTGGGAGCCCTTGCTCAGTTTGACCTGGGCACCAGCTTTGTCTACGGCATCCCCGTGGCGCAGGTCATTGTGGAGCACATGGGCATCTCCTTTGCCATTGCCCTGATTGCTACCATCTTTGAGTTTATGATCGCCATCCCTCTGGGTATCACCGCAGCTACCCATCAGTACAGCTTCCGGGACTATGTGGTTACGGTGCTGGTCATGATCGGTATTTCCCTGCCTTCCTTCTTCTTCGGCCAGATGCTTAAGAGCGTCTTTGCCCTGAAGCTGGGTTGGTTCCCTGTTTCCGGTCTGGTTGACGCCACTGCGTCCTACACCGGCATTCAGCTGCTGTGGGACTATGCCCGGCACTGCTTCATTCCCATCCTGACCATCGTCATCCTGAGCGTTGGCGCCAGAATGAGAATGACCAGAGCCAATATGCTGGAAGTGCTGAATTCCGACTACATCCGTACCGCCCGGGCGAAGGGCCTGAAGGAGAAGGTCGTCATCAACAAACATGCCTTCCGCAATACTCTGATCCCCCTGGTTACTTCCATGGCTGGTCTGCTACCCAGCCTGTTCTCCGGCGCCATCATCACCGAGCAGGTCTTTGACCTGCCCGGTATCGGTAACATTGCGCTGGATGCCATGAACCGTGGCGATATTCCCTTCATCATGGGCTATAACATGTTCCTGGCAATGCTGAGCGTTCTGGGCGTTCTGCTGGCCGACCTGATGTACGGCATCGTGGATCCCAGAGTCAAACTTGAGTAAGGAGGCACATTTATGGACGAACTGAATAATGTTCAGGCTGAGCCTGAAGTCGTTGATACCGAAGTGCCTCTGGACAAAAACGTCAGACTGATGTCTCCCACCCGCATGGTGGTGCGCCGTTTCTTCCGCTCCAAGCTGAGTATTCTGGGCCTGATCATGGTTATCAGCCTGTTCCTGTTCAGCTTTGTGGGCCCTCTGATCTATACCGAATGGGGTGAGATCGAGCTGGACGAAAGCGGCAAGACCGAATACGCAATTTCCGAGACCACCTACACCGTAGGCGGTCAGGAGTATACCGTGCGCCAGACCACCGAGAAATATCTGAAGGATAATTTCCTGGCTCCTGCCTCTGCTGAGCATCTGCTGGGCACCGACAACGAGGGCTACGATATCTTCGTGCGTCTGATGTACGGCGGCCGTATTTCTCTGACGGTCAGCTTTATCGCTGTTTTCCTGATCACCATCCTGGGTGTCATCCTGGGCGGTATTGCCGGCTACTTCGGCGGCTGGATCGATAACCTGATCATGCGTGTGTGCGACGTGCTGATGTGTCTGCCCGGCGTGCCCATCCTGCTGATCATCAGTACCATCCTGGATGCCTCCGATATCGATGCCAAGTACCGCATCTATCTGCTGATGATCTACCTGACCTTCATCTCCTGGACCGGCACTGCCCGTCTGGTCAGAGGTCAGATCCTGTCCCTGCGTGAGCAGGAGTACATGGTCGCTGCGGAAGCCATGGGTTATTCCACCTCCCGCAAGATCTTCAAGCATCTGATCCCCAACGTCATGCCCCAGCTGATCGTTCAGATGTCTCTGAGCCTTGGCAGCATGATCCTCTATGAAGCAACCCTGTCCTATCTGAATCTGGGTGTCAAAGCACCCTATGCCGCATGGGGCAGCATGATCAACATCATTTCCACCAACCAGGACATTCTGCAGAACCATCTGAATGTCTGGGTGCCTGCCGGCGTTTGTATCGTCATCGCTGTTCTGGGCTTCAACTTTGTGGGCGACGGTCTGCGCGATGCCCTTGACCCGAAAGCGAGGAGATAAGTTATGAGCATTTTTAAGAAAGAAAAAGGTTCTCGAAATTATCTCACCAACAAGGAGATCAAGGAGATCGCCAAGGCCAATGCCAGGGAAATGAAGCGCCTGGAGGCTTACAAGAACCGTAAGGCTGAGGAATCCGAATTCCTGTCCCAGATGAAGAATCCCGAGAACATCCTGGAGATCGAAGACCTGCACACCTCCTTCTTTACGGAGCAGGGCGTGGTCAAGGCAGTCAACGGTGTCTCCTATGATGTTCCCAAGAATGCTGTCGTTGGTGTCGTGGGCGAGTCCGGCTGCGGCAAGTCCGTCACTTCCATGTCCGTTATGCGTCTGATCCAGGGCCCCACCGGCCAGATCGTGGACGGCTCTATCCGCTTCAAGGCTTATGACTACAAGCGTGATGAGAAGGGCAATCCCATTTCTGATGCCAGCGGCGAATATGAGATGGAAGAGAAGGTCTACGACATCGCCAAGATGCCTATCCATGAGATCCACCGCATCCGCGGCAAGCAGATCGCCATGATCTTCCAGGAACCCATGACCTCCCTGAATCCTGTCTTCACCATCGGCGAACAGCTGGATGAGGTCACCTTCATCCACACGCCCGGCGCAACCAAGGAGATGGCCAAGGCCAAGTCCGAGGAAATGCTGCGTCTGGTTGGCATCATTCCTGAGAATGTCTATGGTGCGTTCCCCCATGAACTGTCCGGCGGTATGCGCCAGAGAGTCATGATCGCCATGGCGCTGGCAGCGGAGCCCCGCCTGATCATCGCCGATGAGCCCACCACGGCTCTGGACGTGACCATTCAGGCACAGATCCTGGACCTGCTGCAGGATATCAAGAACAAGATCGACGGCTCCATCCTGCTGATCACCCATGACCTGGGCGTCATCGCGGAGATGGCCGACTATGTGGTGGTCATGTACGCCGGCAAGGTCATTGAGAAGGGCACTGTCTATGAGATCTTCCAGGATCCCAAGCACCCCTACACCATCGGCCTGCAGAAATCCAAGCCCACCATGAACCTGGACGACGGCACTGACCTGTACAACATTCCCGGCAATGTTCCCAACCCCATCAACATGCCGAACTACTGCTATTTCAAGGAAAGATGCGCAATGTGCACCAAGAAGTGCTCCGGTGACTATCCCGGCATGGTGCAGGTGAGCCCCACTCACTTTGTCGCATGTCATCTGTATGACGAGGAGAATACCAATGGCTGATACAAAAGAAAATGTGACTCCCGTCTATGATGACGCCGCGCTGGCAGCGGAATACCAGGCCAAGCGCCAGGCTCAGATCGAAGAGGATTTCAAGGAGCCCTTTGACCCCGAGTGCATCCTGGAGGTCCGGCATCTGCGCAAGTGCTTCCCCATCAAGAAGACCATCACCGGTAAGGTGACCCGGGAACTGGTGGCTGTTGACGATGTTTCCTTCAAGCTGAAGGCAGGCGAGACCCTGGGCATCGTCGGCGAATCCGGCTGCGGAAAGACCACCACCGGCCGTGCCATTTTGAAGCTGCACCAGCCCACCGGCGGTCAGATCATCTTCGACGGCAAGGACATCACCAATTTCGACTCCAAGCAGATGCGCGACATCCGCAAGGAGATGCAGATCATCTTCCAGGACCCCTATTCCAGCCTGCCCCCCAGAGACACCGTCGGCGGCATTCTGTCCGAACCGGTGGAAGTCCATAACATCGTCCCCAAGGACAAGGTGAAGGACTATGTTCTGGAGCTGATGGACAAGTGCGGTCTGCGGGATTACTACTTTGAGCGCTATCCCCATGAGTTCTCCGGCGGTCAGCGCCAGAGAATCTGCATTGCCCGCGCTCTGTCTGTCAATCCCAAGCTAGTCATTTGTGATGAGCCTGTTTCTGCACTGGACGTGTCCATTCAGGCACAGATCATCAACCTGCTGAAGAAGCTGCAGCGGGAAATGAACCTGGCTTATGTGTTCATCTCCCATGATCTGTCTGTCGTCAAGTTCATCTCCGACAAGATCCTGGTCATGTATCTGGGCGCAGTCATGGAGTTCGGCTCCAAGGAGGATATCTTCAAGAATCCTCTGCATCCCTACACAAAGGCACTGTTCTCCGCGGTTCCCAATCCGGATCCCACCGCCAAGACCGAGCGCATCAAGCTGGAGGGAGATATTCCTTCTCCCGCAAATCCCCCCAAGGGCTGCCGCTTCCATACCCGCTGTCCCTATGCCAAGGAAGTCTGCAAGCATGTGACTCCCGAGTACAAGCAGTACGGCGAGGGCCATTTCGCTGCCTGCCATCTGCTGGACGAGGCCTGAGGCCATGGGCAAAAAGAAGGAAAAGATCACATACATCGATGATGGCAGAACCATCGCCGATATGTCCAATGTCAGCGGCGGCTTCCGGTTTAAGGAACGAAATCCCTATGTTCCTCCAGCCAGCCTGAAAGCGCAGCTTGCCACCTTCTGGAACGCCATGAAGATGATGTTCCGGCCCATGCTGGTGGTCGTTGCGGGCATTATGCTGATCTATCTGATCATGCTGGTTCTTTTCGCACTGGCATATTAATTGAAAAAACACCCCTGATCCGCTGATACGGCCGGTCAGGGGTGCTTTTTAATGGAAGAAAAAATCGGGCGGCTTGACCAATCCGGTGATAACTGGTATAATCATCCCATGGATATTCCGGAATACCGGAAAGAAGAGGAGGATATTTATGGACAAGAAAATCGTGCGGATCATCTGCCTGATCCTGTGCGCTGTCATGCTGCTGGGCCTGATCCCGGCGATTGCGTTTGCAGCAGAGGTAGAGGAACCTGCTGTTCAGCCGAGAACCATCACCGATGCAGGCGACATGTGTTATAACATCACGAGTTTTGAAGACCTGAAGGTGCTGGCAGCCGGTACTTACACTAGTTGGGTTGGTGTCTGGCTCCTTACCGCAGAGCCTCTGGTGATCAGCGAAGATCTGAAGCTGCCTGAGAACATGGCTCTGTATGTGAGCAATTATGCGGAACAGGAGATCATTGTTCCGGAGGGTGTCACCTTTGAGATCAACAGCGAGTGCTATGTCTGCAATCTGACGGTCAATGGTACCATGATTGCCAACGGCGATATTTCTGTTGATTTATCCCTGACGGTAAACGGCAGTCTGATCAACAATTCCATGCTGCGCCCCGGTGGAGAATGTGTTGTCACCGGTATTGAGAACGTTACCAACGGCGATTGGGCATCCATCATGTGGGTCCGCTCCTTTGAAAATGCCGACGGTATGATGGCATACATTGCGGATGCCGCAGCCCGTCCGGACGAATACTATGAGATCTATGCGGACTATGGCGCAGATCCCTTTGAGGTACACATCAGCGAGGATCTGACCATTCCTGATAATGTCTGGCTCCACGGCGAGAGTAATTTCAGTATTACGGTTGACGAGGGTGCGACCCTGACGAACAAGGGTAGTCTGTCCATGTATGGATGGCCTCTGGTGGTCAACGGCACGCTGAATAACGAGAACGATCTTTCCCTGGTCTGGTTCTGCGATTATGAGTATCATTATGGCTCTCTGATTGTCAACGGCACTTATACCGGTGACGGCTATATTTATATCAGCGCCGGTGAGCGTACGGATTACAAGGAATTCATCTCCGGTCTTGATCTGTCCCAGTTTGAAATTTATGCGGAAGAGTATGGCGGAGTTGCAGACAGCTGGACACTGTGGCCCAAGGACGCAGGCGGAGACGAAGATCCGGATGAAAACGAAATGCCCTTCGACGATATGGACAGCACCGCATACTATGTGGAGCCGGTCATCTGGGCCGTTGACAGCGGCATTACCACCGGCCTGTCCCCGACGGAGTTCGGCGTGGACGCAAACTGCACCCGCGGCCAGTTTGTGACCTTCCTGTGGCGTGCTGCCGGCTGCCCCGAACCTATTTCCGCGGAAAACAATTTTGAAGATGTGGATGGAGGTCAGTTCTATTCCAAGGCAGTTCTCTGGGCTGTTGAGAACGGCATTACCAACGGTCTGTCCACAACGGAGTTTGGCGTGAATGTTCCCTGTTCCCGCAGCCAGGTGGTCACCTTCCTGTGGCGCGCTGCTGGCTCTCCTGTACCCTCCATTACGGACCACACGTTCGATGACGTGCTGGACGATCAGTTCTACTCCACTGCGATCCTGTGGGCGGTTGAGAACGGCATCACCACCGGCCTGTCTGCCGATACCTTCGGTGTTGAGGTCCCCTGCAACCGCGCGCAGGTGGTTACCTTCCTGTTCCGCGCACTGGCATAATATCTGCAGCGTATCCGGCCCCTTGTGCTTTCGCACAGGGGGCCTTTTGACAAAATTGCCTTGACGGGATAGTTTGGGCTTTTTATAATGAAAGGACAATGAAGAGGGGAGAATCCATATGAAAATGAGAAACAGAATGATTGCCTGTATCCTGATCTTGGCTTTGGACCTGTGCGGCTGTGAAGGCGCGCCGATGACGGAAGCGCCCAACGCGTCGATCCCAACCCGCGCTCCCGCTCAGACTCAGACTCAGATCCAGGCTCCGACGCAGGCACCTGCGGTGGATCCTGTACAGCCTACCGCACCTGCCAGTTCCGTTGCCGAACCTGTGCTTGACCGGGAAGCCATCTATCAGGAAGCAGTCGCCTTGATGAACCAGGAAAAGGACATGGAAGCGGCTGGACTGCTGATGCAGATCCGGGATTATCAGGATTGCGCTGTGCGCATGGAGGAGATTGTCTGGAGAGGTATCCAGAAAAACCAGAGGACCTTCAGCTATGATGCTGCCGTGAAGGAAGACGGCAGCGTCGTCAATGCCTGCTATGAGGAAGTGGATACTTCCGGAATGTCCGGCATCGTGTCCATTTCCAGCGGCTTCGGTGTTGTTGCGGGTCTGAGGGAGGATGGATCGGTCCAGGTTTGCGGTGATTTGGGTGAAAACGACCGCCGGGAAATTGAGTCCTGGACGGATGTGATCGCAATCTATACCGGCGCAACCGGTGTCGTGGCGCTGCGCGCCGATGGATGCGTACTGACCATGGAAGCGGACAGCCCGCTCAGAAACTGGAACGGCATTGCGAAGCTATTTGTTTCCTATGAGATCATAATGGGCCTGCGCGCCGATGGCAGCGTCGTGTGCTATTCACCGTATGATTCTGAGGGGTATGATGTTAGCGGCTGGAGCGATATCACCGATGTTGCGGCCGGCATGAACTTTGTGCTGGGTCTGCGGTCCGATGGTACCGTCGTGAGCGCGGGTATGGATGTGGAAGAGGTTTCTCAATGGCGGGATATCGTTGCGATCGATGCGTATAATACGGCGATGGGTCTGCGCGCCGATGGCAGCGTGGTTCTGGCGATGACCCCTCTTGAAGGCTGGGGCCTTAACGAGTATGACATGAACGTGGACGATCTGCCCGGATGGAGAAATGTTGTGGCCATCGATACCTGGGGCCTGAGTTTCATTGGACTGCGGGCCGACGGAACGGTGCTGGCGTGCGGAATGG
Source organism: Oscillospiraceae bacterium (assembly GCA_017620525.1). Lineage (GTDB taxonomy): Bacteria > Bacillota > Clostridia > Oscillospirales > Oscillospiraceae > Faecousia. The sequence goes on along the minus strand of JAGAUY010000021.1, from coordinate 32,598 downwards.
ATGAAGGCAGACAGCTGCAGGTGGACCACTGGCGAAACGTCAGGGACGTAATCGTGGAGAATTATACGACGGTTGCCCTGTGCGGGGACGGAACTGTTCTGAAGACGGGTTATGGACAGGAGACGCTGTTTACGGGCATCCAGGTTCCGGAGGACTGAAAATGGTAAGAGAGCTGATTCACGATCCCATTCTGCTGGCCAGGAAATCCACGGCGGCAGGGCGGGAAGACCTTCCGGCAGCGCAGGACCTGCTGGACACGCTGACAGCGCACAAAGACGGCTGCGTGGGCATGGCGGCGAATATGATCGGCGTTCAAAAATGTATCATCGTGTTCGATAATGAGGGCGCTTACATGACCATGCTGAATCCGGAGATCATCAAACAGTCTGAGCCTTATGAGACGGAAGAAGGGTGTCTTTCTCTGCTGGGCGGCCCCCGGAAGACGCTGCGTTACCGGAAGATCAAAGTGCGCTATCAGACACCGGAACTTCAGACACGGCTGAAGACTTTCTCCGGCTGGACGGCCCAGATCATACAGCATGAGATCGACCACTGCAACGGGATTCTGATCTGATAAAAAAACGGACGGCTTAAGCCGTCCGTTTTTTGTTTAATTGTTGATCACTTTGATGCCAATTTCCCGGGCAAAGGTATCCGCAGCGGATCCGGCGGGGCAATGTACCTCCACCTCGTTGGCATATTCAAACATATCCGGGTGGATATCCGTGACGGAGGCGGGCAGATACAGCTGCAGCAGGCTGCCGTAGGGGGTGCTGGTGAAATTACCGTAGCGGATCACCGTGACGCCCTCGGGGATGATGACCGTATCTGCCTTCATGCTGCTGCCGAAATAGAAAGCTTTGGAGCCGATCTCAACGGTGCCCTCGCGGACCTGAATGGTGCCGGTCCTGCCCATGGGGCAGGCAACCAGGGTGGCGCCGTCAGCGGAGTAGAGCAGGCCGTCATAGACGGAAAAGTCAGAGCTGCCGGATGCGATTTCGAAGCTTTCCAGGGCGCCCAGGGCGCTGAAAGCGCCTTCGGGGATGGTTTGCACAGATGCGGGGATGGTGATCTGTGTCAGGGCAGAGAAGCCGGTGTTGGGAGAGGGGAATGCATGCTCCGCGATTTGCACCACACCCTCTGGAATCTCAAACTGTCCGGCGATACTGCGGCAGAGCAGCAGCCTGGTCATATCCTTGCTGTAGATGGAACCTTCGTGGAGGGTGTAGTTGGGATTGTCTCCGGAGAGGATGATCTCAGCCACGTCGATGTACTGATTCAGTCCCTGCCAGTCGGTCATGCCGGAACCCACCGTCAGCTTTTTCAGATTCTCAGGAACATAGGATGCGTGGGATACGGCAACAACGCTGTCGGGGAAGACCAGTTCGGTGATGCCGGTGCAGTTGTTGAACGCATGCCAGCCGATATAGCCGACACCGGAGGGGACTTCCAGTTTTCCTTCCAGACCATAGGGCGCCTGGATCAGCCGGGTTCCGCTCTTGTTGAGCAGACAGCCGTTTGCGGCGGCGTAATTCAGATTGTTTTCACTGACATGGAATTGGGTGATCCGGTAGCCGGAGAAGGCATCAAAGCCCACATAAGAAACGTTCCCGCCAATTTCAACGGCAAAACCGTTATCACCCATTCGGGAAGCGAGGCTGCCGGCAAAGGCGCCGTTGCCGATGACTTCCAGGCTGTCAGGCAGATCGATGGACGCAAGCGCCGTGGTATCGCAGAAGGCCAGCCGGTCGATGACCTTCAGTCCCTCGGGGAACGTGACATTGGTCAGCGCGGTCAGATTGCGGAAGGCACCGTCGCCGATGATCTCAACGCCTGCGGGGACACTGTAGGAGGCGCCGGCTCCGCCGGGGTAGGCAACCAGCTTCTTCCCGTCTGCAGTGAAGAGAACGCCGTCCACGGCCTGATAGGCGGCATTGCCTTCGGCAACTGTGATGGCACTCAGTGCGCTGCAGCCGGCGAAGGCACCGCTGCCCACAAGATTGACGGAGGCGGGCAGCCGGATGGAGGTCAGATCGGAGTAGGCAAAGCAGTTGTAGCCGATCATTTCCAGTCCCTCAGGCAGCTGGATCTCGGTCAGGGCGGTATTGGAGAAGACACTGTTGCCCAGAATCCGGACATTTGCGGGGATGTTGATGGAAGTCAGACTGCCGCACAGACCGAAGGCACTGTAGCCGATCTCGGTGATGGTATCCGGCAGCGTCACCTGACCCAGATTCCAGCTGACATAGAAGGCTTCCGGGCAGACCAGCGTCACGGGAACACCGCCCACGGCGGCGGGGACGGTGATGCTGTAAGGTTCCGTAATGCCGTCGGTCTCTTCAAAGGTGTAAAGCTCTGCGTGATCGGAATAGATGTGGAACGTCATATTGCCGCCTGCGGTGGCGAGCGTCTGGGTCCGGTAGGCTTCTGCCTCCCGGATCGGCTCGAGCCGGGTGTCGATGATGTTGCCGTAGGTATCTTCCATGACGACCTGGCAGTAGAAAGTGCCATCCATCTTGGACAGGGAGGCTTTCTCCATGGAGAAGGTCTCTTCGTAGTTGCACAGGCTGTACCAGACGCTGCCGTCAGTTTCCCACTGATCCCAGGGGAGCATCCGGCCGTCCATGTCGTAGGTGGGGAAGAGGGGCTCCCACATATAGGAGACGATGCCCCAGTTGTCGATACTGACATCCCGCTTGCCCATGAGGTCGTAGCTTTCCTCGTCCCGGGCCAGGATGCTCTGGATGGACACTTCGCCGGTGGCATGGTGATCCGTCAGGGAGATCTGAACATTTTCGCGGCCGCCGATGAGCAGGTCGGCGGAGGACAGCAGCAGGCTGTTGACGCTGACATAGCTGCTGCGCTCTGCGCCGGATTCTGCCAGCATGACGGGCCACACAGTACCCTCCTGTCCCAGCTGCCGGTCCACATCTGTGACCATCAGGAACACATCCGGATTTTTGGGGATCTGCACGATGCCCTTTTCGTCGTATTCTGCCCTGAGGTTGGTCACAATGGCGCTGTAGGTTTCATTCGTTTCATCGTATTGCAGAATGGAGTAGGTGATGGCGTTGATGTTCTCCAGCTGAGCAGGCTCCAGCTGCAGTGTCAGGTATTCCTCCTGAGACTCGATTTTCTGGTCAGGGTTCCAGCGGATGGAGCTGCGGCCGGTGAGCCAGGCGGAGGAGAAGGCGGTCATAAATTCTTCGTAGCCATCAAACTCTGTGAACAGACTGTAGAACATATCGCCTGCATATTGGAACAGCATTTTGTTGTCATAGGGGAAATAGAAGGAAAGACCATGGGTGTTTTCCACATTGGAGGTCTCATAGACCACCGCTTCATCCAGCCATTTTTTCAGATATTCCGGAGCACCGCTGTACTGCCCGTAGAGATTCTCTGCCAGATGGCCGATGTCGACCAGATCAAGGCTGTCCGCGCTGCTGCTGACAGAACTCATACCGAATCGCTTGGTCCGGTCACGGGCCTGGGCGATGGAGGAGTAGCTACCGTTTTCCAGTTCCCAGGTCATGTAGTTGAGGGTGGTGCACAGGAACATCTCAACAGCCATAATACCGCTCAGATCTATGCAGGAGAGGGTGTAGTCCGGCATCCAGATGTTGGCTTCCATGGATGCCGCATAGCTGTCCAGAATGCTCCGGGCGATCGATTCGGTATCGGCAGTATCGTTGAAGGTACGCAGGAAACTGTAGTCCCAGCCGCTGCCGGCCTCAATTTCCTCAGAGGCGATCATATACCGGGCAAAGTCGGAAAAGACACTTGCCACTTCCAGAGAAGCCATCAGGCAGGCATCGAATCCGATAAAGTCCAGCTTTTCCAGTCCGCCGTAGAAAGGGGATTCCATCATGGCGCTCTGCATCTCAGCCAGAGACAGACCGTCCTGCTCAAACAGCTCATCGCTGCCGTAGCCGTACAGGGGGCCGCCGCCGTGATCCCAGCAGATCAGACCGTAGTGGGAGGCGGGATAATAGTTGTAGGCATAGCAGATGAAATCCAGGAAGGTGGAAGCTTCGCCCATGTTGGCGGGCTGGCTGGTGGAAGCTACCATGTCCAGACCGGTGCCGGAGGAATTCATGGCATAAACCGCGTTGTAGGCGCTGGGAATGTTCAGATCCCAGCTGTTTGCGCCGCCGGTATAGATCAGCAGATTGCATTTGCTGGGGTCCAGACCGCTGTTCAGCATCTCCAGAATGTCGGAGGATGCGCAGCCGTACAAACTCTCCAGGTCGGAACCGATCATGTAGACCATGAGTGTGTAGCTGCTGCTGGCGGGGCCGTCCGGAGCCCGGCTGACGACAGGCTGCAGGCCCTTGGCCTCCGGCTGGTCCTTCATCACCTCGCCGGAGATGTGGCCGCTCCAGCGCAGAGGCTGAACAGGTTCGGTGGTGGGAGCGGTGTCGGCGGCAGGATCAGATGCGCAGCCTGCCAGAAGGCCGCTCATCATGGCAAAAACCAGCACAAGGGCTGTCAGCCGCTTCGGGAGTTTCGTTTTCTTCATGGGTATTCCTCCGTGTTTTTACAGATAAATACATATTATCAGATGTTTTGACGGTTGGCAATCCCGGAATCGGACTGTTTTGCCAAAGTAGACGGCAGGGGGAGGGGGAAATTGTGCAGAGTGCTGAAAAAGAAAAAATAGCAAAAAAGCACTTTACAACTTTAGCGAACTAAAGTATAATCTGGTTATCAAATCAAAAACTCCGAAAACGGGAGCGGAAAGGATCGATTATTATGAGAAGATTGATTGCATTTGTTCTGGCGGCGCTGATGGTTGCTGCCTGTTTCGCTGGCTGCGGCGCCAAGGGCGGCTCCGATCTGAAGGCAGTGCAGGACAAAGGCACCCTGGTGGTGGGCATCACCGATTATGCGCCCATGGACTACAAGGATGAAAACGGCGAATGGATCGGTTTCGACGCCGAATTTGCCGGACTGTTTGCCGAAGAGCTGGGCGTGGATGTGGAGTTCTTCGTTCTCAGCGACTGGGGCAAGAAGTTCTATGAGCTGGAGACCAGGAACATCGACGTAATCTGGAACGGCATGACCATCACCGATGAAGTGGAGCTGAATACCAACTGCTCCGATCCCTATGTCATTAACGCACAGGTGGTCGTGATGAAGGCGGATGTGGTCGGTAATTATGCCGATGCGGAAAGCATGTCCGGTCTGACCATCGCTGTGGAGAGCGGCTCTGCTGGTGAAGAGGCGGCGAAGGCCATCTCCGACGCCACCATCGTCCCCCTGCAGGATCAGCCTGCTGCGCTGATGGAAGTTGCCGCCGGCACCTCCGATGCCTGCGTCATTGACATCACCATGGCCAATGCCATGACCGGCGAGGGCACCAGCTACGCTGACCTGGCTGCCGGCATCAGCCTGACGGAAGAATTCTACGGCGTCGGATTCCGCAAGGATTCCGATCTGACCGCAAAGTTCAACGAGTTCATGGCTGGCCTGATGGAAGACGGTACTCTGGATGCTCTGGCTCAGAAGTACGGCCTGACGCTGGTCAAGTAAGCGGCAAGAATGCTTCATCCGTGCACGGCGAATCACCGCCGTGCACGTTGTGCAATTTGCTTCTGATTTTCTGATGTAAGAGAGGTAGACATCTATGTTTCTTCCGGTAACGATGGAGCTTCTGGCGGGCTTCGGGGAGAGCATCAAGGTCTTTGTACTGACGCTGTTATTCTCCATTCCGCTGGGCCTTGTGATCTGTTTCGGCTCCATGAGCAAATGGAAGCCGCTGAAATGGCTGGAGCGCGGCCCCTTTGCGTTCCTGGGCCGCTGGATGCCCCTGCGGTGGCTGAGCCGCACCTTTGTCTGGATCATCCGGGGAACCCCGCTGATGCTCCAGCTGATCATCATTTTCTATGGCCCCGGCCTGATGTTCGGCCTGCCGTCCATGCCCCGCATGACAGCCACCATTGTGGCGTTTGCCATCAATTATGCCTGCTATTTCTCCGAGATCTACCGCGGCGGTATTGAATCCATCCCCCAGGGGCAGTATGAAGCGGGACAGGTTCTGGGCATGACCAAGCAGCAGATTTTCTTCAAGGTGGTGCTGCTGCAGGTGGTCAAGCGCATCATGGCGCCCATGAGCAACGAGATCATCACCCTGGTCAAGGATACGTCTCTGGCCAGAATCATCGGCATTTATGAGATCATCTGGGCCGGTGAGCAGTTTATCAAGAAGGGCCTGATTTGGCCGCTGTTCTACACAGGCGCATTCTTCCTGATCTTCAGCGGCGGTCTGACGCTTCTGTTCGGTTATCTGGAAAAGAAGCTGAGTTATTTTAGAGGTTAAGATTATGGCAGTTTTGCAGGTTAATCAAATTAAGAAGGGATTCGGAGACAATCAGGTTCTCAAGGGCGTTTCGTTTTCCCTGGAGCAGGGACAGGTGCTGGCCATCATCGGCTCCTCCGGCGGCGGCAAATCCACGCTGCTGCGCTGCCTGAATTTCCTGGAGACTCCGGACGAGGGAGAGATCTGGGTCAGCGGCAAGCAGCTGCTCAGCGCTTCCGAGGAGGAGATCCGTCAGAACCGGCTGCACTTCGGTCTGGTGTTCCAGAATTTCAATCTCTTTCCCCAGTATACGGTGCTGGAGAACATCACGCTGGCGCCGACGCTGCTGAAGCAGGGAAGTGCCGCCGAGATCCGGCAGAAGGCCCGGACACTTTTGGCGCAGGTGGGTCTGGCGGAGAAAGCCGATGCCTATCCCTATCAGCTGTCCGGCGGACAGCAGCAGCGTGTGGCCATCGCCCGGGCGCTGGCGCTGAATCCCCAGATCCTGTGCTTTGACGAACCTACATCGGCGCTGGATCCGGAGCTGACCGGTGAAGTTCTGCGGGTCATCCGCGGGCTGAAAAATGACGGCAATACCATGATTGTGGTGACCCATGAGATGGAATTTGCCAGGAGCGTGGCCGATGTGGTGATGTATATGGCAGACGGAATCATCGAGGAAATGGGACCTCCGGAGCAGATCTTCGGAGATCCCCGGAGTGAAAAGACGAGAGCTTTCATTCGCGGTGCCCAGGAAAAATTCTGAAGTCGGGAGGAAGCAACATGTGTCAGACAGGCAAACAGGAAAAAATTGATGCGTTATTCAGCCTGATCGCGGGTATTGACAATGTGGAAGACTGCCGTGCACTGTTCGATGATCTTTGCACCATTAAAGAGATCGAGAACATGGCCGAGCGGGTATATGCCGCGAAGCTGCTGATGGAAGGCAAGACCTATAATCAGATCATGGCCGATTCGGACATTTCCTCAGCCACGCTGAGCCGGGTCTCCCGGTGTGTGCAGTATGGCAGGGGGTATTCCAAACTGCTGAAATAAGAAAATGAAATCCGCCGCCCGGGAGGGCGGCGGATTTTTGGTTAAGATGATTATACGCTGAACATGATGTTGTTGATGACACCCTCCAGGTATTCCTGACGGCCGGAGCCGGGCAGGGCGGGAGCGCCCAGTTCGTCGGCATAGGCAGCCAGCTCTTCCAGACTGGTCTCGCCGGCGCGGATCTTGGCACCGATGCCGGAATTGTAGCTGGAGTAGCGGTCGGCGATGAAGCCGTCGATGCGGCCGTCCTCGATGATCTTTGCGGCCTTGATCAGACCCAGAGCGAAAGCGTCCATACCCAGGATGAAGGCGTGGAACATATCCTCATGGGTGTAGGAGGGACGGCGGTTCTTGGAGTCGAAGTTCAGACCGCCGGTCAGGCCGCCTGCCTTCAGGATTTCGTACATGGCCATGGTGGTGACATAGATGTCGTAGGGGAACTCGTCGGTGTCCCAGCCCAGCAGCATATCGCCCTGGTTGGCATCCACGCTGCCCAGCATACCGTTGATGGCGGAGATGCGCAGGTCATGCTGGAAGGTGTGGCCTGCCAGAGTGGCATGGTTGGCTTCGATGTTCATCTTGAAGTCCTTGTCCAGGCCGTACTGACGCAGGAATCCGATGGCGGTGGCTGCGTCGAAGTCGTACTGATGCTTCATGGGCTCCTTGGGTTTGGGCTCGATGTAGAAGTCGCCGGTGAAGCCGATGGAGCGGCCGTACTTGACTGCCATGTGCATCAGCGCAGCGATGTTCTCCTGCTCAAACTTGACATCGGTGTTCAGCAGGGTCTCGTAGCCTTCACGGCCGCCCCAGAAGACGTAACCGCGGCCGCCCAGCTTGACGGTGATGTCCAGAGCCTTCTTGACCTGTGCTGCTGCGAAGCAGAACACATCAGCAGAGTTGGAGGAGCCGGCGCCGTTCATGTAACGGGGATTGCCAAACATATTGGCAGTGCCCCACAGGCACTTGATGTTGGTGCCCTGCATCTTTTCCAGAATGTAGTCGGAGATCTCGTCCAGGCGGCGGTTGGTCTCCTTGATATCGTCAGCTTCGGGAACCAGGTCCACATCGTGGAAGCAGAAGTACTCGATGCCCATCTTCTGCATGAACTCAAAGCCGGCGTCAACCTTGGCCTTGGCATGCTCCATGGTGCCTTCCTGTGCTCCGAAAGCCTTGTCCGCGGTGCCGCGGCCGAACATATCAACGCCGGTAGCGCACAGATTGTGCCACCATGCCATTGCGAAGGGCAGATGCTCCTTCATGGTCTTACCCAGAATGACCTTATCGGCATCGTAATACTTAAATGCCAGGGGATTGGTGGAGTTGGGGCCTTCATAGGGGATCACGGGGATATTGGGGAAATACATAGTGGTTATCCTCCTTAATTAGATTATGGTGTCAGAATACGGGGGACGTCCGGAAATAGGATCTTTGATGCCTTTTTCGGCTTGTCCCGTGCAGAGGGGGATAGATGCGGGGCGGAATGATGTTCCTACTACTATTATATCTGCATTCTATATTTTTTCAACAAAAAAGAAATACTCATACACACAAATAAATCCGGGTAATTGAAGCCTGCATCTTCGATGAAGTTTTTATCTTCAGAATCATCTCTTCCGAGTCTTGCGAAGTCAAGCGGTTCGTCGGAACGGTTGTGTTCATTCTCTTGGAGATTGATCGGAAGTGGTTTTTGTAGGTTTTGTCTTTTACACCCTTTGCGGCGGCAGAGGAAAGATAGAGATTGAAATATTCCTCCACTGTGGATTTTTGAACATTTCGCATGGAGATACTTGCCATAACTACACCTCTTGAATGCCATGGAAGAGCGGGCGTATAAGCGTGAGTGTTTATACACTAAATGGTCTAGATAGGCCATTAATTTAATCTAGAAATCTATTATTCAGCTGGTGCATACTGCTTCGCTGTGTTTCATGTTTAATTTATGTTGCCCAAGTTGCGCGGGGTGCGGCAAAATCAAACAGCTGAAGTCCTGCAATACGAGTCAATTCAGGATCAACAGAAATGAGATGAACAATGTCATCAATGGTAGCTTTATACAATCGGAGAAAACCTCATTTAGCATATTCTGAAATTCTTCCCGAAATTTTCTGATATTCTCTGTCTGGGGCTCTTTTTCTTCCTCGTCCTTGATATACTCATCTTTGAAGTCTTTGATGTTTCCAAGTATATTTTTGAAGGGGCCAAATCGGCAGATAAATTTACTGCAATCGGAAGTGGATTACCTGCCAATGTACCAAACTTCAAGTAATCAATCCGAGAAAGTAATCACTTGATTTTATCTCCAGATTTTTCTGCAAAAGTCTTGTTATCTTTGAGAGCATTTAGAAGAGATTCCATAATTGCAATTTTGGCATCCTCATACCCCTCAAACAGCCAGGCATTTTGCGATACGCATACAACCCTATCTCCGGAGGTCTCGATTCGTTGCTCGATCAGCTGAAGTAGGGATGATTTGCCAGCACCCCAGCTGCCATGCAGGCCGATAGTAAGTGGTGTTAAAAATGTGTTTTTGTGAAATTTACAATTGTATCGGCATATGGAGAGTAAAAAGCATATCGATACTTAACCGAAGGTGGCATCGATTATTTAGTTGACTGCTGCAGCCACTTTCTGGCCTCGAGCATTTCTTTGTCATCAGGATGAACCTGCAGCACATAATTAACTTTGCCGAGCAGCTGCATTCGGTAGGTGTCCTCCGGAGTCTCCAGACCGATTTTCTGCAGGTGTTCCTGGATGCCGAACTTTCTGCAGTAATACAGCTCCTGCCGGAGCTTGCGGCGGTAGACTGCTGGGATGCTCAGCTTCTCATTGACCACGATGCCCGTGACAGACTGCTGCTGACCGGGGCGCTGGATCCGGGTTTTCTGCTCATTCAGCAGGAAACCCAGTTCCTTCAATTCCAGTCTGACAAACCGGATGACTTCCGCCGGATCAAAGTCGCCGGAGAAGGTTATGTCATCGCAGTACCGCGTATATGCGATGCCGCGTTCCCGGCACCACTGGCCAATCACTTCGTCGAACTCATACAGAATGATATTGGTGATTGCCGGTGAGCTGGGTGCACCCTGAGGCAAGTCATCCTTATGATAGCAGAGCATAGTCAACAGAATCCGTAAGGGCTCTGCGTAGATTTCCTCGGGGAAGACCATGTCTTTCACTGTGGAGTATCGGATGCTGTCAAAGAAGTGAAGGATGTCCAGCTTCAGTACCACCTGCTTGCCCACATGATGCTTGGCATTGCGCAGGGTGGAACTGCCGAACCGATATGCTTTTGCATAGCGGGACACAGGCATATGGATCAGAAGCACCTCAGAAATCTGCCTCTGAATCGCTTTCAGAATTTCATCCGGAACAGACAGATTGCGGTAGCCACCGCTCTTCTTGGGAAGTTTCGCCCTGTGGTAATGCTTGCTGATGTTGTTGCTGACAGCATAAAGCGTCTTGGAACTGATACCAAGGTCTTGTTCAAGGGAGGAAAGCTCCCTGTATACGATCATGAAACTTCCCTCCCTTTCTTAAGTGGAACAATACAATGATGTACGGCGAAGTGCGCAGCAGTATCCGGGGTGCGGGCACATGAAATGTGCCGCGGTGGGCACACAACGTGTGCTGGAATACTGCAAGCAGTTCGTCTGAGCGAAGCGAATACGTGAAATATGCGCTACCCGGTAGCGACTCGCTGCCGGTGCCAGTGGCCTGACAAAAGCTATTGTTCCTGATGGGATTATAGCGCAGCAAAAAGAGATACGCAAGATACGAGCCGTAAACTTTCTATTTACAGCTGATTTCTTGTGAGATAAAATGAAAGAAAAATCACAAGGAGGAAACCTCCATGAAGAAAATCGTTGCCATCAACTGCAGTCCCAGAGTTACCTGGAACACTGCAGCCTTAGTCCGGGAAGCCGCAAAAGGCGCCGAAGCTCAGGGCGCAGAGGTCGAAATCATCGACCTGTACAAGCTGGAAAAGTTCACTGGTTGCGTTTCTTGCTTTGGATGCAAGCTTCCGGACAATCTGGGCAAGTGCATTTGTAAGGACGGTTTGGCTCCTGTGCTGGAAGCTATCCGGAACGCAGACGGTCTGATTATCGGCAGCCCCAACTATCTGGGCGATGTGACTGCCGGTTTCCGGGCGTTGTACGAGCGGTTGATCTTCCAGTCTCTGACTTACAAAACCGAGGTCAGAAGCTACAATCAGAAGCAGATTCCGGTGCTGATGATCATGACCAGCAACGCCTCCGAAGATTTCTATGCCCAGATTGGTTATGACGAAATGCTGAAGCGGTATCAGGGCACTCTGGGCACCTTCGTTGGCCCCACCAAAATCTTAATCAGCTCCGACACCCTGCAAGTCAAGGATTACAGCCGCTATAACTGGACCATGTTCAACCCCGAGCATAAGAAAGAGCGCCACGAGAGAGTATTCCCGGAGGATAAGAAGAAGGCCTTTGCTCTGGGCGAGCAGATGGTAAGCGGAACATGGGAATAAGCGTATGAGCAATCAGATGTTTTCCCAAATGAATCTGGCTGCATTGGCCCGGCTGGAAGGCCGTGGTCCCAGAGAGATCGCCCGCAATGCTGGTGTTCGTTATGATGAAGAAAGCCAAGCATTTCACATTCCCACTATGGGAACGAATGTGGTCGTATCTTACCCGGATTATCATTTCACACCGGAGCTGCCCGGTTGGCACCGCCTTGTGATCCTGCACTATCTGGATCTGGCAGATGGCTTCCCGCTGACCGGGAAAGAAATCCCTTTTGGGCAGATGAAATCCGGTATGGTTCGGGGCGGTGGAATCGACCGCAGGTGTGAACTGGTAATACAGAATCTGAAGGATCTGGGCGAAGAAACACTGATGAAGATCTGCGAGCGCATCGGCGGTGAACCGATTGTTTCCAATGCTGATGCTGCTTATCAGATTCCGTTTCTGCCGAATTTCCCAGTAGTCTTAAAAATCTGGCTGCCGGATGAGGATTTTCCTGCCTCCGGACGGCTGTTGCTGGATTCCAGTGCAGACCATTATCTGACTATCGAAGATGCCGTGACGGTGGCAGAAATTCTTCTTGAACAGATTACCCTGGAGGTAACCCTATGACCCTGAATGAAATGATTTTTAAGCGTAAGTCCTGCCGCCAGTTTATCGGCAAACCGGTGGATGCGGAAATGATTGAGAGGATCCTGTCTTTTGAACTGAAGCCCCTGTATCCGGAAATCAAGGTCCGCATGGACATCGTCAGCCGGGATAAAGTCAAGTGCATCTGTCCCTGGACCACGCCCCAGCTGATCACCATCTACTCCGAGGAAGCAGAGGGCTACCTGGAAAACATCGGCTTCCTGTTCCAGCAGATGGACCTGTATCTGCAGACTTTGGGCCTAGGTGTCTGCTGGCTTGGCATGGGTCGAATGAATCCCAAGACCACCACAGCGGTGGAAGGTATGAAGTTCGTCATCATGCTGGCCTTCGGCCATCCCAAGGGCGACCAACTGCGCCACGACTTGAAGGGTTTCAAGCGCAAGCCCATGGAGCAGATCACGGACGAGGCCGATCCCAGACTGGAACCTGCCCGACTGGCACCCTCCGCAGTCAACAGCCAGCCCTGGTACTTCACCCATGAGGGCGATGCCATCCATGTCTATTGCAGTAAGAAAGGCAGCCGCCTGGATGCAGGCATCGCACTGGCGCATCTGTATGTGAGCAACGAGGAAGCCTTCCGATTCTTCAAAACAGACCATGTAGCTGACCTGCCGGGATATACCTATATCGGAAGCGTGACCCTATGACCAGACTGGAATTGGCTGCCTACCTGACGGATACTTATAGTACCACCGGTGAGAATCTCTTCGCCCGGTATCACAGCTTTCAGGTGTTTCGCCACTGCGGGAACAAGAAGTGGTTTGCCGTCATTATGGACATCCCCAAAAAGAATCTGGGACTGACCGGCGAAAACGAAATCAGTGTGGTGAATCTCAAATGCGACACCAGACTGATTGGCTCCTTCCGGGAAGAACCAGGCATCTTCCCCGGCTGGCACATGAATAAGGCCCATTGGCTGAGCGTGGCACAGGATGGCACGGTAGAGGATGAGAAGATCAAATTTCTGGTGGATATGAGTTATGAATTGACAAACGGGAGAGGCTGAGCCTCTCCCGTTTATTTGCGCTAATATGTCCATGAAGCCGGATAGGTAAGCATAGTTTACTTTTCTTTCCGAATATATTTTCCGGTGATGTCAAATCTAACGCATTCCGTAAACACTTCAAGTTCCTCTTTTTTATATTTTTCTTGAATCGCTATCTGTGAAAACGACTGCAATGAATCATGAATGCGATTCCATCCTTGATTCAAAAGCGCAATGAACCTTTGTGCTTCCATTGTGAGCACAGGCATCCAAAAACAATTATCAACACTCGTTTTTTCCCCACTATGTGCTAAGATATCAAACACAAAGGCATTGGTTTCATTTAGCAGGAAATTGGGAATGCTATCATTTTTGAACATTGAACCGACTATGCCGTGAAATACTTTGTCCATTTCAAAAAACCGTATTGCAGGAATAGGATGATCCGATGCAAGTAGGTAATTGAGCGATTCAAAGGACGAGATTTTGCGTCTCTTGTCGAAGAAACCAAGCATCAGAGCCGCTGCACCGATTGTTATTCCTAACTCATATCCATGCATTTTCATAGTGGCTGCTTTTTGGTTAGTTGCCGCTTCATTGCTGTTATAGCACGTCATCAAATAAGGATGGAGATCGTTATGCAATTTCTGCATAACGATTTGGATAGCACCACGATCAGCATCAAGCTCCAAGATTTGTTGTATATAGTATATATCATAAATATTCTGACAAGTCACACCCCCAGAATCAATTATGAGATTATCTATAATTGCATCAATATTAATTGAAGAAACGTCTGAAATATCTATTTTCTCATGAAGAATCTCATCGGAAACTGATTCGACACTTTCCGCTTCTGCAAGACAATGTATTGTATGTCGTTTCCATTGTTGATGACCGTGCCATATATGTATTAATTCATGCGCCACAATCAATTCCAAGATTCTGTCATAGATTTTTATTGATGTTGTATTTTCTAATCCATCAGGGACTAATTTATCGCCATTTAGTCGCTTGGTCTCCAAACGATCATGTATATATGATACCATGCCAAATGTTGTTAATGCCGACAGATAGATATCTGTTCCATCAGTAAACGCGTTAATATCATCTATGGCATCTTCTCGCACGTAGACATACAGTTTTGGCCTAATAATGCCGGGATATTCTTTGTTATTTGTTTCGTGTGCAAAAGTAATCAGTTCGTTTGCTTTATCGAGAGCGTGGTTTACAACTTCTTGCATTTCAACTCCTACATCATTAGGACATTTTGTAGTGCAATGAAAAGTTCGAATATTGCTACCAACTCGAAATCTCTTAATAACCATACAAGCCTCCTCCGTGATATATGTTTCCAAGTTTTATGCTGCAGCATCATGCTTTTGGCATAGTAATCGCAACCTTAATAACCCCATCCAGCCTATTTTCAAAGAGGTGGTAAGCCTCCTCGATATCCTCTAATCTGTAGCGGTGAGTAATCAGCGGGGTGGTGTCGATCTTGCCTGCTTCGATGAGGGCGAGGATTTCGGCGCAGTCGCAGCCGTCGACACCGCCGGTTTTGAAAATCAGATTCTTGCCGTACATATCCGGCAGGGGCAGGGCCTGCGCCTCATCGTAGAGGGCCACCACGGTGACGATGGCGTTGGGCCGGGCGCATTCCCATGCCAGGCGGAAGGTGTCCTTGGCGCCTGCCACTTCCAGCACCACATCGGCTCCATTGTGGTCGGAGTTGGCGAGGGTGAATTCCTTGCAGTTTTCCGGTTCGCAGACCAGCACTTCGGGATAATGCTCCCGGACGAATGCAATCCGGGCCGGGTCTTTTTCGCAGACGATGATCCGCTTAGGCTTTCTAAGCATGACGCACAGCAGAGTGCAGATACCCGTAGGACCTGCGCCGATGATGAGGACGGTGTCATCCACGGTAATCTCGGAGATTCGGGCGGCCCAGAAGCCGGTGGCCAGCACATCGCCCACAAACAGGGCCTGCTCATCGGTGACAGAGTCGGGGATTTTGTTCAGGCCCTGATCCGCATAGGGTACCCGTACGAACTCTGCCTGTCCGCCGTCGATGCGACAACCCAGGGCCCAGCCGCCGTTGGGATCGGTGCAGTTGTTCACAAAGCCATGCTTGCAGAAGAAACATTCGCCGCAGAAGGTCTCCACATTCACCGTCACCCGGTCGCCGGGCTGCACTGCGGTCACAGCGCTGCCCACAGATTCCACCACGCCCACCATCTCATGGCCCACAGTGATGCCGGGAACCGCCCGTGGCACAGAACCATGCTTGATGTGCAGGTCGCTGGTGCAAATGCTACCCAGAGTCACCCGCACAACCGCATCCCGGGGATCCAAAATCTCCGGCTTGGGTTTGTCCAGCAGGGCAAATTTTCCGTGTTCAATGTATGTTAAGGCTTTCATGGGAGTACCTCCAGTTCGTTTGGAACTATTATAGCGCAGAGTGAAGAGAAAAGCTATCATCCGAATATGTGATATATTTCACTCTTTCTTCTTGACATTTCGCAATTATGTGATATATTTATCTCATAAGAGAGAAATATATCACTTGGAGGTTATTATGAAAAAGACATTATATTATTCAGATCGTGTAAAACTTGAGAAAACTTTTCTAGGCCTAATTTGGCTTATCTCTGGTATCCTTGGTTTCTTTGACGGTATTATCAGTTTAGTAATGCAGGCAGCATCTTTAATCGCCTGCATCTATACACTACTAAGAATATCAACCGCCAAAATGGAAGATGCAGACGAAATGGCTGAGCAGAATATGAATCGTGCTAAAGCACTCGCATCGGACTATATGCAGATCGTTTATTGTTGCCTGGCAATTGCTGCTATCCTCTTTTTAAGGAATTTTGAGTTATCCATCGGTCTGAACGAGATGATTCCCAATATCACTTTCATTGCAATGGGTATCAATCAATTAATTGTTGGATTTGCATTTAGAAAGTTTGAGGAAGGATAATTATGCCAACACTGAAAACGCGAATGTATGAGTTCCGTAAGGCCATGAATCTTCAGCAAACGGAATTAGCAGAACTGGTGGGTGTCCGCCGTGAAACCATCGGAAAATTGGAAAATGGAAAATATAATCCATCACTCAAACTCGCGATGGACATTGCCAAAGTCTTTGGGACTACTGTCGAAGAAGTGTTTTCCTTCGAAAAGGACGAAGTATAAAAATTAGGACGCAAGATTCGGAAGTTCTTTCTTCCAATCCTGCGTCCTCTTTCTGTTGTAGGCCTTGCTGTTTTCGGGCTTGCGGGTGACGGGATTCAGCTCGCCCCAGGTTATGATTTGACTCGATTGTTTTGCCTATATTAAAATCGGGCGACTTCGATGCCTGTTCTAACGTCAAAAATGTGCATGATCCAGTTCCCGTATGTATCGGATTTCTCCGGTAGTCGCTCAATTTCGTAATCGTAGTATTCGAAGTTTTTGAAAATCTCCATACTGTTACCATTTAGCATTATTACTGGGGGCCGATTACATCTGGGCCAACCACCGTATCCGATCAGGATCAGCCAGCATTGGACCATAAAGAAATAGTCATGGGAATAGCAGTCGTAGGATACTTGAAAATCCAAACAGTCAAAGATAGATTCCCTCTCAGAGGGACATATCGCATTGGGATTTGCACCGTGTTCCAGCAGAAGTCGCATCGCTGCAGCTCCGACATTTGGAGCATCCACATATTGAAGGTCCCACATAACATTGTCGTAATGTTCACCGGCGAACACATTGGGATCAAAGCCGTAATCCAGCAGCTGCTGAAGACTGTCAATAAGGTGATTGCTGTGCAAACGTTCAGGTGTCACTTCTTCGACCTCTGGATCCATGGCATCATAATACTCTCGGAAACAGTCTTGAGCCAAATGGGCAGCCAGTGTTGCTAGTTGTTCCTTGGAGAAGCGATACTTCCGGAAGATGTTGTCAATTTCTTTGCGTTTCGGAGGAATTGCCGCGAATAAAGAGTCAGTTTCGTCCATAATTTCCTGACTGGCTACGGGTTTTAGTATTTGAAGAAATTTGCACCGGCGCAAGGCGAACACACCTCTTTTCAACATATCAACAATGACGGTTAAGCTACCTATATATTACAGTATAATGCTATTTCTGTCCAATAAATCGGGAACAAAAAGACGCAGGTCTGGAAGTTCTTTCTTCCAATCCTGCGTCCTCTTTCTGTTGTAGGCCTTGCTGTTTTCAGGCTTCCTGGTGACGGGATTCAGACTATTCCAGGTCTGCCGACGGGCCTGATCGAGCTTGCGCTTTTCCTTCTTGGAAAGCTTCTCGTAGGGAATGAATTTTTCCATAAACGTTCCTCCTCAAATGGTTTCTGAAATCAGTATACCACAACCGCACGCAAATGCATAAACGATTTGTAAATCCTGAATGAGTATGGTAAAATCAAGAAAAATGGGAGGTGGGGAAGTATGGCACGATGGGATCCCTGGCGCGGCTGTCACCGGTACAGCGAGGGCTGCAAGTTCTGCTACATCCACAAGGGCGACGCCAAACGGGGCGTGGACACGAACCTGATCACAAAGACCGACAAATTTGACGCACCCATTGCCCGGAAGAAAAACGGCGAATATAAGATGAACCCCGGCCTTGTGTATGTCTGCTTTTCCTCGGACTTTCTCCTGGAAGATGCCGACCCATGGCGGCAGGAATGCTGGGATATGATCCGGGAGCGGAAGGACTGCCAGTTCCTGTTTCTCACCAAGCGGATCGAGCGGTTTCTGGACTGCATCCCGGAAGACTGGGGTGATGGCTGGGACAATGTGATCGTTGGATGCACCGTGGAGAACCAGAAGCAGGCCGACCAGCGGCTGCGCATTTTCTCCCAGCTTCCCATCAAGCACAAGAACATCATCTGCCAGCCCATGATTTCTGCCATCGATCTGGAACAGTATCTGTCTGGTGTGGAACTGGTGGTAGCCGGCGGCGAATCCGACCGGTTCGCAAGGCCTATGTACTATGACTGGGTGCTTTCCCTGCGGGAGCAGTGCATCCGGCAGAACGTGTCCTTCGAATTCCGCCAGTGCGGAACCCACTTTATTAAAGACGGCAGGGAATACACCCTACAGAAGAAGGATCTGTGCTCCCAGGCGAGAAAGGCCAATATCAATTATCATACGGAACACTAATTAAAATGCGACATATCGCATTTTAATTGCCCGCAGGGCAAAGTGTTCCTATGAGACGACTTTTGTGATTTTCTTCCTTATAAATCACAAAAGCGGCAGCGACGACAGTCGATGCTCCACTGATTAAAAGTTTACTTTTAATCAGTGAATAGTATCGGGCTAAGTAAGCAGCAACCCCTCCCGAATCGGGAGGGGTATCTTTTTGCAATTTGGTTATCGCTTTTTGTAAACGATCAGTTCCGGATTCTCGCCGTTTTCTTCATAGGTGCACACCAGAATGAAGTCTGCATTGGCCGCGATACCGAAGCACCGGCCGCTTTCCAGTTCACTTTCCAGCTGATTGCCTAAGTAGGTCGCGCCGTCGTCCAGGAACTTGACCCGGCTTCCGTTCGGAAGCTGATATTCCATATTGATGTATCCGCCCACCAGGGCATTGAGTGTTTCAAGCTTTGGCATTTCGTCGATATGCAGAGCATTGATCTCATCCGATCAGCTGTTTTTTGAAGCTTGCGAAGGCTTCAGCACCCTCCAGATTGGTCTGGTTCTTCCAGTACTTCAGCTTCGGCAAGAGTTCTCGCATATAGGCCCGGGCCTGTTCGGTCGGGAAAGCATCGCTTGCCATATTGTTTACGCAGACCTCGATCAGATCATCCATGTCATGATACATGTATTCTCCGTCGGCGTAGCACCACTTGCAGTATTCTTCGTTGAAAAAGCCGTCTGTTTCCTTGCTGATGCTGGCGTCCTCCAGGGGCATACCGCAGCACTGGCAGATCAGCTGTCTGGGAGATCCCAGCAGCGTATTGATGGAAACATCAAACAGCTTGGAAAGCAGCTTCAGGGTTTCAGTATTGGGTGTGGTATCACCGTTTTCCCAGCGGGATACAGCCTGCCGGGTCACAAATACCTTTTCGGCCAGCTCTTCCTGGGAAAGGCCCCGTTTGGTTCTCAGTTCCAGAATAATATCTTTTGTATCCATATCATTCACCTCATAACCAGTATACTGCGGTGTCAACGAATGTACAAGCAACCGGCTGTTGCGGCTGGCTTAGCAAATTGGGACAGGTCAATCAAATGTTGTCTTCCATGTGTCACCGGCACGATGGGCATCAAAGCACATTTTGATTTGCTCAGCAGTATTCTTTTCTGTGGCAAGTTCTGGAAGATTGTCCTCGGTAAAATAATCAAATCCTGTGGTTTCACAATTTTCTTGAAAGCTGCCGCCAACCAGAGAGCAGAGAACAAAAATTTTGCATATTCCATAAGCATATGCTGGAAGATTGTGTTTTGCCCTGTCTTGAACAGCAATGATACTATCGGCTGTAACATCCAGTCCAGATTCTTCTTTTACCTCTTTGACGGTGTTTTCACCGACAGAGATATTCACATCACACCAGCCGCCAGGAAGCGACCATTTTCCGTTGTTCTCACGAACAAGAAGAATTTGTCCATCTCTAAAAATGGCTGCACGGGTGTCCAGCTTTGGGGTCTGATATCCCGTTTCGTTGCAAAACAAGTCTTTTACGGTCTCTGTTGGGATGTCTGACATGTGCGACAGTATTTCAGCTGAGATAACACGAATGCGCTCATACCGTTCTCTGTCATAAACGTCTTTGCCATATGTAAGACCAGCCTGAGCGAGACTTTGCAATTCTATCGCCCATTGTAACCATTGTTCGTTTCTGTTCATTGCAAGTTCCTCGTCAAATTTCTTTTTTATTAACTGTGCAATCCCACATCGCATCACGATCCGTTACCATTGCTTTATGGATACTCAGATCATACGCTTCATAAAGGTGATCCGCTTTTCCATTGCCGCCAGGGTCGTGGGGGCTTTGGTGGCGATATCAAAGCCGTGCATGGTGCCCTTGGTTTCATTCAGGGTGACTTCAATGCCTGCCTTTTTCAGCAAATCGGCATAGAGGATGCCGTCATCGTGGAGACAGTCAAATTCCGCCGTTTCGATATAGGCAGGGGGCAGACCCTCGAAACTTTCCGCTTCCACGGGAGAATACCAGATGTAGTTGGGATCATTCTTGTCCACCTTGGTCATGGGGCCGATGCGGTCGGAAAGGGAAGAATTCCACATGGGCGTGTCGGTGAACCGCTTGCAGGAATCGCTCTCATTCCGGGCGTCCAGATAGGGGTAGGGGAGCATCTGGAATCGGAACTTTACCGGGTGACTGCGTTCCCTTGCCATCAGGCATACGCCTACCGCCAAAGTGGAGCCTGCGCTGTCACCGCCGATACCGATGTGGTCGATATCAATACCCAGTTCCTCTGCATTGCCATAAGCCCAACCAAAGGCGGCATAGCAGTCCTCATAGAAAGCAGGGAAGGGGTGCTGAGGCGCCAGCCGGTACAGGGGAAATACCACCCTGCATCCTACTTCCTTGGCATACTGCATGGCATTGGAATAGTGGTAACCCGCGGCTTCCAGCACGAAACCGCCGCCGTGGAGATAAAGCAAACAGGGGGCTTTTTCAGGCAGACTCTTGGGGGACAGCAGGAAGCAGGTGATCTTCCCTCCGTCGTAGCTGGTAATCTCATGGGTAGTCACATCCAGTTCCTTATCCCGCCAAAGTGATTTCGGCGGCTTCATATGGGGAACGGACATGGCCAGGAACTTTTCACTGATGGGTGGCGCGAAGAGATTCCAGGGGAAGAATTCCCGGCTGATGGGGTACTTTTTCATGAGCAGCGCTCCTTTTTCTTGGATATCTTCACTATATCATGGGATGCTGCGGCAGGCAATAAAAAACGCCCCTTTCGGAGCGTAAGAATTCCATGGAAAAACAAAAAAGCCCCGACTTTTCAGTCGAGACTGCTTTGCTTTTTTCTCCACCATCATTAAGTGGTGGTGTCAGCCTTTCGGCCTCCACTCACGCAGCTTAACGATTAGTTTCGTCTGCAATTTCCTTTCGTCTTCCGCCGGCTTCAATCTCTGCAGCTGCTTCTTTCCGGCTCACCCTTGTCTTCCGCTTTCGCTTCCGACCTCTCTGGGCCTGACCTTCACACGGCCTATCGCCGCTATCCAGTCAACTTTCTGACCTCCGCTGTTTTCGCTCCCTTTCGGTCGCTTCAGTTTTGGATTCTGACTACTCAGCCTCTGCGCTTCCTTTCCCTTTCTTCCTGTCTCCGCCCCGCAGTGGCTTCCTCAGTGTGCCGCTCTCGCTTTCGCTCCTTCGGCTTTTCCCGTTCTGCCCCGCCTGGTTTCCCATGCGTTCCTTCCCAGTTCCGGTACTCAGCGCCCCTGTTCGTTTCCTTTCGCTCTTCCCTGATTCGCTCCCACAGCCGTTCCTCAGGTGCTCGCTTTCGCGTTTTCCTCTTCCGCTCAGCTCACTTTCGCTCGCTTCACTTCCGATTCCAGCTACTTAGCCTCCCGTTTCTTCCTTTCCTTCTCTTCCCGGTTCCGCCTCACGGCTGCTTTCCCGGTGCCCGTCTCCGCTCTCGCTTCCTCGGTTTCCCCGTTCCTTCCCGCCTGATCTCTCATGCGTTCTCTCCCGGTTCCCGTACTCGGCTTCGCTGCCCGTTTCCTTTCGTCCTGCCCTGCTTCGCTCCCGCAGCTGTTCCACAGGTGATCCCCTTTTGGTTTTACCTCCGGGGCCGGTGCCTGACTTCCGCATTCTTTCGTCCGCTTCCGTTTTAGCATCTCACTACTCAGCCTCTGTTTCTTCCTTTCAGCGCTTCCGGGCCTCGCCTCACAGTGGCTTCTCCCGTGCTCAGTTCCGCTCTCGCTTCCCTGATCTCCTCCGTTCCCTCCGCTCAATCTCTTGAGCTTGCTTCCCGGATTCCCTTACTCGGCTTCCTGTTTGTTTCCTTTCGCCCTTCCTCGCTTCGCTCCCACAGCTGTTCCACGAGTGCTTACCTCATCCTCCCGGTTTCGGTCTTTTCCGCTTCCCGTCCACTTTCTTTCGTCTGTTTCCGTTCCGCTTCCGGCTACTCAGCTTTCCTGTTCTTCCGTTCCGTTCTTCCCGGTTCTGCCTCACAGCTGCTTTCCCGGTGCCGTCATCTCCGCTTTCGCTTCCCTGGCTTTCCACTTCTGCTCCACCCGGTTTCCCGTGCTTCCCTTCCGCTTCTCGTACTTGGCTTTTCTGCTGGTTTCCTTTAGTCCCTCCCAGTTCCGCTCCCGCAGCCGCTTTCCTGGTGCCTGCCTTCCTCTGGTTCCTTGCGTCCCCTTCTTTTCGGCCTTTTCCCGTCCGACTCGCTTCCTTTCGTCCGCTCATCTTCTGTTCTGACTACTCAGCCTCTGCGCTTTCCTTTCCCTTCATCCCGGCTTCCCCTCGCAGTGGTTCTTTCCGGTGCTTTCCGTTCCGCTCTCGCTTCACGGCTTTCCCCTTCCGTCGCGCCTGTTTCCATGCGCTCCTTCCGGTTTCGGTACTCAGCTTCCTGCAATTCCTTTCTCCTTGCAGCTGTTTCGTGTCACAGGCACTACGCAGCTTCTGGCCTCCTGTTTCCAGCCCGGCCATTCCCCTTGGCTTTCGCTTTAGGTTCTGGTTACTTGGATTGTCTGTTTTGAACTTTTTGGTTCGCCTCAGACCTCGCATATATTACCACTCTAGGATTAAAATGTCAACACCTATTTTGTGCATATTTCAACTATTATCTTGCGTTTTGTTACCAACTTGATTTTATGTGACAGTTTTTTGCATGGGACCTCGCTGCAAAATTTAAAACCCCTGACACCTACCGTCAGGGGTTTTAGAAGTTGTTGGGTTCCAGCATTTACGTAACCTCTACTTTCTTTAGTATGGGAAGATTCCTTAGTACATTGGACTCACTCCTTTTTGTATTTTTATAATAACGCCGGATGCCGATCTTTTCAAGATGGGATGTTCCATAAGAAAATAAGGCAAACTTAAGATAAAATGAGAATAGACATTTCTGCAATCTTTGTGCTATACTAAATACGTTGGGCGGCTTCCTTCCGGAAGTCGCCCTTGCTGTTTGGAGGAACCGACTGGACTCGAACCAGCGTCACGCGGATTTTTAGTTTGCACTCAACCCCTGAGCTACGGTTCCAAGTGGGGTGGATGACGGGAATCGAACCCGCGATAGGCAGAACCACAATCCGCTGCTTTACCGCTTGGTTACATCCACCATGAGATGGTGCTGACAGAGGGGAGGCTCCGCGCAGCGAATGAACAATACCGATGATTGCCGGTGGCAATCATACCCTAATATAATCGAACCCCCGACCCACGCCTTAAAAGGGCGCTGCTCTACCAGCTGAGCTATGTCCGCATATTTGGCAGAGCGCGCAGAACTCGAATCTGATACCGATTTCTCAGTACGATCCGCAAAGCCCGCGGTCCCCGGACCTTCCAGGTTCACGCTCCATGTATACTTAATTTGTTGAAGAGTGTTTGGGTGTATGCTATAATCAGTTAAGGAAATACTGTCTTGATGTTTACCAAGATATTCGACTCTGCCATTATTCACAGAAGCAAAACTGTCTTTCATAAAAGTAATGCCCTGAATGTTATGGGTTGCATGGATAAGATAGTAATATGTTTGGTTCTTATCAGAATAGCAAAGTCGATACGCATAAACATATTTGGCGTTTGTTGTTTTTTGCAAATTACACTTATACAAATCGACGAGATACTTTTCGCGTTCCGATAGAGCCATATTGGTAGCGTTTACGGAAACAGCCTTATTAAACCAGTCCTCATCCTTATTCTCTTCGCGAGCCCAAGCTGTCTGTATCTCGTTTGTTTCATATACTTGCTGCAGTTTCCCTTTTAGTGAATCTTTTAAGCGTTCATCATAGGATTTAGGTAATCCCTAAATGGACACAATGGACGCAATGTACGAAAAATGGCCGATTTTGGAGCGAAAATGATTCTTGTCGCATTCTTGTTGCAGTGTTTCGACATATTTTGCTGTTTCGACCTTGTTGAAAATAGTCAGAATTTGAGTGTCAAAACTGGTAAAAAAGACAAGAAAAACCTCGAAATCTCACGATTTCGAGGTTTTTTGGTGGAGATAAGCGGGATCGAACCGCTGACCTCTTGAATGCCATCTGCTTCCGGGCCAACTTTTGGCCCTCCCGCAGATGGCTTTTAGCCATTCAAGCACCCTTTTGCCGTACTTTTATAATGATTTTCCAGAAGCAAGTCCACTTCCGGTCAACAAAATTTTACCTCCTGTTGACCCGCCCTGTCAAGCCCCAAAATCACAAAATCGTACAAGTTCGTACAAGTCTTTACCTGTTCCTTTGACCTGTTATGTGATAGAGACAAGAGGCTACAAGTAAGCCAAGAGGCAGTCAAGAAAACTTCAAAAATCTTTTCTTCCTACAAGAGTAGTATCCAAAGAATTGGATACTACTTTTTGTATAATCTGGGTGTAAAGATTGAGAGAGATAAACAAACAAAACCTCTCCAAAACGAAAATAAAGGGTAGACGATCCCAAGATAAAATCGCAAATGCCAAAAGGCAGAAAAGAAAGGATTTATTATGAAGAAGTTCAATGGTTGTGTGGTTAAGGGTAATGCCATCGTGATGACTAAGGCTTTCGCAAAGAACGCTTACACCCCCGGCACCGAAGAGTTCCGTTATCTGGCAGAACTCCACAAGGCTTTCCCTGATTTCTCCATCGTGATGCGTACCGCCAAGGAAAACAAGAATAAGGAAAAGCACGATGGTCTGACTATCGCCCGCATGGACTTCATCATCAAGAACTACATCCGTGATGATGTCGCTATCGCAGAGTTCGATGAAGTCAAGAAGTTCTACAAAGGTATGAACGGCTACTACGGCAAGGTCAAGGGCTGGTTCCTGAATAAGTACCCCAATTATCAGGACATTGACTTCGCTGATGTAGCAACCTCCCAGAAGCCCGAAGACAAGGCTCCCGCAACTCCCGAGCTGGCAATCGCCTAATCCAAAAGACAACGAATAAGAAAGGAAATGACTACTATGGCTACCACTACTTCTCTCCGCTCTACCAATTATCGCATCGACTTCACCAAGATGACCCTGACGATGACCGCTGACTTCGCCCTGAAAGCCTACGATCCCACCACCGAAGAGTACGAAATCCTGACCCGCTTACAGAGAGACTTCCCCCGTCTGCGGGTTGTGCGCAAGACCCACCGTTCCCCCAAGACTGCCAATCCCGCCAAGGGTCTGACCTATGAGCGGATGGAGAAGTACATCCGTCTGTTCGACAATGCTGATGAACTGATGGATCAGTTCCAGAAGGTAAAGAGTGCGGACAGAGGCTACCAGTATGTCAAGGCATGGTTCGTCAAGCAGTTCCCTCACTACAAGGATGTTCCCGAGTTCAAGAATGGCAAACTGTATGTGGTGCCTGTTGAGGCACCCAACGCAGAGGAACTGGAAGAAGTAGCGTAAAATCAAGTCAGGCTATTGACAGTAATATTATCTATAATTAGTGTCAATAAGATGACTTGAAACGAGAAAGGACTATAAAATGTTAGAGATTGGCTGTGCGTATCCCAAAGCCGAGATGACCCGCATCTTCGGCACAAACAGTAAGCAAGGTATTGACCGTAAACTGACCCGCTACGGGATCGTGTTCGATGTGTGCGGACGGGGCGAAGGGGCTGTCTATACCATTAGGGCGATACCTGACCCCTTCAAGATATTCGCCATCATTGAACTGGGCTTCGATGCGAATACCGACTTCATCAAACTACGAAACTTCCTTTATCACTTCTTTGAAGATGAAGTCTTTATGGCTATGCCCGACGAAGTGAAGGAAACTTGGATGGAGAAGATGGGACAACACCTGACCCGTCAGACCATCGCCACCTACACCCGCAGACTGGAAGCGAACAACCTTATCAACCGCTACACAAAGAACTTCATCTACTATTTTGCCAACAAGAAGGAGCAACGGTTCAGCGACCATGCCGAGTATCTGGAAGCGTGGCACAATTACTGGGATGACCTCAGCACCGGGCTGAATACTTTCGATGCTATTGGCAATATGCGTGCGGACTTTGGAGGGGTAGCACGGAAACAGCCGATCCCCGAGGTCAATGGTATCTACAATGACAAAATTGAATATATGCTTTCGCTCATTCAACAGTCGATTGAGAGCGAATACGAGGGCTAACCAAGTCAGGCTATTGACACTAACTACTATTCTTATTAGTGTTAATAGCCCGACTTAGTTGGCCTTTTTTGTATAACCAAAACCGCCCAAAACGCAGTAAAAGTAGAGAAAGGCGGTGTAAAAATGGGTATATTCGAGTATTTAGACAGCAAAATCCCAGACTACTATCCAACGATGTATAAAGACGGCTACACTCCGGAGCAGATTTTGTATTCGGCACGCAGGAAGATCGTTCGAGAATACGAAGCACGGAAGGAAGCCCAAAGAGCGGAAGCAGAGGCGAATGAAATCCCCGAGGTCAGGATCACGAGCAAGGTGGTTATCAAATGAGAGTAGATAGCACCAAGGACAAAGAGAAAAAGAAGAAAAATAAGAAGCGTCAGCAGTCCATTCTGGAAAAGGAGATATTGAGTATCATGTAGAAGAGCATGAGAACAGCCCTTGACATGGCTCTGGATGACCTTCTGAAAGACTGGAAATGAAGAACGGCGAGAGGTTCCCAAGTGGAACTTCTCGCCGTTTTTGTCGTTTGTAGCCGTCTGACGGGGTTGTGAGGCTCTACCGCAGACAGGCGGGAGAACCGTCCTCCAAATCAAAAGTGTCATTTCGTGGGCGGGTGAGCCACCCCATTTGACCTTCTGTTTCCAGAGGTCTGGACTTCCCGAAATACACCCCCCACCCCTCCGGTGCTTCACTCCTGGACTTCTTTGGGGATGTACTCCATCAGATCGCCGGGCTGGCAGTCGAGGATTTCGCAGAGTTGGATGATGGTGTCAACGGTCACGCTTCGGTTATTCACGAGGCTGTCCACCGTCTTGGGGTTGATTTTGTAGACCTTGCGAAGGTCTACCTTCTTCAATCCCTTCTGGTTCATAAGATCGAAGAGTTTGGCATAGGAAACAGGCATAGTCTCTCCTCCTTTGTACCATAAAGTATACAGCATTTCAAGAGCAATGTCAACGCATTTTGTACCAAAAAGTATACAAATATAATGTACCAACTTTGGTACATTCGTCAATTGATATCGTGTACCTTTTATGGTACAATATCCTTGTAAATGAGAGGGGACAACAGAGGCCACCCGGTAAGCGACCCCCATAACAAACACTACAACAGGGTGGAACATTTCAAACATCAAAGGAGATACCAACTATGTCTAAAATCGAACTGCTCGCCAAGATCGAACTGCTGAATAAGTACGAAGCCATGATCGAAGAGATGAAGGGCGAAGCCGATACCATCCGCAACTCCATCAAGGCTGAAATGGAGGCCAGAGAGGTGGAAGAACTGATCGCAGGTCAGTACATCGTCAGATGGGCTACCGTCCTCTCCAATCGCTTCGACAGCACCGCCTTCAAGAAGGTTATGCCCGAGGTCTACAAGGCTTACACCAAGCAGACCACCAGCCGTCGCTTCACCATCAGCGTGTAAGAGGGGGTGTGCGGGTTGTATGTTCTGGATCGGCTCTGGCGGGGAGGCTACTCACCCGCCGACCGGACACTCACTCCCGGCGGTGAATACCGAAAGGCTCTTGGAAAGATGTGTAAAGAGATGGAGAAGTTCACTGCCCTTCTCTCTCCAGAAGCAAACGAACAGTTGAATGTTCTACGGGTGCTCCACGATGACATTACCATCATTCGGGACACGGATACCTTCATTGAGGGCTTCCGTTTGGGCGCAAGGGTGGTTCTAGATGTGGTAGGGGATTATGAGGGACAACACTCCACAGCGTTCGGTGAATAGTTGGTATGAAAAAGGAGCGGACATAAGTCCGCTCCACATTTTTACCATACTCTATCATCGTAAGGTGTATCTGCTACACCACTCTTATTAAGCATTACAACCATGCGGTCAAGGGTGGGTCTCCAAAGGTTTTTGAACCATTCGGTACTGCCAAACCATTTTACAAGGGTGGGGCTGATCGCGTAATAGGCGCGGATAAACGTACGTCCATACCAAGTTTCAGCCAAAGTACAGTCGCGGAATCGGCGGAGTGTCCAAACTTGGGGACAATCATAAGAGCCGTAGACAGCGGTCGCAACATAGCATCCACCTGTCTTTATTTCCGGCATTTGATATGACGGATCATACTTTCGGACACGCTCTGCCGCATAAATAATACCATTTTTATGCGCTTCTCTCAATGGCTTCACCATAGCATAGGCATCCATGATACGGATTTCCTGCTGCACTTCAACCTTCCAACAGGTAGCAGCAATATAACCGTAAGCATCACCAAAAGACTCGACGATCCCATTGCCGAAAAGGAACAGCATACGACTTGCCGCCTTGCAATTTCTCACATATGTCTGCGTATAGTTGCCTCGTATCGAAGGATCGATATTATGATAATGCGCATAGGCAGCATTATGTAAAGTCCAAGATACGTTGATCACTTTTTCTGTAATTTCATCAATGATCCTTTGCTGCTCTTCCGGATTTTGAATGTTCGTCTTGATGAGTTCGATTATCGATCCCTGTGCATTAGTCAGTCGGTCCGCGGCATTTTCTATTTCTGCGATCTTGCAATTCATGGCTTGGAAATATACAGAATAGAAATTTGCTTCCCAGCTGTGAGGATCGCTCAACAGGATCAGTTCATAATATTTTTGTGCATTTTCCGAATTATGATCGGCCTTTGCTCTCCGCGCAACTTCGTATAACTTTATCAGTTCGTCAGAATGGTCAATTTTTACTGAACCCTCAACCATTAACTTCCGGGCTTCCTCTACGGTGTATTTTGTTCCACAATGTTGGCAAACATACACACCGTCCTGCTTGATCAGTTCATTGCTCTGACACATTTCGCAAACCATTGCTTTCATGCATTTCCCTCTCTTTCTTTCATAAAAACAATAACCGATATTGGTAAATATGATTATACACCGCATTCGGTTATGATGTCAAGTAAGGAAGGGGGGCTGGCTTCGGTGATTTCTTACGATAACCTGTGGAACATACTGAAAGAGAAAGGGATCACACAGTATGCTCTTATCAAACAGTACAATGTCAGTCCCGGACAGATTACACGATTGAAACGGAATGAGAGTGTCAGCACCCACACCATTGATACATTCTGTAAAATACTTGACTGCGAAGTCGGTGATATAATGAAGTATATCAGGGATGATAATGAAAATCAAGGGTAGAGTATTCTACCCTTTTTTCTTTGCTCTTGATGTGCTACAATATCAAAAAATCCCAATGCGGGAGGGAAAGTATGGCAGACCAAGAGAAATGGGGATTGTCCCGAGAGGAAATCAACGAGCGGATTGAGAAGCAAAACCAAAAGCACAAGAAGAAGGGCAAAGGACGGTCGGAAAATCAACGGCTGAAATTGTTCTATCTTCTCAACTATCTTCTGGAAGAAACAGACGAAACCCACACAGTAAAAGTCTCTGAAATTATCGAACACTTGGAGAACCAATACAGTGTCCCAGTTGAGCAGAAAACCGTCTGCTCTGATCTTCGCCTTTTGGGTGAGTATGGCTATGAAACCCAGTACGATGGACGGACACGGGGATGGAGGCTCTTGGATCGTGAATTTGAAACACAGGAACTTCAACTATTGATCGACTGCGTTCAGTCCTCCCGCTTCATCACCCAAAAGAAAGCCAAGGAGCTGACGGACAAACTGAAAAAGAAAGCAAGCCGATTTGATCGTGTGTACCTTGATCGACGGTGCTATGTTCCTAACCGTGTCCGCAGTCAAAACGACCGCATTTTCTACGACCTTGACGATCTTCACCGAGCCATCGCAAATGACTGGCAAATCAAGTTCAAATACTACTATTTCAACCAGAGGAAAGAGAAGGTCTACTACAAGAAAGACTATGTGGCAAGCCCCTACGCAATGTTATGGAGCGACAATAACTACTATCTTCTGGCTTATGAGAGCGGGGAAATGAAGCATTTCCGTGTGGATAAAATGGATCACATCGGCATTGTCCCCCAGAAGAGAACCGGAAAAGAAGTATTCAGCAAAATGGACATCAGCAAGCGACCTCTGCGGATGTTCAATATGTTCTCCGGTAAGGAAAAGACGGTCAAGATGCGGTTTGCCAACTATCTGGCAAATGTGGTTCTGGATCGCTTCGGCAGGGATGCGGTGTTGGCCTACGAGGACGAAAAGCACTTCACCTTTACTACGGTTATTGAGACAAGCCCGCAGTTCTATGGATGGCTCTGCGGTCTGGGAAAGGGTGTTCGTGTAGTCTCCCCGCCCGAAGTGGTTGAGGAAATGGGGAACTATGTCAAAGGGATCGCAGAGATGTACTAACAGATACAAAGAGAGAGGAAGTTGTACGAACTTCCTCTCTCTTGTGCTATCTTGTAAAAAGATGTACAAACTTGTACGAACTTACAGACCAAAAGCCATTGCGTACTTCTCCGTTGCGGATCGCATTTGCTTCAAGTCGGTTTTGACATAGAAATTCAGGGTGGTGCTGGCATCAGCGTGTCCCAAAATCTCCTGAACGCTCTTGATGTCCGCCCCGCTACTCAGGAGCAGGCTGGCACAGGAATGTCGCAGATCGTGCGGAGACACATCAGGAAGCCCCGCAGTCTTGACAAACCGCTTCATGTGCCGGGTGATGGCACTTGGATCACGAGGCTCAAAGGGATCGCCTGGACGGCTGAAAACAAAGGCTCCCGAGAGCAGAGTTGCGGGATGCTCCCGCTCCTGTTGCTTTTGGAGTTGCTTCAAGAGAGCCAATGTGCTTGGAACAACCGGGATCGTGCGGATGGAGTGTGCGGTCTTGGGTTGTGCCACAATGATACCGCATTCGGGGGTGTAGGTTGTGGAGCGGTTCACGGTCAGCGTTCCATTGAGAAAGTCGATGTCCGTCCATTGAAGCCCCAGACATTCACCCCGCCGAAGTCCAGTAGTGATAAGGACTTGGAGGATACACCGGAACTCAAAATCACAGGTCAGTAGAGCATTGAAGAACCGGACAGCTTCATCCTCTGTCAAGGCATCAACCTCCCGCTTCGACACCTTCGGCGGGTCTACCTTCTTCATGGGGTTCTTCTGGATGATGTCTTGCTTCTCCGCAAAACCAAAGATCAGGTTCAGTACATTGTAGTGGTGCTTGATGGACTTCTCTGCCAACGGCTTGCCATCTGGCTTGCGGTACTCATTGCGGAGCCATCGAAGGTATTGAGAGATACGCACACCGGAGATTTCGGCAAGGGGAACTCCCTTGAACTGCGGGAGGATGATTTTGAGAATGTTGGTGTACATCGCCACAGTAGCGGGGCGGTGGGAGCCATCCCGCACACAGAGCGGTATCCACACTTCATTGACGAAACTATCGAAGGTGTAAACAGGAGCGGGAGGGGGGAGTTCACCCGCCACGGCTTTTTCCTCCTGTTCCTTGAGGTAGGCTTGCTTCGCTTCTTCCTCCCAGACCCCCGCCACCTTTTGGGCTTCCTTACGAGCCTTTGCGGGAGTGAGGTCAGCGGGGGGATACCAAGTCTTACACTTGAAGATTTGCTTGCCGTTGGCATCCCGTCCCATACAAGCCTTGAACTTGAAAGAGACTATCTTCTTTCCTTTTACCTTTTCCTGAATGTAAGCCATCTTGACCGTCCTTTCGACGGCTCAGAGGGCGAAAATGACCTCTTCTGTTGACTTTTTTGTTGACCCGGAACTTCAAAAATCCTCAGAAAGTTAGAAAAACACCGACTTTTGTGGTAAAAGTCGGTGTTTTTTGGTGGAGATAAGCGGGATCGAACCGCTGACCTCTTGAATGCCATTCAAGCGCTCTCCCAGCTGAGCTATACCCCCGTATTCGGTTCGCTGTGTCAGACAGCTTTTGTATTATAACACACATGCGAAATTTGTCAAGGGG
>JAGAUY010000020.1 GCA_017620525.1 Oscillospiraceae bacterium | reverse complement strand
CTGAGACCAAAGTCATTGGCAACCTGGACCGCAATGATATGTCTTATGTCCCCGCCACCACCGTCAAGAATGGAAAGACACTGTCCCTGTCTAATGTGGATTGGCAGGTCACCGGAACGGCGTTGGTCGGCGAGTCTCTTGTTCCTTCCCAGTTCCAGGCTGTTGCTACCTACTCTGCCACCAGCAGCTATAAGGCAGCCACGGGCTATATCACTACTGCTGAATACCATGGCGAAGTGGCTTCTGAAGGCATCAAGAACATCACCTATACGGTGGTCTATACCGGCACGGAGATCCTGCCGGAGACCCCGGAGGAACCCGCAGGCTTCAAACTCACTTCCGAACAGGTGCTTATGGCCGCAGTCATTCTGCTCTCCGTGCTGCTGATTGGCCTTCTGATTTTCCTGTTCCTGCGCCGCAAGAACGTCTATGTCTATGTCCCCGGTGAGAAGCCTCGTGACTATAAGCTGATCGCCAAGTACCGTGTCGATGCCAAGTACCCCAGTATCAACCTCTGTGAAGTTGACCCCTATCCCACCGGTACGGTCGCCATCGAGTTGAAGCGTCCCCTTGCCAAGAAGCTTGAGGGCAAGGAATTCCATGTTCACTGTGCGAAAGGCGCACATACCTATACCGTTCTCCAGAGTAAACCGGGTGACTGGCACGAGTTCGATGTTGACACCCTTGCAACGATTGAGGAGGTACCCACATGAAACGACTTCTCTCCATGGCCCTGCTGGTCGTGACGATGATCTCCTCCATGGCGGTCAGTGCCAGTGCAGCAGACTACACCTTCGACGGTGTTGACACCACCGACTTCTATCCCTCCACCTCCTACGAGGAAACCTACAACGCCCGTTATAATTACGGCGGCACCAATCTGGTTGATTATCAGATTCCCGAGCTGCCCTATGGTGTGCTCTCCACTACTCAGACCGGCATCATGGAAAAGCGGGTCTTCACCAACCTCCAGCAGAGCATCGGCGGTGTCGTTGGCAACGGCATCTATGGTATGACCGGCAGTTACGGTGTAAGCGGCGGCTCCAGTGTGCTGGCTCCCGGCGTTTCGCTTGGCGGCAGCACGATTCTGCTGCCCAATCCCACCGCATTTACCGAGTATTCCAAAGACTTCTGTCTGTCCAATGGCGCTGTCGGCCGAATCTCCATTCCTGCCATCGGCATCAGCCGTTACTATGTGTGGGAGGGTGAGACTTCCAGCAGCATGAGCAAGGGATTGGCTCATTTCTCCTCCACCTCCGTTTGGGACGGCAATGTTGGCATCTGCGGCCACAACCGCGGTGCCAAGTATGTGATTGGCGACATCAAGGAACTGGAACCCGGCGATAAGATCACCTATACCACAAGCGAAGGCACCCGAACCTACGAGGTTGAGATCGTAACCACCATCCGCAATGACGATTGGAGTTATCTGGAGGCCACCTCCGACAACAGAATCACCCTGATCACCTGCGTGAAAGATGATGCCAGTCACCGTTGGTGCGTCCAGGCGGTAGAAGTCGATTGAAGTGTGCGTCTCCTTGCTCTGTTGAAAAACCTGTTCACTTTTCGTAAAAGCAGGATATAACAGATAAAAGGAGGAAACCACTCATGAAGAGATACTTCAAGAAGCTGATTACCTGCGCTCTGGCCTGTACCATTTGCCTGAGTGTAGCAGTTCCTGCATTTGCTGCAGAAAGCAAGTCCGAGCTGACCACTGCCGCCGCCTATCTTCGCGAGAAAGGGATCATGGTCGGTGATGAGAATGGTGATATGATG
>JAGAUY010000019.1 GCA_017620525.1 Oscillospiraceae bacterium | reverse complement strand
GAAAACGCTGTGCCCGATGTCACCTCCGAAAGCAGCATGGATGAAGCAGCACAGGAGCACACCGCATCGGCCGACGAGAACAATTCGTTTGATCAGTCCGAAGCCGTTTCCGAAGAATCGGTCTCCACTGATGCTGTGCCCACCGACGAAGGTGAGTACGGTGATCTTCTCCAGGAACTGGGTGAAAGCGGGACGCATCCGGTAGATGCTCCCGAAGAACCTCAGCCTGAACAGGCAGATGCCGGCTACAGTGCGGATGACCTGCTTCTGCTCTCCGAGGATGAAAAGGCCCAGCCGCTGCCTGAGTTACCCATTCAAACGGAAGCAAATACCGCTCTGCGATCCCCGGCCTATATGGCCCGTCGTGAACGGATTCTGACCATTGACGCCAAAGATGAAGTACAGACCGAAGAGGAACGGGAAGCCACCATCTGGCATGAAGTCCAGAACGCCTACCGCACTCGCCGCATTCTGACCGGTACTCTGGATGGAATTGAGCATACTGAATCCGGTCTGACGATTGCGGTCGTCAACTACAAGGGCTTCCGTGTGGCGATCCCCATTAAGCAGATGATGCTTCAGGTTGGCAGGATGCCCACCGGTGAAGAGTATATCGACCTGATGGAACAGCTCAGCCGTGTGCTCAACGCGCGGCTTGGCTCCGAGATCGACTTCATCGTGAAGGGCATCGAAAACAAGTCCCGCAGCATTGTCGCCAGCCGGAAGGACGCTATGCTCAAAAAGCGGCAGACCTTCTACATGGATACCGACGAGCTGGGCGAGCCCATGATCTATGAGGGCCGTGTCGTTCAGGCTCGTGTCGTTGCTGTGGCAGAGAAAATCATTCGTGTCGAGGTTTTCGGAGTGGAGTGTTCCATCCGTGCCCAGGGCCTCTCTTGGGAATGGATCGGCAATGCCCGTGACCACTTCTTTGTGGGCGACCGCATTCTGGTGCGTATTCTCAAAGTTGAGCGGCCTGATGTCGAGAACATCACCATCTCCGCCGATGTGCGCAGTGTCTCTTCCACGAACAACATCGATAATCTGCAAAAAATCATTCCCCAGTCCCGATATGCAGGTCGAGTTACCGAAGTCCGCAACGGCGTGGTCTACATCCGGCTGAATAACGGTGTAAACGCCATTGCTCATTCCTGCTACGACCGCCGCACCCCCGGAAAGAAGGATGATATCAGCTTCCATGTAACTCGCATCGACGAGGAAATGGGCGTTGCCGTAGGCATTATCACTCGCATCATCAAACAAAACTTGTAAAGGAGCCGCTTATGAAGCATTTAAGACACCTGGCGTTGTGTCTGCTACTTGTCCTGTCCATGGCAACCAGCGCCTTTGCTGCTGAAGTGCCGGATACCTTCGTGACTGAAAACCTGAACGGCCAGCAGCGGCTTGTAAAAACCTATACCCTCGCTCCGGATATCGACCCGGAGACGCTGAAAGAGCCGTCATTCGAGTATGACGGCTTTACTTATTCCTGGGCC
Source organism: Oscillospiraceae bacterium (assembly GCA_017620525.1). Lineage (GTDB taxonomy): Bacteria > Bacillota > Clostridia > Oscillospirales > Oscillospiraceae > Faecousia. The sequence goes on along the minus strand of JAGAUY010000019.1, from coordinate 1,993 downwards.
TATACCACGAAAGAAGAACACCCCTTCCTGGAAACCAAGGATATGGTGCAGATCATTACCGTGGAAACGGCCAAAAACGATTTGACTCAGATCCTTGCCGAGCTGGCACCCAGCATCGAATACGATGATGGCAGCTTTTCCGGTGAGCTGTCTTTGGACCACACCACCCTGACTACTGAGGCGGCTGGCTACACCACCAAGTACAGCAAGACCACCGAGACTAAGGTAATCGGCAATCTGGACCGCAACGATATGTCTTATGTCCCTGCCACCACCGTCAAGAACGGTAAGACACTGTCCCTTGCCAATGTGGATTGGCAGGTCACCGGAACGGCGTTGGTCGGCGAGTCTCTTGTCCCTTCTCAGTTCCAGGCTGTCGCCACCTACTCTGCTACAAGCAGCTACAAAGCAGCCACAGGCTATGTCACTACTGCTGAATACCATGGCGAAGTGACATCCGAAGGCATCAAGAACATCACCTACACGGTAGTCTATACCGGCACGGAGATCCTGCCGGAGATCCCGGAGGAGTCCGCAGGTTTCACACTCACTTCTGAACAGGTGCTTATGGCCGCAGTCATTCTGCTCTCTCTGCTGCTGATCGGTCTTCTGATTTTCCTGTTCCTGCGCCGCAAGAACGTCTATGTCTATGTTCCCGGCGACAAGCCTCGTGACTATAAGCTGATCGCCAAGTTCCGGGTTGATGCCAAGTATCCCAGCATCAATCTCTGCGAGGTAGATCCTTATCCCACCGGAACTGTTGCCGTCGAACTGAAGCAATCTCTTGCAAAGAAGCTTGAGGGCAAAGAGTTCCATGTTCACTGTGCGAACGGCGCACATACCTATACCGTTCTCCAGAGCAAACCGGGTGACTGGCATGAGTTCGATGTAGACACCCTTGCGACAATTGAGGAGGTACCGACATGAAACGACTTCTCTCCATGGCCCTGCTACTCGTGACGATGATCTCCTCCATGGCGGTCAGTGCCAGTGCAGCAGAATACACCTTCGATGGTGTTGACAACACCGACTACTATCCCTCCACCTCCTATGAGGAAACCTACAACGCCCGTTATAACTACGGCGGTACCAATTTGGTAGATTATCAGATTCCCGAACTGCCCTACGGTGTTCTCTCCACCACCCAGACCGGCATCATGGAAAAGCGAGTCTTCACCAACCTCCAGCAGAGCATCGGCGGTGTCGTTGGTAACGGCATCTATGGTGTAACTGGCAGTTATGGTGTAAGCGGCGGCGGTTCCAGCGTACTGGCGCCCGGTGTTTCTCTTGGTGGCAACACAACTCTGCTGCCCAATCCCATCGCATTCACCAAATACTCCAAAGACTTCTGCCTGTCCAATGGCGCTGTCGGCCGGATCTCCATTCCTGCCATTGGCATCAGCCGCTACTATGTGTGGGAGGGTGAGACTTCCAGCAGCATGAGCAAGGGCGTGGCCCATTTCTCCTCCACCTCCGTTTGGGACGGTAATGTTGGCATCTGCGGCCACAACCGCGGCGCCAAATATGTGATTGGTGACATCAAGGAACTGGAGCCCGGCGATAAGATCACCTACACCACCAGCGAGGGCACCCGCACCTACGAAGTGGAGACTGTTACCACCATCCGAAACGATGATTGGAGCTATCTGAAGGGCACTTCGGACAACCGCATCACCCTGATCACCTGTGTGAAAGACGACTCCAGCCACCGTTGGTGCGTTCAGGCCGTAGAAGTCGATTGAAGTGTACGCTTCCTTACTCTGTTGAAAAACCTATGCATTTTTCGTAAAAGCAGGATATAACAGATAAAAGGAGGAACCCACTCATGAAGAGATACTTCAAGAAGCTGATGACCTGCGCTCTGGCCTGTACCATTTGCCTGAGTGTAGCAGTTCCTGCATTTGCTGCAGAAAGCAAGTCCGAGCTGACCACTGCCGCCGCCTATCTTCGCGAGAAAGGGATCATGGTCGGTGATGAGAATGGTGATATGATG
>JAGAUY010000018.1 GCA_017620525.1 Oscillospiraceae bacterium | reverse complement strand
CACCACCTTGGCAGGGAACGTCTTGTCATCCAGCCCCATATCCTTGATGATATCCTTCATCACACGCTCCGAATCAGAGGAATCGTAGATCGTGAAGCTGCGGCTATAACCCATACGCTCGATGTCACGACGGAGAATCCGGCAACAGGCAGAATGGAAGGTCATTGCCCAGATATCCTGGGCCTCAGGACCCAGCAGAACAGAAAGCCGCTCTTTCAGTTCGTTGGCAGCCTTGTTGGTAAAGGTAATGGCAATGATGCTCCAGGGTAGCGCAGGATGCAGCGTGCACAGATCATCTGCCCGACAACGTTCAGAATCGCAGACCGGCTCTGTCAGTTGTTCCAAAAACTCCACATCCGCTTCGGTTACTGTACCAGGGATTTCATAGCTGTCTGCAGCACTGCCATATTTCATCAGATTGGCAATTCGATTAATCAGTACGGTGGTTTTACCGCTGCCCGCGCCGGCGAGCAACAGCAGCGGACCGTCTGTGGTAAGAACCGCCTCACGCTGCATATCATTCAGATTTGAAAACTGCGCAGCAATGTAATTTCGCCGGGCCGTCAGAAATCGGGATTCAAAAGATTCGTTCATAAGCGCACCTGTCCAAAATAAGATGCTCTTATTTTATCGCATTTTAGTGGAAAGGTAAAGTGCAATTTTCTATGTCATCAGCTCCCGCAGTTTGGTAAGGGCCTTCTTCTCAATCCGGGACACCTGAACCTGACTGACATCCAGTACCTTTGCAACCCGCTGCTGCGTCAGGCTGTGGAAATAGCGGAGCTTGATCACCATGGCCTCCCTTTCCGGAAGACGGTCAATCGCCTGCCGCAGGGCAATAGCTTCCACCATTTTCTCTTCGGACTCTGTATCTGTCAACACATTCTCCAGACTAAAACCTTCTTCTCCGGTTTCCCGCTGAATTGATTCTGTGGCTGCTGTTGCCGTTTCCGCAACAGCAATTTCTTCCGGACTGAATCCGGTCTGGCGGGAGATTTCCTGAACAGTCGGTTCCCTTCCCAGGGCACTGGTCAGATTATTCCGGGCAATTTTGATTGCCGCCGCCTGTTCTTTGAGACTGCGGGAGACTTTCACGGCGCCATCATCCCGGAGAAAACGGCGAATCTCTCCGGCAATTTTCGGCACAGCGTAGGTGGAAAACTGGGTACCATAACTTACATCAAAGCCTTCTACCGCCTTCAAAAAGCCAAGGCAGCCCAGCTGATAGAGATCATCCGCATCCGTACCACGCCCGATAAACCGCCGCGCCACCGACCAGATCAGGCCCGCATTTTCTGTAACCAACGCTTCACCCGCCTCCGGATCCCCTGCCTGGCTTCGGGCAATCAGCTCTTCCGTTCTACTCATAGCCGCTGCTTCAGTCTGCGGCGCATATGTACGGTTGTGCCTTTCCCCGGCTGGGAACTGACCTCAAAGCTGGTCATAAAGCTTTCCATAATGGTAAAGCCCATACCGCTGCGCTCCATACCACCGGTGGTGAAAGCAGGCTTCCGGGCCTGTTCCAGATCCGGAATGCCGACGCCCTTATCCTTTACCACAATATCCAGTGTATTGTCTTTTAGAATCCGGCAGCGCAATGTAATATTTCCCAGCTTGTCCGGGTATGCATGGACGATACAGTTGGTCACCGCTTCCGATACCGCTGTGCGGATGTCACCCAATTCCTCCAAAGTCGGGTCCATCTGGGCCGCAAAACAGGCCACTGCTGTCCGGGCAAAGGCTTCATTGGTGGATTTACTGGGGAATTCCATGGTCATATAGTTTCCAAATTTCATGATACTGCCTCCTTAATTTCAACCAGTTTGTCAATGCCTGATGTACGAAAAACCCGCATGGGCTGATTACCGATGCCAGTCAGCAAAAGCTGTCCGCCGATCCGGGTCATACACCGCAGCGCGTTGATCACCACAGCAATCCCGGAGGAATCCACAAAAGTAACCTCCTGAAAATCCAGTACACAGGTGGCCGGCGCGTAGGCTTCAATTTTCGCAGCAATGGCCTGAATATAGGATTTGGCACAGTGATGGTCAATTTCTCCCGTCAATGCAACGGTCAACTGTCCCTGGTCCAAAAAACTTGTAAACTGCATAAATCAACCTCCTTGGCTTTTTTCAACATTAGTATAGAAACTGCAAGGATTGTTTTGCAGTCGGAATTCGTATGCGAAAAAGAAAAGCAGTGCAAACCATTGGGTTTGCACTGCTTCGGTGTTTATAAAATTATCCCAGCTTCTTCATAGCGGCTTCGCTCTGCTCAAGCTGAGCGATCAGGTCCTTTGCGCGCTGAGCCTTCTCACGCTCGGCAGCGACAACAGACTCGGGGGCACGGGAGACGAATTTCGCATTAGAGAGTTTCGTCTCAAGACTTGCCAGGAACTTACGGTTCTTCTCCAGTTCCTTAGTGATACGCTCCAGTTCCTTGGTAATGTCCACCAGCTGGCCCATGGGGATATACAGCTTGGCGTCGGCAGTGGTAATGGTCACCATGCCGTCCAGATTCTCAGGCTCGCTTTCCAGCATGGTTACTTCATCTGCATAAGCCAGACGCTGCAGGAAGCCCTCACCTTCAGTAAATACCTGGGGCTTGGAGGTCACGACGAACAGTGCCGCCTTCTTGGAGGGAGGAACATTCATTTCGGTACGGCGGTTACGGATGGCGCGGATGGCACTCATGACGGACTCCATCTGCTCTTCCTCAGCCTTGAATGCCAGATCGGTACTGTACTCAGGCCACTTGGCCACGATCAGAGCCTCACCCTCATGGGGGATGGACTGCCAAATTTCTTCAGTGATGAAGGGCATGAAGGGATGCAGCAGCCGCAGGACCTGATCCAAAACATAAACCAGGACCTGAATTGCAGTCTGTTTCCGTTCAGCATCCTCAGCGTACAGTCTTGCCTTTGTCAGTTCAATATACCAGTCACAGTAGGTATCCCAGATAAAGTCGTAGATCTTCTGGATGGCAACACCCAGCTCGTACTTATCCATGTTCTCAGTAACTTCAGCAATCAGATTATTCAGCTTGCTGAGGACCCACTTGTCGGCAATTTCCAGCTTGGAAGATTCGGGCAGCTCATTCTTTGCATCATCTGCCAAATTCATCATGACATAGCGGGATGCATTCCAGAGCTTGTTGGCAAAGTTACGCATTGCTTCGCAGCGTTCCACATAGAAACGCATGTCGTTTCCGGGAGAGTTGCCGGTGACCATGTTCAGTCGCAGAGCATCACAGCCGTACTTCTCGATCATTTCCAGAGGATCGCTGCCGTTACCCAAGGACTTGGACATTGTGCGGCCCTGATTGTCTCGGACCAGACCGTGAATCAGCACGGTGTGGAAAGGCGTCTTGCCGGTATGCTCGCAGCCGGAGAAGATCATTCTGGCAACCCAGAAGAAAATAATATCATAGCCAGTGACCAGCACATCGGTGGGATAGAAATAGTCCAGATCTTCGGTATTCTCGGGCCAGCCTAGGGTCTCGAAGGGCCACAGAGCAGAGGAGAACCAGGTATCCAGAACGTCTTCTTCACGGGTGATGTTGGTGCTGCCACACTTTTCGCAGGTGCAGACATCGTCACGGGAAACGGTGATGTGACCGCAGTCAGCACAGGTCCATGCAGGAATCTGATGGCCCCACCACAGCTGACGGGAAATACACCAGTCGCGGACGTTCTCCATCCAGTTCATATAGGTCTTGGAGAAGCGGTCGGGAACGAACTTGGTTTCGCCTTCCTTAACGACACGGATGGCTTCCTCAGCCAGAGGCTTCATCTTCACGAACCACTGTGCGGAGATGATGGGTTCAACATCCTTATGGCAGCGGTAGCAGGTGCCGACATTGTGGGCATGGTCTTCGATCTTGACCAGATAACCCTGCTCCTCCAGATCGGCAACGATTGCCTTGCGGGCATCATAGCGATCCATACCCTCGTACTTGCCGCCGAACTCATTGACAACACCGTTGTCGTTCAGCACGCGGATGACTTCAAGATTATGACGCAGACCAACTTCAAAGTCGTTGGGGTCATGGGCAGGAGTCATCTTAACGCAGCCGGTACCGAATTCCATCTCAGCATAGTCATCAGCAACGATGGGGATTTCCTTGTTCACCAGCGGCAGGATGACCTTCTTGCCCACGATATCCTTGTAACGCTCATCGTTGGGGTTGACGCAAACGCCGGTATCGCCCAGCATGGTCTCAGGACGGGTAGTTGCAACAACAACTTCACCGGTACCGTCAGCCAGGGGGTAACGGATGTGCCACAGATGGCCCGGCTTGTCAACATATTCAACCTCAGCATCAGACAGTGCGGTGACACAATTGGGGCACCAGTTGATAATGCGGCTGCCCTTGTAGATCAGGCCCTTTTCATACAGGGAAACGAAAACTTCACGAACAGCCTTGGAGCAGCCTTCGTCCATGGTAAAGCGTGCGCGGTCCCAGTCGCAGGAAGCGCCCAGCTTCTTCTGCTGCTCCACAATACGGTTGCCGTACTTCTGCTTCCAGTCCCAGACGCGCTCCAGGAACTTCTCACGGCCCAGGTCGTAACGGGACAGACCTTCATTGACACGCAGTTCTTCCTCAACCTTGATCTGAGTAGCGATGCCGGCATGGTCTACACCGGGAATCCACAGAGCGTTGAAACCCTGCATACGCTTAAAGCGGATCAGGGTATCCTGCAGAGTTGCGTCCATGGCATGACCCATGTGAAGCTGGCCGGTAACATTGGGGGGAGGCATCACAATGGTGAAGGGCTTCTTGCTCTCGTCCTTCTCGGCATGGAAGTAGCCACCTTCCTGCCACATTTCGTAGATCCGGGACTCAACATTCTGAGGCTCGTAAATCTTCGGCAGTTCTCTTGCCATACAATATTTCTCCTTCTGTTTGAGTATGATTCTTCAGGACGGAAACAAAAACGCCCTGAGCCGCAACGACTCAGGGCGAAAAGACATTTCCGCGGTACCACCTGAATTCCCATCGAATGGGCACTCAAACGCTGTAACGGGCTTACCCGTTCTCCTCTACTGCTTTTTCAAGGAGACAGCTCCGGGGCGACAGACGCAGCCAACCGCCGCTGCCTCACACCAACCGGCAGCTCTCTGAATTGGTTTCGGATGCGAAACTCCCCTTCTACACTTTTAACATGGTTAAGTTACCACATTTTCAATGCATTGTCAACTTTTTTTCGTGTTGACGGTGCCTAAAAAATGGCATATAATAAATTGAATTTAACCGAATGCGAGTTGATCCCCATGAGACTTTCCCTGATTGTCCCCTGCTATAACGAAGCGGATAATGTTCAGCCCTTTCAGGAGGCTGTAATCGCTGCATTTGAAGACTGCGGCTATGACTATGAAATCATTTTTATCAACGATGGCAGCAAAGATGCCACGCTCTATAGATTAAAAAAACTCCACTCTGCGCAGAAATGCCCTGTGAAGGTCATCTCCCTTTCGCGTAATTTCGGTAAGGAAGCAGGACTCTATGCCGGCCTTCAGCATGCATCTGGAGATTATATTTCTCTGATTGATGCGGATCTTCAGCAGCGTCCGGAAATTGTCCGCGATATGGTCAGGATCCTGGATGAACAACCGGATTGCGACGTAGTCGCCGCATATCAGGACCGCCGCGGCGAGGGTAAGATACTCTCCTTTTTGAAAAAAAGCTTTTACGCTATCATCAATCGGATTTCCCATGTGGAAATCCGGTCTGACGCCAGCGACTTCCGTACGTTCCGCCGCAGCGTCCGGGACTCCATTCTGGAAATGGGTGAATACCACCGCTTCTCAAAAGGTATTTTCGGATGGGTCGGATATGATACCTGCTTTATCCCCTATACCGCCTGCAAACGCAATTCCGGCACCACAAAGTGGAGCTTCAAAAAACTGTTTAATTACGCACTGGAAGGAATCATCGGTTTCTCGACTGCACCGCTGCGGCTTGCAACCTACCTAGGTATTATCTCAGCCATTGCGGCAGTAATTTATCTGGTCTTTGTGATCCTGGAAAAACTGATCCGCGGCATCGATATTCCCGGCTATGCCACGATCATCGTACTGCTGCTGTTTTTTGGCAGCACACAGCTGTTCTGTATCGGAATCATTGGGGAATATGTTGGTAAGATCTTTGAACAGAGTAAAGACAGACCGATCTATATTGCAAAAGAGATTCTTGGTTACAACATGGAACAAAAAGAAGAATCATAAAATGAAAGGGCTTCGGATATTCCGAAGCCCTTAAAATATTACTTGCCAGCCTTCTTGGCAGCCTTTGCCTTGGCCTTCTCTTCCTGCTTCTTCTTGGCAGCTTCCTTAGCAGCTGCGGCAGCAGTCTCATTGGAGGACAGGCACCACTTGGCCAGTTCCATACGAACCTGGTCAGCGGAGGTCTCGATGACGATGTTGTTTTCCTTCACATCGACAACGGTACCAACAATACCACCGATGGTGATGATCTCATCGCCCTTCTTGACGGAAGAACGCATCTGTTCAGCTTCCTTCTTGCGCTTGTTCTCAGGACGGATCAGCATGAAGTAGAAGACGCCAAGCATCAGAACCAGCATAATAATGGTGCTCATCATGCTGGCATCAGCAGTGTTAGTCAGAAAATTAACCATGGATAAAACTCCTTCGTGTATAAAATCTTAATTATTATACCATTGATTGGTCAAATTGCAAGTACCTTTTAGATTCTGCGACCTAATTTCACAGAATATTCACGGCGGAATTCTTCAAAACGGCCCTGATCCAGCGCGTCGCGGATCTTTTCCATCAGCTTGTTGTAGAAATAGAGATTGTGCATGACGGAAAGACGCATAGCCAGCATCTCATCGGCTACAAACAAATGTCGGATATAGGCTCTGGTATAACGGCGACAGACGGGGCAGTCACATTTGGGATCGATGGGGTTCTCGTCGAGCTGGTACTTGGCGTTCTTCAGATTGATGGCGCCATCCCAGGTGAACAGTCTGGCATGCCGTGCATTACGGGCAGGCATAACGCAGTCGAAGAAGTCAACACCTCTTGCGACAGCTTCGATGATGTTGCTGGGAGTACCGACACCCATCAGATAGCGGGTCTTTTCCTTCGGCATATGGGGTTCAACAGCCTCGATGATGTCATACATCTCTTCAGCCGTTTCACCAACAGCCAGACCACCGATGGCATACCCGGGCAAATCCAGATCGGCGATCCGCTTCATGTGATCCACACGGATGTCGGCATAGGTGCCACCCTGGTTGATACCCCAGAGCATCTGATGGGGATTAACCGTGTCGGGCAGTGCGTTCAGGCGGGCATTTTCCGCCTTACAGCGAACCAGCCAGCGGTAGGTTCTGTCCACGCTCTGCTTGACATAGTCCCGGGGAGAAGGATTCTCGATGCACTCATCAAAGGCCATGCAGATGTCACTGCCCAGATTCGACTGGATCTGCATACTCTCTTCGGGTCCCATGAAGATCTTGTGCCCGTCGATGTGGGAGGCGAATGTGACGCCCTCTTCCTTGATCTTGCGCAGGCTTGCAAGGCTGAATACCTGAAATCCGCCGGAGTCAGTCAGGATGGGACCGTCCCAGGTCATAAACTTGTGCAGACCGCCGAGTTCACGCACAACCTTGTCGGTGGGACGCAGGTGCAGATGGTAGGTATTGCTCAGCTCCACCTGACAGCCAATGTTCTTCAGGTCCTCGGCACTGAGCGCGCCCTTGATGGCAGCCTGAGTGCCGACATTCATAAAGACGGGGGTCTGGACCGTGCCATGGGCGCAGGTAAACTCACCCCGGCGGGCCTTGCCCTCGGTTTTTTTCAGTTCAAACATAAATTACCTCTCTACATTGGGGTTATATAAGATGTAAAGCTTTGTATTTTCCTTCGTATTGTATCGGGTGGTGTGTACAATATCCTTCACATATCGAAAGCCGCATTTTTCAACAACTTTCCGGGATTGTTCGTTCCGAAGAAAGTGTCCACAGGTCAGATAATCAAAATGCAGTGTCGCAAAGCAGTGCCCAATGACTGCTTTCACTGCCTCAGGCATCAGTCCCCTGCCCCAGTAGTCTTTGCTCAGCACATAGCCAATCTCGCGCCCCATCATGGAATCGGGCAAGTCAAGATTTTCGTCACGGTCTTCCAATCCGATGGAGCCGATGACCTTGCCGTTATCTTTCAGTTCCAGTGCAATGGTCTTTTTGCCATCGATGAACATTTTCAGGATAGCTTTGGATTCATCCACATCCCGGTGGGGAAGCCATCCGGCCATCTGACCGACACCATCAACGCTGGCATATTCATATAAATCCGCAAGATCCGACTCCCTCCAGGGGCGCAGGACCAGCCGCTCTGTTTCGATGCGGACAGCAGTAATATCAACAGGTGCATTCATGGCATTTCCTCAAAGGATACACATGGCATCGCCGAAGGAGAAGAAACGGTAGCGCTCCCGAACTGCTTCTTCATAAGCAGCCAGCACATGCTCTCGCCCTGCGAAAGCGGAAACCAGCATCACCAGCGTGCTTTCCGGCAGATGGAAATTGGTGATCAGACCGTTCATGGCCTTAAAGGTATAGCCGGGATAGATGAAGATCTCTGTCCATTTGGACTTTGCTTCAAAAGTGCCGTCCTCATTGACGAGAGATTCCAGCGTCCGGCAGGAAGTGGTGCCGACGCAGATGATCCTGCCGCCATCTGCTTTCGTCTGATTCAGGATGGCGGCGGTTTCTTCGTTCATCATGCACAGCTCTGCGTGCATATGATGGTCGAGAATGTTCTTCGCGGAGACAGGACGAAAGGTACCCAGACCCACGTGCAACGTCACAAAAGCAGTCAGCACACCTTTGGCCCGTGCCTTGTCCAGCAGTTCATTGGTCCAGTGCAGTCCGGCTGTGGGCGCCGCCGCAGAACCAACCTCTCTGGAATAAACTGTCTGATAGCGCTCCTGGTCTGCCAGCTCTGCCTTGATGTAGGGGGGCAGGGGCATTTTACCCAGACGCTCCAGCACTTCCAGAAAGATACCCTCATAGTGGAATTCCACCACCCGGTTACCGGTCTCCTGGACCTCCACAACAGTAGCAGTCAGTTCGCCGTTGCCGAAAATCACTTCGTTACCAACCTGCATCTTCCGGCCGGGCTTGCACAGGCACTCCCACTTCTTGTCGCCCAGATCCCGAAGCAGCAGCACTTCAACAGCGCCGCCGGTGGGACGATGGCCCAAAAGCCGGGCAGGCAGAACGCGGGAATCGTTCATGACCAGGCAATCGCCGGGTCTTAAATAATCGATCACATCATAAAAATGTTTATGGGCCGTTTCTCCGGTGACCCGATCCAGAACCAGAAGCCTGGACGTATCCCGCTGCTGCAGAGGCGTCTGTGCGATCAGTTCTTCCGGAAGATCATACCAAAAATCATGGGTCTTCATGACATATTTCCTCCATTATCATTAACTTATATAGTATAGACCATTTCATTCTGTTTTGCAACGGCAAAAAACGTTTTTTATGCATAGATTGGCTGGGAGGGATTTGAATATGATTACAAAACCATTTTTCACAGGAGTCTGTACCGCTCTTGTGACGCCATTTCTGGATGATAAACTCAATTATCCCATGCTGCAGCAGCTTCTGAAACGGCAAATTGACGCTGGGATCGAAGCTGTCGTTATTGCCGGCACCACCGGAGAAGCTCCAACGCTCAGCGATGATGAGAAGCTGGAACTGTTTCACAGAGCAAAAAACTGCGTCGGAAATCAATGCAAAATCATTGCAGGGACAGGATGCAACTCTACACACCATACAATTGAACTGAGCAAGGCTGCAGAAGAGGCAGGAGTGGATGGACTTCTGATTGTCAGTCCATATTACAACAAAGCCACACCGGAGGGCCTGTTTGCCCATTTTCTTGCTGCTGCACACAGCGTATCGCTGCCGGTCATTCTTTATAATGTACCATCCCGAACGGGTGTTGATATCCCCGTATCCGTATACCGCAGACTGTCCAGAGTCCCAAATATTGTCGGTGTCAAGGAAGCCAGTACCGATATTAGTAAGATAACGCGGATTCTGCTGGAGTGCGGAGGTGGATTCTCCGTCTGGTCCGGCAACGACGAAATGATCACCCCGGTCGTTTCCCTTGGAGGCAGCGGCGTGATATCTGTGGTTTCCAATGTACTGCCCACCAAGACTCAGGCCATGGCAAAAGCCGCTCTGGATGGTGACTTCGATACCGCAGCTGCGCTACAGATCGGACTTCAGCCGCTGATCAGTCAGCTATTCTGTGAGGTCAGTCCAATTCCCGTCAAAGAAGCCATGAGAATCATCGGATTTGACTGCGGAAACTGCCGTCCTCCCCTTTCACCTATGACAGAATCCAACCGGGAAAAGCTACTGCAGATGCTTCTGCGCGTTCTTGACAATTGATTGCGCTGTGCTATACTGAATTGTAAGATAAAAACAGGAGGTAATACATATGAAATACGTTCTCATCGGCGCCGGTTCCCGGGGTACGATCTACGGCTCCTGGGCCCATCAGCACAATATCGAAATCGCGGCAATCGCTGAGATCCGCCCTGATCGTTTGGAATTTGCCGCAAAGGAATGGAATGTTCCATCTGAGCGTTGTTTCACCGATCCTGACGACCTGTTTGCCCTCGGAAAGATCGCAGATGCCGCCATCATCGCAACCATGGACCAGGATCATTTCGGCCATGTTATGAAGGCCCTGGACTGCGGTTATGACATTTTGCTGGAAAAGCCCATTTCTCCCAATCCGAAGGAATGTATTGCCATCGAGAAGAAAGCAAACGCATTAGGCAAGAAGATTACCGTCTGCCATGTGCTGCGCTATACCAATTTCTTCTCCAAACTGAGAGAGATTCTGCGCTCCGGCGAGCTTGGCAAAATCGTTGCCATCAAGCATGCGGAAAATATCGGTAATTTCCATATGGCCCACTCCTTCGTCCGGGGTAACTGGAGAAACGATCAGCTTTCCAGTCCCATCATCATGCAGAAAAGCTGTCATGACCTGGATATCCTGCTGTGGCTTACTGATTCTCACTGCACCCGTGTTGCTGCATTCGGCTCCCTGTCTTATTTCAAGGAAGAAAATGCCCCCGCAGGATCTTCTGACCGCTGCTGCAACTGCGCTGCGGCGGATTCCTGCCGCTTCAATGCTTACAGCGCTTACGGTCCTATTCTGGGTCAGTGGCCTGCCGATGTGGTCTGTCTGGAACAGACCCCCGAGGCACTTGACAGAGCTCTGAAAACCGGTCCCTACGGCCGCTGCGTCTACCGCTGCGACAACAACGTTTGCGATCACATGAGTATGATTCTGGAGTTTGAAAACGGCATTACCGCAACATTCTCCCTTCATGCCCAGTCCACCAACATCCACCGGGATATTCACATTATGTGCGAAGACGGCGAGATCTGGGCGGACGATGCTAAGCGGGAGATCATCATCAGCCGCTTCATTGGAAGCGAGGCTGAGGACGTGGTGACCCGGACCATCAAGGTCCAGACCAACGACAGCGGCCATGGCGGAGGCGACTCCGGCATTATGGAGGATTTCACCGCCTCCCTGACAAGCAACTGTGCCGAATCCCGCAGTTCCATTTCCCGCAGCGTCGAGAGTCATTTGATGGCCTGCGCCATTGAAAAAGCACGGCTGACGGGAAAAGTGATTGAACTCAATGCGTTCAGAAAATCCCTGACTTAATACAAAAGCGGTCCCAATCAAGGGACCGCTTTTTTGCGTATGAAATTATGCCAGCACCGCCTTGTGGAAGACCTTCTTACCCTTACGGATCTTAACGCCTGCCTTCAGCATTTCCTCAGTCACTTCAAAGTTCACAGCGGGAACCTTCTCGTCATTGACGAACACACCGCCCTGCTGGACCAGTCTGCGGGCCTCACCGTTGGAAGCGGACAGCTTGCAGGCAACCATCAGATTCAGGATGCCAATCTTGCCGTCTGTCAGCTTATCAGCAGAAATCCCGGTGGTGGGCATATTGGCATCATCACCGCCGCCGACGAACAGGGCCTTGGCTGCAGTCTGAGCCTTGGCTGCCTCTTCCTCACCATGGACCAGCTTGGTCAGCTCAAAGGCCAGGATCTCCTTGGCCTGGTTGATCTTGGCATCCTTCCAGGAGTCCATCTCATTGATCTGCTCCAGAGGCAGGAAGGTCAGCATCCGGATGCACTTCATGACGTCAGCATCCTCAACATTGCGCCAATACTGATAGAACTCGTAAGGAGTGGTCTTATTGGGATCCAGCCAGACAGCACCCTTAGCAGTCTTGCCCATCTTCTTGCCCTCGCTGTTCAGCAGCAGGGTGATGGTCATGGCATGAGCATCCTTGCCAAGCTTACGACGGATCAACTCGGTACCGCCCAACATGTTGGACCACTGGTCGTTGCCGCCGAACTGCATATTGCAGCCGTAGTTCTGGAACAGATGGTAGAAGTCGTAGGACTGCATAATCATGTAGTTAAACTCCAGGAAGGACAGTCCCTTCTCCATGCGCTGCTTATAGCACTCAGCACGCAGCATATTGTTGACGGAGAAGCATGCACCCACATCGCGCAGAACGTCAATGTAGTTCAGATCCAGAAGCCAGTCGGCATTGTTGACCATCTGAGCCTTGCCTTCTCCGAACTCAATGAAACGCTCCATCTGCTTCTTAAAGCAGGCGCAGTTGTGATCGATTGTCTCTTTGGTCATCATGGAGCGCATGTCAGTACGGCCGGAGGGGTCGCCGATCATGGCAGTACCGCCGCCGATCAGGGCGATGGGCTTGTTTCCTGCCATCTGCAGACGCTTCATCAGGCACAGAGCCATGAAATGGCCAACATGGAGGGAATCGGCAGTGGGGTCAAAGCCAATGTAGAAAGTGGCCTTGCCATTATCGATCATATCGCGGATTTCTTCTTCGTTGGTAACCTGTGCGATCAGACCGCGGGCTACCAGCTCGTCATATACTTTCATAGTCAAATTCCTTTCTTATTCAGCTGCCGGGCTGCAGATCATGGAGACCAGACTTGCCCGCAGAATATTTACATTTGTAATCTCGAGGTTTGTATCCTTGTGAGTATGAATACGGCTGCAATATAGGATCCCGCGCTTGCCGCGCCGCATGGCAGCAATACCGACGCCAAAGGGAAAATTGGCCTGATCAGAAGGATACACGGAGAATCCGCGCTCACACAGTGAGATGGACTTTTCACCCCAGCTGCCGCATGCCGAACGAAGCCGTTTCATTTTCTGATCATCCTTACGCAGCTTTCTGGTAGGAAACATCAGGATCTCGTCACCGTCGCCCACACAGTCCAGATTCAGAACAATCTGATGATCCGTATTTTTCTTATGGGTCTTTCGATAGGATGCAGAGCCCAGCAGGCCCGCTTCTTCCAGGTCAAACAGCACGAAGCAAACTTTATCCCGGCGGTTTTTAGGAAGACTTCTGGCCATTTCCAGAACCGCTACCACTCCGGACGTATTGTCATTGGCATTGTGCCGGTTGGCAGGCCCCACCATCATCAGAACCAGCATTACCCAAATCAGCAAATAACCGGTCCAATAGGCCAGAAATCCGTCACTGCTCAAAAGATATACGATCCCGCCGCAAATGCCCGCAGCGGCAAATATCACCGCAACCACAAACAACTGGTATGCGAGAAATGTCCAGAAATTACATGGTGTGATCAGATTTGGAAACGGAAGCCGGGCACAGGTATCATAATGTGCCGTCAGCAGATACTCCGCCTTCTCCGGATTGCCGATAATCAGATTTTTGGCACCAAAGCTGCCCTTTTCTACGGCTGTCTCATAATCGAGCCAATGTGCATATTCTTCAACCGCATCACGAAAAGCCTGCTTCTGTTTGCCGGATTTGCGGACCGGGTATTGTTCCAGGATGTCCATGGGCATTCGAATCATTTCTCATCTCTCCTTATGGACCAACAATAAAAACCCTCTGTCCTGTACGGACAGAGGGCGAATCATCGCGGTACCACCTCTGGTTCGGCACAGCCTCACGGTCATGCCCTCACGGTGTCAGAAAACACCTACCGCTGTCTCGGGCGGACCCGTCCTCCCCTACTACGCTTCGCGTTTCAGGCAGGCCACTCCGGGAGGTATTTCGGCGGATCTCCCCGCTGCCTCGCACCAACCGGCAGCTCTCTGGCGGGAAATGGGACGCTTACTTCTTCCCATCACTGTGTTTACTGTGTTATCCTAACAAAACAGTCGTGTTTTGTCAAGCTGTTTTCAGTTTCTTATCCTCATCGGGGTCAGCGGTTCTCCAAAGATGCAGAACATAAATCCCCAAAGGAACATTCAATACGATGCCGATCAACATCATAACGTGGAAAGAATTGAATTCGCCTCCGCTGACAGACAATATCAGCATCCACAAAGAAAAGAGGATATCCACAAAGGTAGAGATCATCAGTGTTTTATAATGCGCGCTTTTCAGCGCGGTATAATATCCGATTGCCAGCACCGTCAGACTCAGAGGCCAATATACCAGGCAGATTCCAAGCAGAACCAAAGATTCACGAACCGTTGCAATCAATACACCGATGATTGGATAAACAGCACTGTGATTACCAAGAAGCGCATGAATGTCGCCGCCGCTGCCGGAAAAGAAAAGGATCGAACCGAGTACGGTCAGTATCAGATGTATACTGATTACAATTTTTTCCAGATTCAGCTGCACAAATTGCGTTAATTGAAATTTCTTCATATACTGACCTCTTAATCAGCTTCCCAAACATGGGAAATATCATATCCGGCAAATGTGTTCATATACTCGGCCGCAGATACATGATTTGCATCATAGACCATCTCTCCGGCATTCAGTGCATCCCGCAGGCTTCTCGCACCCACCAGATGACAGGCTGCCAGCAGTCCGGAAAGCGTCACCCGAACACCGCAGTATACAGTGTCCACATATTCATCCAGACCATAGTGTCTGATATACTCACAAAGCTTTATGTGGCAGGCTTCAATTGCCGCGTCCTGTCCCGCCGGTGAAGCAAGAAAATCCGACTCAGAATAGATGTCAAAACTGTTTGCCAACTGCGTCCAGTTTCCTTCTGAGTCCTGAAAACCCGCTTCCTGAAGAGCAAGACTTCCCATTTGGTATCTGCCAAGATAACCGTATCGGTTCTGCGCGTCATAGCGGCCGGAAGACTCTCTCATTCCAAGATCATTGAGAAAATCCTGGTAATCCTTCCTTCCGCATGCGCATCGGACAATGCAGAAGCAAACTGCCAGGAACAACACCAGACCAAATACAGCCTGTATTGTAGCTTTTTCTTTATTTACGCGCGAAGCGCGGTTCGTTTTTCGCATATTATCTGTTCAACATTTCTTCAGCGCTCTTAAGCGTTGTTTCAGTAATACTGGCGCCACCAATGATCCGGGCCAGTTCACACTTTCTGCCGTCAAGATCCAGCGGCGTGACTGTGGTATAGGTTCGGCCGTCATGCTCTGCCTTGGCGATCAGAAGGTGCGTATCGCCCATAGCCGCGATCTGAGGCAGATGGGTCACGCACAGGACCTGCTTATTCCTGGCAACGCTGCGCAGCTTCTCCGCAACCTTCTGAGCAGCACGACCAGATACACCGGTGTCCACCTCATCGAAGATCAGTGTATCAACCTTATCCTGTTCTGCCAGGACATTTTTCATCGCCAGCATGATTCTTGCCAGCTCACCGCCGGAAGCAACTTTACTCATCGGCTTCAATGCTTCGCCGATGTTGGCAGACATATAGAATGCAACCGAATCCGCACCGTTGGCCTGCAGGTCCTGCTCCGTAAACTCGCAGGAAAACTGTACCTTGGGCATATCCAACTGAGCCAATTCTGTCAGAATCCGCGCGGATAGCTTCTTTGCTGTATCCTTACGGTTTTCACGAAGAGCCAGCGCCGTGTTCCAGGCTTCCTGTTCGGCTTTCTTCAGCTTCTTTTTCAGTTTCTCCAGATGATCATCTGCAAACTCAATCTCATCGAGCTCCAGCTTTGCTTTTTCCAGATATTCCAGAATGTCGGTGCAGGTCGCTCCATATTTACGCCGCAGCTTATGGATCACATCCAGACGGGATTCAATCTGTTCCAGTTCGTCAGCAGAATATGCCAGGTCATCGCGGACTTCCCGGGCGATCTGCGCAACATCCTGGACCTGGTACATCAGATCAGCAACCTTTTCGTGAAGACCGGAAATATCCTCGCTGAATTTTGAAACGCGGGCCAATGCCCGTTCCGCAATGGACAGAAGACTTGCTGCACCATCGCTGTCGTCACCGCCGTATAGGTTCTCAACAGCGTCATTGAGTCCATTGGAGATCTTCTCGGAATTCTGCAGCAGTTTGCGCCGGCTTTCCAGCTCCTCATCTTCTCCCGGCAGCAGATTTGCCTTTTCAATCTCTTCGATCTGGTACTTCAGCGTCTCCATCCGGCGAAGCTTCTCGCTTTCATCCATATTCATACGGCTGATCTCACGGCGCAATTTATCAACAGCGCTGTATTTTTCACCATAAATCTGCCGAAGTTCCCAGTTGGCAGCAAAATCGTCCAGAAAAGTCAGATGATTGGCTTCATCGAACAGCGATGCAGAATCATGCTGGCCATGGATGTTGATCAGCTGGATACCAAGCTTATGGAGAATGGAAACCGTCACCAACCGGCCATTGACCCGGCAAACATTTTTGCCATCGAGATATACTTCTCTGTGAATAATGGTTTCCGGGTCATATTCCACGCCGTTTTCCCCGAACCAGCTCAGTTCCGGCACATCCGTAAACACAGCCCGCACTGACGCTTTTGTGGTACCGGTACGGATCATATCCCGATAAGCACGCTGACCCAGAATCGCAGAAATCGCATCTATCACAATGGATTTACCAGCGCCGGTCTCGCCCGTCAGGACATTAAAGCCACGGTCAAAGGAAATATCCGCGCTCTCAATGACCGCAATATTCTCAATATGCAGAAGACTCAGCACGGCAATTTCCCCCTTGCAATCAATTGGTCAGGTTACTGATCTCGCCGCAAAGCTGAGCAGCGGCGTTGCTGTCGCGCATGACAACCATAACGGTATCATCGCCTGCCAGCGTACCCACCACGACGCTCATATTCATGGCATCGATGGCAGATGCAGCAGCACTGGCAAGTCCGGGCAGCGTATGGATCACCACAATGTTCTGGGCATAATCATATCTTGTGACACATTCCCGAAAAATGGTATTCAGTCGGGTGGAAAAGGCAGAGGGCAGTTCCTTTGCGGCTGTGGTGTACCGGTAGGTGCCCAGGGTCGTCAGCTCCTTCACGATCCGCAATTCCTTGATATCCCGGGAGATGGTAGCCTGCGTGCTGCGGAAACCAGCTTCTTCCAACTCCTGCAGCAGCTGCTCCTGGGTCTCGACATTTGTGGTGGAGATAATCTCCATGATCTTTGCTTGTCTCTGGGATTTCACAACCGGTCACCTCTCAGGTTTCTTTAAATTTCATATTAATGATATCGTAGAAGCTGCGGTCCTTCAGGCGGACAAGTTTCGCTTCCAGATTGCTCTTTTTGATGATCGTCATATCTCCGGTATTCAGCCTCAGCGCTTTTCCGCCATCGACGGACAGGAAGGCATTGCGTCGGGTGTTTCGGACCAGCTCCACCGTTATCTCGCGTCTGCCGGAAGTCACCATGCAGCGGCTCATCACATCGTGAGCGCAGATAGGTGTGATCAGAATATTGCTTGCCTCCGGCTCAACAATGGGGCCGCCGGCAGACATACTGTAGGCGGTTGAACCAGTGGGCGTCGCCACAATAATGCCGTCACCGCCGCACTGCATTGCCTGAACACCGTCGCATTTCACACTCAAATGCGTCACCCGTGCAATGGCTCCCTTCGTTACGACCACCTCGTTTAGGCAGATGTCGTGGAACACAATATCGCGTTCGCGCTGAACGGTTACATCCAGCATCATTCTGCTGTCGAGCCTAAAATCACGCTTTGCGATGCGCGCAAGCTGATCCAGTTCCGTGCTCTCAAGCTCTGCGAGGAATCCCATCGTTCCGATGTTGACACCCAGAATAGGAACGCCTTTCCGGGTAGCTGCCTTTGCCATATGGAGAATGGTGCCATCGCCGCCGAAACAAATCACAAGCTCGGCATTAGGGAGTTCCCGTTCCAGTCTGGTAAAGCGCAGATCTTTCGGCAGTTCAAAACTGCGGTCTACATCAAACGGCAGGCAGATCTTCGGCTCAATGCCAACTTCCCGCAGAATCTTAATGGCGCTGCGGACAGTCTGAAACCCCTTGTCCCGATAGGGATTCGGGGTCAGTATTACATTCTTCATGCATGCTACCTCAATCCAGTGTTTTATGTGCCTGAGCGACAACTTCTGCCGTATCCGGATGAATGCCGGGCAAATCGTCCAGGGTCAGGTGACCCAGGAATTCAATATTTCCTTCCGGTCCCTTTACGGGTGAGAAAGTAAGTCCCAGGATTCTGAATCCCAGATTATGAACCAGCGCAACGAAATTATCCAGAACCATCTGGTGAACCTTCGGATCCCGGACCACACCCTTCTTGCCCACATTATCCTTGCCTGCTTCAAACTGCGGCTTGATCAGACACAGCACCTGACCGGTGGGCTTCAGCAGATTCTTGATGGTCGGCAGAACGATCTCCAGGCCAATGAAACTGACATCGATAACGGAAAGATCCAGCAGTTCACCCAGATCTTCCGGTGTTACATAGCGAATATTGGTCCGTTCCATGACAACCACACGCTCATCAGAACGGATCTTCCAGTCCAGCTGACCATATCCGACGTCAATGGCGAAGACCTTCTTTGCACCCTGCTGAAGAAGACAGTCAGTAAAACCGCCAGTGGATGCACCGGAATCACTGCAAACATAATCTTCCGGCTTCACACCGAAATCGCGCAGCGCTTTCTCAAGCTTCAGACCGCCGCGGCTGACATAGGGGCACACTGCGCCGCGAACTTCAATTTCCACAGTCTCCTCATAGGAAATGCCTGGTTTATCTGCCTTCTGGCCATTGACATATACATTTCCGCTCATGATGATGGCCTGCGCCTTTGAGCGGGTCTGCGCGTACATCCGTTCTACCAGCAGTACGTCCAGTCTCTTCTTTATTTTCACTTCCCAAGCACCTCCAGGGTATATTCCGCAATTGACTGCGCATCAAGACCATAATGGCGATACAGCAGATCTGTGCTGCCATGGGTCACAAATCGGTGACCCAGATCAATTCCATCCACCCGGCAGTCAGGCAAACGATGCTGCAGCTCCCAGGCTATGTCCTGACGTACTCCGGAACCGGCACAGATTTCTTCTACAACCACCACATGGCGTGTAGAAGACATTTCTTTCAGGATGCTTTCAATATCCAGCGGGGCAACGGACTGAAGTCTGAGTACCGTTGCGTGAACCCCTTGCAGCTGCAGAAGCTGCGCAGCCTGCATAACAGAATTGATGAGTGTACCATAAGTGATCAGCGTTACATCATCACCATGACAGTGACAGGCCAGCGCACCGTTTTTGTGAGCCAGTGCGCCATTATCCCAGGAGGAAGCATCGTATGCGCCATTGCCCCCACGGGGATAGCGGACAGCCACGGGACCTTCGCAGTCTTCAATGGCCCAGCGCAGCATGTCCTTCTGCTCTGTCAGGCTGGCAGGACACAGCACCGTCATATCCGGAGTCTGACGCAGGAAGCCGACATCATAAACACCGTGGTGCGTCTCTCCGTCATCGCCGACAAGACCGGCACGGTCTATTGCAAATACCACATGGAGCTTCAACATCGCCGCATCCTGCATAATCTGGTCATAGGAGCGCTGAAGGAAAGTGGAATACAGCGCCACAACAGGCACCATTCCCTGCTTTGCAAGGCCGCCCGCCATGGACACAGCATGTTCTTCCGCGATTCCCACGTCAAAGATACGCTTCGGGAATTTTTTGCGGAACTTCAGAAGTCCGGTGCCGCCGGGCATTGCCGCCGTGATGGCACAAACCCGATCGTCCTTTTGAGCCAGTTCAATCATCGTCTCACCGAAAGAATCGGAGAAAGACGGCACCTTTTTACCGAGGGTTTCACCGGTTGCCGGGTCAAATTTTCCGACACCATGGAACTTTGCCGGATCGTTCTCCGCAGGAGTGTATCCAAGTCCCTTTTTCGTGTAAACATGGACAAGAACCGGGCACTTCATTTCCTTCGCGGAGCGCAGAACAGAAATCAATGCAGGCAGATCATGACCGTCCACAGGGCCGAGATAAGTCAGTCCCATATTTTCAAATATGGTGGAAGCAAGGAAAAATCGCTTTATTCTGTTCTTGATGCGGCGGGTCAGATCATAAAAAGCCATGCCGCCGGGAATCTTCCGCAGGGTTTTACGGTAGTTATTCTTCATCCGCAGATAAGAATCACCGATGCGGATCCGGGAAAGATGCCCCGCCAGACCGCCGACGTTGCGGTCAATGGACATTTCATTATCGTTGAGGATGATGACCATAGGTTCCTTGCTGGCAGAGGCATCATTCAGACCTTCATAGGCCATACCGCCGGTAGCAGCACCGTCTCCGATCAGGGCCAGCACATGGTAATCCTTCTTTTGGAGCGTTCTTGCCCGTGCCATACCCAGAGCAATGGAAACGGAACTGGACGCATGGCCGGCTACAAAGGCATCCGCGGGACTTTCATGGGGTTTGGGAAAGCCCGACATACCGCCAAATTGCCGCAGATGCTCAAAATCCGCCTGGCGTCCTGTCAGCAGCTTATGAACATAAGACTGATGTCCGACATCAAAAACCAGGCGGTCTTCCATTGTATTATATACGGTCTCAATGGCAACAGAAAGCTCCACCGTACCCAGATTGGAGGCCAGGTGGCCGCCGGTTTTGGATACGCTGGAAATCAGAAACTCGCGGATCTCTCCGCAAAGCTGCTTTCTGTCTTCATCAGTTAATCGAATAAGATCATCGTGACCGTTGATATTCTGTAAAATACTCAAGAGTCTGCACAACCTATCGTTTATTTTTCTTTTTCCGGAACAATGCCGGAATATGATGCAGCGTATAAATGATGCGGCCAACACCGTGAACAATCTTTGTGGCCGAATTCATGGCGAAAGATTTTCCGATAGCCTTGCCGCCGACAGTCAGACCGGCGACCAAAGCGGACATGGTAAGCGTTACAATCCGCGGCCAGCCAATGTCAATATTGCTGATCACAAGTGCTGCAATGGTAGCGGAAGCCGAACCGGACACAACACCGCATACGTCGCCAATGACATCATTGCAGATGGAACCGACTTTGCTGGCATTGCGCAGCAAGCGGATCGATTCCTGGGCACCGGCAACTTTTCGCGCTGCCATAGAATGAAAAGGTGTTTCATCAGCGGAGGTCACTGCCACGCCGATAATGTCAAAAATGATACCAATCATGATAATGGCCATCAGGATGATAAAGGCCATGAGGATTCCGCTGCGGCTCATGATTTCGTCCGAAATCATGGAAATAGCACCGGAAATGACGATGGTTACCAAAAAAATGGTGACGACCCAGCGGACCGCCTTATTCCGCTCTTTCTGGGATGAAGCGGGATCTGATTTTGACACGATATAAACCCCTTTGATATTTTAGTAAAGATGACGGCAGCAAACAGGATAAATCTTACGGCTTAGGTCGGGTTGGTTTTCCCCAGGAAGAACCTGCCGTTGCCGCACAGGCCGTTTCCGTTTAATCCTCCAGCTTAAGCGTTGCCAGTCCTAAATACCCGATTGCCACTTAGTCCGTACTGTAATCCCCTGCCTGCCCTGTTAGGACAGCCTAGGTGATTTCCACAACAGAACAATCCGACTCTTAGCCTCTTTTGCAAGTATGGTTTCCAGGGGCAATATCGGCAGACGTTATGGCCATAACGTCCAGCCGCGTTGATCCCCTTTCCCCGGCATACTCACTCAAGGCAGGCTACGCTGCACGCAGCACACGATTCTGTGCACCGCCTTGCAGGTTCATACCTGATTCGTACGCGATCGGACCCCTTCCGGAGCTTCTGCCGTCGTCGCACAAGTTTCAGGTCTCCACGGAAGTCGGGTCGGATACTCCATGCCGTTGGAGTGCGCCCGAGATCCTTAACCCCCAGCATCCACCCTAAACTGGGCGTAAAAAGCAGACACCAGGGACTTCATCGATATGCCCTTCATAGGATTTTT
>JAGAUY010000017.1 GCA_017620525.1 Oscillospiraceae bacterium | reverse complement strand
TTACTCAAGAATTTCGTTGGCTGTTATTCGATATACATCGCTTAAACAATCCATTATAATTGTCCAAGGTGTCTTAGTTCATCTTCACGTTATTCAATTTACAAGGTACAGCTTTCGTTCTTTCGCTCGGTCACCCAAGCTGCTGAACGTTTTGTATTATATCACAACTCATTTCGTTTGTCAAGAACTTTTTTCAAGCTTTTTCAAACTTTTTTGAGCTTGTTTCAAGCGATTTTGTTGTGTTTCGCTCTTGCAGCGACTTGATTATCTTAGCACATCGAATTTCATTTGTCAAGAACTTTTTTCAAGTTTTTTCAAATTTCTTTTCGTTTCGCCTTGTTCCTCAGCCGCACTCGTGCGACAGCTTGCATATAATAACACTCTCATTACATTTTGTCAATACCTTTTTTCGAATTTTTTCGATATTATTTATGCGTATGCGAAGCCTTCCTCCGCTATGATTAAGAGCGGTATTTTTTCCACCTGCACTGCATCTGACAGGCGTACTCCACTATTGTGGAATGACAGATACTTTCCCGCTTCTTCCAGGTTAATATTCTCCTGACTTCTGCACACCGCAACGCTTGGTCTGAGGTACGCTGTTAATTCATTAATTCTACTCTCTGCCGAACCCGAAAGGATCAAATACTCCGCCGTATCCAGAAATATTAGCCCGTTGGCATGATTCTTCATATCACTGTACGCTTCCGGAACATTCCTTCCGATCCCTGCGTTTCCTGTATCCGTACAGATACGCACAACGCCCGCTTCTTCGCAGATCTGAACCACCTCTACAGGCAACAGATCACCGATGTCCATCCGCTCTGCTGGAAGAATCAGCATCACGATTAATATAATGATATACAGCACCCTTCTCAACGTTGGTTCCTCCTGTCCTTCTGCCCCAACCCGCGTCCACGCGTTTCGAGATTCTTCAATCTCGGGCGCAGTATGCCTGCACCGTCACGAACACCATAATTCGGCATCATGTACGGAACATCCAAACATTTCAGCCCGCTCAAATGAATCACCATAATCAGTACTCCCGCAATCGTGCCGGGAAGACCACGCAATGCCGACAAAACACCGATCAAAAATCTCCATATTCTCACACCCTCCGCCAGATCTCTATTTGGCAGCACAAATCCGCAGATTCCGGCAATGCTCACCACGATCAGCGCAACAGGTGATATCAGCCCCGCTTCCACCGCAGCTGACCCAACCACGATGCCGCCCACCACCGATACGGACTGCCCAATTGCCTGAGGCAGATGCACACCCGATTCCTGAAGCAGTTCGAATGCGATCAGCAACCCCAAAACCTCCGCTGCCGCCGAAAAGGGCACCACTCTTTTACTCTCGATGATTGCCCTGAGCATCGGCAGCGGAATGTATTCCTGATGAAATGTCGCGATGGCAATATACAGTCCCGGGATGACCAGTCCGATCACCAGCGCCAGATACCGAAGTACCCTGACCGCTGAAGCCGTTATGAAATCCCGCCCCCGGTCTTCCGCACTCTCCATCAAATAACCAAGATCCGCCGGAGCCAGATACGCCAGCGGCAGACCGTCCACCAGAACCCCAACCCGGCCATCCAGCAAGCCCTGGCAGAATTTATCGGTTCGTTCCGTATATTGGATCAGTGGAAATGCAGTGACCCTGGAACCGGTAATATATTCTTCCACCGCCGCCGGAGAGAGCAATCCGTCAATATCGATTTCATCCAACCTTGTTTTCATGCGCTGCACCAATTCCGGATTGGTGATTCCTTCCACCCACACAACCGTAACATTGGTCAGACTCCGCCGGCCAACCGTGGTCTGATGCAGCCGCAGTTCCGGTGTGCGCAGATGGCGGCGGATCAGGCTGGTGTTGATGCGCATATTCTCAATAAAAGCGTCCTTTGGACCCTTCACAGTATTCTCAACCGCAGGAGCCGACAGTCCCCGGTTGACCCCCGTCTTTGCTTCAAATGCCACTGCGCCTGTTCCCGGAAACAACGCCACACAAAATCCGTTGACCAGCTTCATCACCGCATCATTCAGATCCCTGCAGGCAACTGTGGAAGCATTGTACACGCCGCCGCTGAGCGCCAGGCGATAGGCATCCCCCATGCCGGTCGCTGCGTTTTCAAAAAGAGGTTTGAATATATACTCAGAAATGTCGCCCCCGGAGGTCAGACCATCTATATAATAGGTATGGACCTTATACTCCCCGCAGCACAGTTCCCTGGCATTGAAATCTCCCGCCCCGGCGAAGATCTCCCGGATATTCCGGTCTGTCAATTCTCCAATGTATCGGCATGTCTGTTTTTCCACATTACTCACCTCCCGGATAGATTGCCCGAATATATTGCAATTATCCCAAAAACATGATATATTAAGATATTATGTACTTGGAGGGATTTGTTTTGAACCGGGTCAAGAATGTAAAGAAACTTACTGACAACCGCTTTTTGAATCTCTACGAACTGGACGCAACCTTCCGCAACGGCTCCTCTGCCCCATATTATGTCGCATCCCGCCGCAAGAGCATCGATCAGCTGAAGGCAATCACCCACGACAACCATGCCGATGGTGTGATTCTTTACGGCGTCCACGGCGAGAATCGGGATAAGGTGGTTCTGGTCCGTCAGTTCCGCTATCCGCTCAACGGCTATGTCTATGAATTCCCCGCAGGTCTCGTCGAACCCGGCGAGGACATTCTGTCCGCAGGCATCCGGGAGATGTACGAGGAGACCGGCCTGGATTTCAAACCCGTTGATGCCGGCAGCTGCTCACGCCCCTTCTTCACCACCATCGGCATGACCGACGAAAGCTGCGGCACCGTTTTCGGCTACTGCAGCGGAGAACCGACTAACTGCCACCAGGAAGGCAGTGAGGACATCCAGGTTGTGCTGGCCGACCGGGAAGAGTGCAGGCGCATTCTCCGGGAAGAAAATGTCGCCATTATGTGCGCTTATATGCTGATGCATTTTATCGCATCCGAGGGAGATCCCCTGAAGTTTTTGAATCCACAAGGAGAATAAACCATCATGTCCCATACCATCGCTGCCGTATCCACCGGCAACCAGATCTCCGCCATCGGAATCATCCGGATAACCGGAGATGAGTGCGCCGTCATCGGCGGAAAAGTTTTTACCTGCAAAAATGGCAGCCCCCTGTCCGAGGCTCCCAACCGGAAGCTGATCCTGGGCGAACTGCACGACAAGCACGGCCGCGTAATTGACTCCTGCTGCGCCATCTTCACCCGGGGACCTCACAGTTATACCGGCGAGGACACGGTGGAATTCCACTGCCACGGTTCTCCCGCCGTGCTGGCGGCCGGTCTGGAGGCGCTGTACATTGCCGGCGCCAGACCCGCAAAGCGGGGCGAATTCACCAAGCGGGCTTTTCTGAACGGTCAGCTGGATCTGACCCAGGCGGAAGCGGTCATCGACCTGATTGAAGCTGACTCCGCCGATGCCGCCGCCAACGCCGCCGGTCAGGTAGGCGGTAAGCTCCAGAAAAAACTGGATCCCATTTATGACGATCTGACCAACCTTTGCAGCCATTTCCATGCGGTTCTGGATTACCCGGACGAGGACATTGAAGATTTCGGTCTCGACAGCTACGAAGCCTCCCTCCGGGCAGATGCCAAAGCGCTGAATGCGCTGCTGAACACCTACGGTCAGGGCCGGATCCTGCGCTCCGGTGTTGCCGCAGCCATCGTGGGCAAGCCCAATGTAGGCAAATCCAGTCTGCTCAATGCCCTCGCCGGTTACGACCGGGTCATCGTCACCGAAATTGCCGGCACTACCCGCGACACCGTGGAGGAAACCGTCATGGTAGGCCACACCAAGCTGCGGCTCATCGACACAGCCGGCATCCGGGATACCGATGACCGGATCGAGGCCATGGGTGTGGAGCGCTCCCGTCAGGCCGTTGAAAATGCCGATCTGGTCATTTTCGTCTGCGACGGCTCCAACCCTCTGACCGATGAAGACGAGGCCGTGATTGACTTCTGCTCCGAACACGAGCACGCCATCGCCCTGATCAACAAATCCGATCTCGGCAGCGCCGTGGAACCCAGCGATCTACCCTTTATGTATGTCATCCCCATCTGCGCCCAGACCGGCGAAGGTCTCGATCAGCTGGCTGACCTTGTGGATGAGATGTTCGAAGGAGATGCTCCCTGTGACGGTACACTTCTGACCAACGCACGGCAGTATGATGCCATCCGGCGGGCATTCGAAGCCATGAATTCCGCCCTGAAGGGCCTGAAGCTGGGACTGACTCCTGATGCGGTGCTGACCGATGTGGAAGAAGCAATGTTCGCCATGGGCGAGGTCACCGGCGCCACCGTCCGGGAAGACATCACCGCAAGAATCTTTGAACGTTTTTGTGTAGGAAAGTGAAATCATGATTTATTTAGACAATTCCGCCACTACACGTCCCTGTGGGGCCGCTGTGGAGGCGATGACCAAAGCCCTGACCGAAAACTGGGGCAACCCCAGTGCGCTGTACAATTTCGGTTTTGATGCCGCCCATGCGCTGCGGGATGCCCGGCATAAAGTCGCCGCCGCCATGGGTGCCGAGCACGACCGGGTATTCTTTACTTCCGGCGGCACCGAGGCAGACAACTGGGCCATTTTCGGCACCATCAAGCGCTTCGGCAAGCGAGGCAGACACATCATCACCACAGCCATTGAGCACCATGCCGTCCTGAACTGCATGAAGGATCTGGAAGCTCAGGGTTTCGAGGTAACTTATCTCCAGCCTGATGGCGAGGGCAGGATTTCTGCCGCCGATCTGAAAGCTGCTCTGCGCAAGGATACCATCCTCGTCTCCATCATGATGGTCAACAACGAGGCAGGCTCCGTGATACCCATCCAGCAGATGGCAAAACTCACCCACAAGCTCTGTCCCGATGCCGTGTTTCACACCGACGCAGTCCAGGGTTTCCTGAAGGTCCCCTTTACCGCCAAGGCATTGGGCGCAGATCTGATCAGCGTTTCCTCCCACAAGATCCACGGCCCCAAGGGCTGCGGCGCGCTGTACATCTCCCCCCGGCTGCGTTCCTTCCCGCCGCTGCTCCAGGGCGGCGGTCAGGAAAGCGGTTACCGCAGCGGCACAGAGGGAACCCCCGCCATTTTCGGCTTCGCTGCCGCATGTGCCGAAGGCGCAGCCACCTTCCGCTCCGATATTGCCCGCGAAAAGGAGCTGCTCACCGGCCTGGTAGAAAAACTCTCCGCGCTGGAAGGCATCCGGATCAACGGTTCTCATGAAGCGCCCCATATTCTCTCCCTCTCCATTCCCGGTGTTCCCACCCAGAACACCATCAACATTCTGCAGGATCACGGTATCTGCGTCAGCGCCGGCAGTGCCTGTGCCAAGGGACACCGCAGCCATGTTCTGGAAGCCATGCGCGTCTCCCCTGAAGCCATGGACGGCTCCTTCCGGGTCTCTTTATGCAGGGACAACACCGCCGACGAACTGGATGAGCTGGTGCATGTCATCCGGACAGAGATTCTTCCCCGGGCCAGGTGAAATTCTGCACAAAAGAAGTTTCATTCCAGAAGTGTCAGTCGTTCAGATTGACACTTCTTTTATTTTTCCCTGCAAGTTTTCCAAAAAGTACTTGTATTCCAAAACCCAATCTGCTACAATAAGGCACGTAAAATTCTTCCATAGGAGGACATTTGTTTATGAGTTATGTAGACGATATTCTGGCACGGGTGAAGGCACAGAACCCCAACGAACCCGAATTCAACCAGGCTGTTTATGAGGTTCTGGAGTCTCTGCGCCCCGTGATTGAAAAGAACGAAGAGAAGTACCGCCGGGACGCACTGCTCGAGCGTCTGACCACCCCCGAGCGGGTTATCCTGTTCCGCATCCCCTGGGTGGACGACCAGGGCCAGGTCCAGGTCAACAACGGCTACCGCATCCAGTTCAACAGCGCCATCGGCCCTTACAAGGGCGGTATGCGCTTCCACCCCAGCGTCAATCTGAGCATTCTGAAGTTCCTGGGCTTCGAGCAGACCTTCAAGAACTCCCTGACCGGCCTGCCCATCGGCGGCGGCAAGGGCGGCTCTGACTTCGACCCCAAGGGCAAGTCCGACCGTGAGATCATGGCCTTCTGCCAGAGCCTGATGAACGAACTGTACCGCCATATCGGTGCCGATACCGACGTGCCTGCCGGTGATATCGGCGTTGGCGCTCGGGAAGTCGGTTACATGTTCGGTCAGTATAAGCGTCTGCAGAACGTGTATACCGGTGTCTTTACCGGCAAGGGTCTGAGTTTCGGCGGCTCTCTGGCCAGAACCCAGGCCACCGGTTACGGCCTGTTGTACCTGACCGACGAAATGCTGCGCTGCAACGGCAAGAGCCTTCAGGGCAAGACCGTGGTCGTCTCCGGTGCCGGCAATGTGGCCACCTATGCCATTGAGAAGGCATGGCAGCTGGGCGCCAAGCCTGTCACCTGCTCCGATTCTTCCGGCTGGATCTACGATCCCGACGGTATCGACGTTGCCACTCTGATCGATGTCAAGCAGGTCAAGCGTGCAAGACTGACCGAGTATGCCAAGGCCCGCCCCAATGCCGTCTATCACGAAGGCAAGGGTGTCTGGACCACGCCCTGCGATGTTGCTCTGCCCTGCGCAACCCAGAACGAGCTGCTGATCGATGACGCCATGGCCCTGGTCGCAAACGGCTGCTTCGCCGTTGCCGAAGGCGCCAATATGCCCACCAGCCTGGATGCCACCAAGTACCTGCAGGACAATGGTGTGCTGTTCTGCCCCGGCAAGGCTTCCAACGCCGGCGGTGTTGCCACCTCCGCCCTGGAGATGACCCAGAACTCCGAGCGTCTGAGCTGGAGCTTCGACGAGGTCGATGCCAAACTGCAGACCATCATGGTCAATATCTTCCACAACCTGGATGCCGCCGCCAAGGAATACGGCATGGACGGCAACTATGTGGCCGGTGCCAACATTGCCGGCTTCAAGAAGGTTGCAGATGCCATGCAGGCCCAGGGTATCGTCTGATATCTCATCTAATGCACAACCGTCCTGGTAATCGCCGGGACGGTTCTTTTTTATGCGCAAACGCCCCCGGCATTGCTGCCGGGGGCGTTCGCTGTGACCAGATAGAACTCATATATAGAAACAGGCGGAAGTCAGGCCTGAATCTGTCAGATTTTGGCGCAGCCTGCCCCGGTCTGACTCACCGGGGCGACTGCTTCAGGAAGAGGAAATATGAAAACGGGAAATATCCCGGAATTAGTATTGCCACCGATTTCAGGCTTTAAGCCTTGTCATTATTCCAGTTCATGCGGCCGTAGCGCCTGGTCTGGATCAGGATCTCCCGCTGCAGGCTGTCGCTTAGCTGATCTTTCAGAATGCGCCAGCGCCAGTTGCGGCCGATCGTGGAGGGAATGTTCATTCGGCAGCTGTTGTCGAGTCCCAGGTAATCCTGGATCGGAACAATACACCACTTCGATACACTGCGCAGCGCCAGGGCAATGAAAGGCTTATGAATCTCCTCATCAGGGGTGTAATAGTCGCACAGATAATTTCTTGCCAGCGCCCGGTCTTCGATGCAGATGGTGTCAAACCAGCCCGTAACCGTTTCATTGTCATGGGTGCCGGTATAGACCACGGAATTGTCAGTGTAGTTATGGGGCATATAGTCGTTTGCAGAGCCGGAATCCCGGGAGTCAAAGGCAAATTCCAGTACCTTCATTCCGGGGAAACCGCTGTCTTTCACCAGCTGGCGGACGGTATCGGTAACGTATCCCAGATCCTCCGCGATCACATCGTGCCAGCCCAGGTTTTCCCGTGCGCAGCGGAACAGATCCATGCCGGGGCCCCTTTCCCAGTGACCGTTTTGCGCGGTCTGCTCGCCATAGGGGATGGAATAGTATTCGTCAAAGCCGCGGAAATGGTCGATGCGCGTCACATCGTAAAGCCGGAACACATAACTCAGGCGGCTCAGCCACCAGGCAAATCCGGTCTGCTTGTGGTAATCCCAGCGGTACAGTGGATTGCCCCAGAGCTGTCCGGTTGCGGAGAAACCGTCGGGAGGGCAGCCTGCCACTGCGGTGGGAATGTTGTTCTCATCCAGCTGGAACAATTCCGGATGCGCCCAGGTATCCGCGGAATCCATGGCGACATAGATGGGAATATCGCCGATAATCCGGATGCTTCGTTCGTTGGCATAGTTCTTCAGTTTCCAGTACTGTTGGAAGAACTTGAACTGCAGATACATCTGAAATTCAATCTCAAAATACAGCTCCCGGCGGTAGTAATCCAGTGCATAGCCGTAACGCAGCCGGATGTCCTGGGGCCACTCATACCAGCACTGGCCGCCAAAGAAATTCTTCAGCGCCATAAACAGTGCATAGTCGCTCAGCCACCAGCTGTTCTCGCTGAGGAAACGCTGATAATCGGGGTTTTCGCTGATATTGCTGCGCTCATAGGCCATGGTCAGCAGAATGTAGCGATTCTCATAGAGCTGCTGATAATCAATATCATCCTCGTAATCGCCAAAATCCATGCTGTCGCATTCTTCCCGGGTCAGAACCCCTTCCCCGATCAGTGCCTCCAGGTCGATGAAATAGGGATTGCCTGCGAAAGTGGAAAACGACTGATAGGGAGAATCACCATAGCTGGTGGGATGGATCGGAAGGATCTGCCAGTAAGTTTGTCCGGCATCTTTCAGCCAGTCTACAAAATGATATGCTTCCTTCGAAAAACTACCGATACCGTACTTTCCAGGCAAACTGGAAACAGGCATTAAAATACCTGCCGCTCTGTTCATAAGGCTCCTCCCCACCAAACTCTTATGCAAGTTTTCTGCAATCTTTCTGCAACCAATAATATACTATTTCATAATTAATTTCAAGTCCTTTTTCCCGGTTATGTCCGAGTTCTACTTTTTGCACAATTATTCCTCTAAATCAGTCGAATCCTTACCGCAACTTTGCTTTTTATCGTCTGTATACTATTAAAAAAAGAATTGACTTTCCACGCGTCAGGCATTACAATGAAATATAAGAGTATTCATTGCATAGTTTTACCACAGCAATTTCATCAGAAGGATGTGCAAATATGGCAGTTACCATCAAAGACGTCGCAAAGCTGGCCGGTGTTTCACCTTCCACCGTTTCCCGCGTCTGCAACGGCAATCCCGCCATCAGCAAAGAGACCCGCGAGCGGGTACAGAAGGCTATGGCAGAGTTGGGTTATGAGCTTCCCACCAGCGATGTTCAGACGGTTCAGGCAATCAAGACCATCGGCATCGTTCTGCCACCCTCCGGCCGGGAAGCCTACGAGAATACATTTTACCTGAAGGCGATCCGCGGAATCAGCCAGGTCTGCAACCAGCGTCAGGTTGCCAGTACCGTTGTCACCGGCTGCGACTACGACGAGATTCTCAGTTCCATCAGGACGCTGCACCGAAGCGGCAGTATCGACGGCTTCATCCTGCTCTATTCCCGCAAGAACGACATTGTCATCGATTACCTCTGCGAACACGGCCTGCTGTATGTCATTGTTGGAAAGGCCGGCGAACTGTCCGCTCAGACTATCTGCATCGACAACGACAATCTTCTGGCCGGGCGGGAAGCCGCTGATTATCTGTACAATCTCGGCCACCGCCGCATCGGCTTCCTCAGCAGCCGGAATGATTTCATGTATGCCTCTGACCGCCGCGCAGGCTATCAACTGTCTTTGCTGCTCCACGATCTTCCTGTACAGGCCGATTACTGCGTGGCGATGGATCGTGTTGCCTCCGAAGATACCTCCGCGCTGACGAATCTGCTGCGCCGTGAGGACCGCCCCACAGCTTTTGTGGTCAGCGATGACATGTTGGCGTTGGCCCTTGAGCGGGTCTGTACCCAGGCCCGGCTTACCATCCCCGAAGACATCTCCATCATCGCTTTCAACAACTCGCTCTATGCGCAGCTGGCTTCTCCCCAGCTTACCGCTGTGGATATCAACTCCTACCAGCTCGGCCAGGAAGCAGCAAACCAGATCATCAACCACGCCGAAAACCCCAATCTGCTAACCACCAAGATCATTGTCCCCCACCGCATCGTAGAGCGTGGCAGCTGCAGGGAATTCAAATCACTATAAAACGCAGAAACCCCCGACACGTTGTCGGGGGTTTATCATTGCAATTTTGAACCGGAAGTTCCGGTGGAGATTTCTTCTTTACAGCAGCACCATGCCGATCAGTCCAAGGACCAGCAAGATGGCAGGATAAGCAAAATAATTAACAACGCGGGGTGTTGTGGATTCTTCTCCGTTATAGGTATGCACTACCAGGAATCCCATGGGTGCAGCCAGGAAGAACAGAGAAAACAGCGTACACACAATCGTCACCACAGCGCCGGCAAAGTTGCGGGTAAGAGGGTTCTTGCGGAAGGTCCACAGTGCCCAGATCACAAGCACCATGCAGGCACCAAACTCAATACGGAGCATCTGCGCCCAAAGGATGCCTGCAATCGTCACAACAACTTTGATCAGGATATCCTTTGCCGTCTTTTCGGCATAACGCTGATAGAAATACAGGATCACCAGGCCCAGCACCATGCCGAAAACAGGATTTCTGCTTTCCGGAGCGATGACACTGCCGCCAATCAACATATTGTAAGGGATCTCAGCCAGCAGCGCCGTACCAACTACACGCAGGAGATATCGGCCGAAACCGGAAGTGTGCTGAAACCCTTCCACAAGCAGCAGCGCAAAAATCGGCGCCGCGCAGGTCTCCATCGCCTGCAGCACCAGCGACAGTGTCGCGAGGCCCATCGCGCCGGAGGAACTGTTCATAACCTCAAGCAGCTGCTGTGCGGTAATATCGCCGATCCCCAGAATATGCCTCTGGATGACGCCGCGGCCGATCACGCCCACAGTCAGGAACAGCAATCCCCAGGTTCTGAGAGCATTGCCGTTAATTCCGGATTTCTTTGTATTGCTGAGTCTTTCCATATGCTTTCCTTTCGGGATCTGCGGAGATTCGCGGATTTGTCTTATGATTGGAGTTGCCGTGCCCCTTTCGGGGCACGGCTCGTCAGTAGATGCAATAATATCTCGGGATTAACCCTTGACAGCGCCGCCCATGGCTTCCTGATAGCACTTCTGGGTCAGCAGGAACAGGATGGAGATGGGAATGGAGATCAGGACTGCACCGGCGCAGAACCGGACAAACCAGGTGTCCACATATTCCTTCTCCAGCATGTTGAACAGGCCGATGGAGACAGTCCAGTATTCAGCCTTCGCGCCGGCGATGACCTTGGCGAAGATGAAGTCCATCCAGGGGCCCATGAAGGAGGTGATGACCTGATAAACGATCATAGGCTTGCACAGAGGCAGTGTAACCTTGGTGAAGACCTGCCAGCGGGTGCAGCCGTCCATCATGGCAGCTTCGTCCAGGGACTTGGGAATGGTATCCATGTAGCCCTTCATGACGTAGAAGCCGGTGCCGGCACCTGCGGAGAAGCAGATGATCAGAGACAGGTAGATCTTATCGCCCTCGGTCATACCCAGAGCCTTCAGAATGAAGTAAACCGCAACCATGGACATAAAGCCAGGGAACAGATTGATAACCATGGCCATGTTCATATAGGGCTTACGCATCTTCCACTTCAAGCGGCTGGTGCAGTATGCCACGCTGAGCACAAAGAAAGTGGAGATCACACAGGAGCAGCAGGCAATGCCGAAGGTGTTCAGGAACATACGAGGGAAATTGATGACATTGAAGTCAGTAAACAGTGCCTTATAGTTGTTGATGGTATAGGCAGTGGGCAGGAAGGTGGAGATGAACTGGCCCTTGCCGTCACGGAAGGACTGCATGATGACCCAGAAGAAGGGCAGCAGCCAGATAACACACATGACGCTCAGGAAGATATAAGTGACCACATCGCCGGTGATCCGCTTGGCCTTCATGCCGCCGGGAATTTTCTTAGCCATTATTTGAAGCCCTCCTCATCCTTGTAAGATCCGCTAGAGCGGTAGGTGACCAGGGAGACGATTGCCAGCACCACAAAGGTGAAGATACCGATGACCGCGCCCAGGTTATATTTTTGCTGGTCAACAGTCAGCTTGTACAGCCAGGTAACAAGCAGATCGGTGTCGCCTGCCGAGTTGCCGACCTGCAGAGGTTCGCCGCGGGTCAGCAAGTAGATGATGTTGAAGTTGTTGATGTTGCCGGTGAACTGGGTGATGATGTAAGGAGTCATCACGAAGATCATGTAAGGCAGCGTGATGTTGATAAACTGCTGAACAGGGTTGGCACCATCGATGGTGGCAGCCTCATACTGCTCTGCGGGAATGTTCTGCAGAATACCGGTAACCTGCATGATGGTGTAGGGAATACCGACCCAGCAGTTGATGATGATGACCGCAACGCGTGCCCAGGTCGCATCAGTCAGGAAGGGCAGCTTCTCTGCGATCAGGCCTGCATCCAGCAGCATACGGTTGATGATGCCGTCCTGCTGCATCATGGAACGGATGATCATCAGAGAGACGAACTGGGGAACGGCGATGGTCAGAGACAGGCAGCCGCGCCAGAAGCCCTTGAACTTGATGGTCTTGCGGTTGATGATGATGGCCACAAAGGTGCCCAGGAAGAAGTTCAGGAAGGTTGCGAAGAATGCCCAGATCAGAGTCCAGATCAGAACATCGCCAAACTGCTTGCCGATGGCGGAACCGGAGTCGAAGATGGAAACAAAGTTCTGCAGGCCGACCCAGTCAAACAGGACCAGGTGGCTGTCTTCCTTGGAATAGTTGGTGAATGCCATGCTCATCATGTAGAGCAGAGGCAGAATTGAGAACACTGCCAGGAACACAGTGGGAGGAGTCATCAGCAGCTTGTGGATGTTCTCATCCAGCAGGCTCTTCAGATCATCCAGGAAGGTTACCTTCTTGCCCTCAGCCTTCAGGCATGCAGCCTTGTAGCCGCTGCGGACAGAAGACTGCCAGGCCAGAACAAGCAGTGCAATGATGCACAGGGAAGCAATGCCGTAGAGCAGAATGAGCTGAGACTGGTCGCCCATGATATATTCATAGACACCTTCATTGTCATTCCACACTTCCTGCATCTCCTTCTCGCCCAGGCCGGGGAGCATGGAGATCCAGTAGAAGCCACCATTGGGGACCGCGAGGAACGCGATAACACCGATCTCGATGGCCAGGAAGATCAGACCCTTGATAATCTGACCGTTCAGAATGTTCGCAAGACCCATGATCAGGCAGGAAATCCAGATCATCGGACCGCCGTTTTTCAGCGCAGCAGACAGGGAATAGGGATTGGCAGCCTGTTGCCGTGCAGCTGCAGCTTTGGTTAACGTATTGGACACGTTATCATCTCCCTTATTTGTATCTCCCGCAAATGATCAGCCATTTGCAGGAGGGAATTTCCAAATTATGGTTAAAAAAGGCGGCAGCCAGAAGTTCTGACTGCCGCCAGACATGGTATGTCTAGTTGGGAATCTGGTATGAATTACAGACCGGTGCCGTTCAGGCCAGCATTCCACTTCTCGGTCATATCAGCTGCGTTGGAAGCATCGATCTCACCGTTGGCCAGAGCCTTACCCATGGAGTCAGCGTTGCCCCAGTAGGTGTTCATCTCGGGAATGGAGGGCTGCAGGACGGAGGTGTTGGAGAAGGTAGCCTCCTGAGCAACAGCAGCGGGGTTGGTGGAGTACTCATCGCCAGACAGCAGAGACAGAGCGCAGGGAACGACCTCGCCATTACGAATCTCATAGTGCAGGTCCTGCATCTCAGCGGAGCCCAGCCATGCGGCCAGAGCGTAAGCTGCCTTCATGTTGGCGGAGTTGGGGTTGACGCCGAAAGCCTTGGAGCCGGCGAAGGACTTCAGCTGGCACTCCTCACCGTTGATGGTGACGCAGGGCAGCTGAGCAGCAGCGTAGTTTTCACCCAGAGCTTCTGCAACGTTTGCTGCATCCCAGGTGCCGGAGAAGATAGCGCCGACGGTGCCGTTACGCAGAGCGTCCATGCCTGCGCCGCCGCCGCCTTCGATCATGTTGCCGGAAGCCAGAGCCTCAGCAACGTACAGGGTAGCAGCAGCACCCTGCTCGCCGCCGAACTGAACGCCCTGAGAACCGTCGGTGCCGTCACCGAACATGGTGCCGCCGACAGCGTAGTAGAATGCGGGCAGATACCAGGTGTTGGTAACTTCGAAAGCAACGGGCTTCTTAGCCATCATTGCATCCAGGGACTTGATGTCCTCTTCGGTGTAGACGGACTTGTCGTAGTACATGAACCAGGTGTTGATGGCGTAGGGAACACCATAAACGCTGCCGTCGGTGGAGACGGTGGAAACCATGTGCTCGGAGTTGTCAGCCTGAACCTGAGCCAGAGCATCGCCGCCCAGCTTTGCAATGGCGTTAGCCTGGATCAGAGCGCCCAGCTGGTCGTTTGCGTACATGTAAACGTCAGCAGCAGCGGAGGGATCCTTGGTGACCATGGTGCCGGCGTCGCCTTCAGCGCAGACTTCGAACACCCAGGTGATATTGTACTCGGGATGAGCTTCAGCGAACTTGCCGCAGGCAACCTGCAGGAAGCTGTTCTCATCAGCCTGGTCCTCCTGGGGGCCCCAGACCTTCAGGGTGATGTCCTGAACCTCAGCGGGAGCTTCAGCATTGGCATTGTTGTTTTCTGCAGGAGCGCTGGTGGGCTCGGTGGTGCTGCCGCCGCAGGCGACCAGACCGATGACCATCATGCAAGCCAGCAGCAGAGCAATGATCTTCTTCATCTTGTGTTTTCCTCCTAATAAGTTTTGATTGATATATTTGCAACGACAGATTACATCTGTTGAAGCCAGGAAGATATTGTGTTCTCAACGGTGTTGAGAACACAACAAGGGCTAGCCCTTGTTGTCATTTCCGAAACTTTTCGAAACATAAAAAGCATACGGACACAAATCATTATGAACGAATTATGTACAGTATACCACCGTCACAATACCACCGTCAACAATCCGTTATGTAAAAAAACATCATCATATTTTGGCGGTTTTGCACAATTTTCTTTATTCCTCCGAAACAGCAGCCTTTTCTTTCTTGGCCGCCTTCTCCAGCGCGTTCAGGGCATCCCAGTTGGCGCGGCCATAACGTTTCGAAACGTTACGAACTTCCTCGCACAGTTCCTCAGTCACCTGGCCGGGCATCAGACGCCAGCTCCAGTTGGTGTCCACCGTACCGGGGGTGTTCATACGGGCATTGTTGCCCAGACCCAGCCAGTCCTGAACGGGAATGATGCAGGTATCGGCGCAGCACATCATCGCAAGGTCAATCAGCTTTTTGTACATCCACTTGTTCGCGGTGTCATGATCGCGCAGATAATTGCGGATATGCTCCTTGTTCTCCTTGTCCAGTCCCGCAAACCAGCCTGCCACGGTCTCATTGTCATGGGTACCGGTGTAGACCACACAGTTATTGGTATAGTTATGGGGCAGATACTCGTTAGAACCGCCGATGTCCTTGGCATCATATGCGAACTGAATGACCTTCATATTGGGATAGCCGCTGTCTTTGACCAGCTTGCGGACGCCGTCGGTCATCAGCCCCAGGTCCTCG
Organism: Oscillospiraceae bacterium; assembly: GCA_017620525.1. Classification (GTDB taxonomy): domain Bacteria; phylum Bacillota; class Clostridia; order Oscillospirales; family Oscillospiraceae; genus Faecousia. The sequence goes on along the minus strand of JAGAUY010000017.1, from coordinate 10,742 downwards.
GCGATCACCGCGCGGTCACCCAGTCTTTCCTTCAGGGTGTTGAACAGGTCCATACCGGGACCCTTCTCCCAGTGGCCGGCCTTGGCGCTGGCGCTGCCGGCGGGGATGGCGAAATACTCATCGAAACCGCGGAAATGATCCAGACGGACCATGTCATACAGCTTATAGCTGTACCACATGCGGGTCACCCACCAGTGGTAACCGGTGACTTTGTGATAATCCCAACGGTACAGGGGGTTGCCCCAGAGCTGGCCGTCGGCAGAGAAGCCATCAGGAGGACAGCCCGCCACCTGAGTCGGCACATTCCGCTCATCCAGCTGGAACATCTCAGGCTGTGCCCAGACATCGGAGCCGTCGGGAGAAACGTAGATAGGCATATCGCCGACGATGAGAATATTCTTATCGTTGGCATACTTCTTCAGCTTGCTCCACTGCTCATAGAACTTGAACTGCAGATATTTCTGGAATTCCACCTGGAAATACAGCTTTTCCCGGTAGTAATCCAGTGCGGGACCATAGTGCATACGAATGTCATCGGGCCACTGATTCCAACCGGCGCCGCCGAAGAACTCCCGAACGGACATAAACAGTGCGTAATCGTCCAGCCACCAGAAGTTCTCGCTGCAGAAATCATTAAAAGCCTGATTGGCGCTGACGTTGCTGCGCTCATAAGCCTTGTGCAGCAGAGGCAGGCGGTTGCGGTACAGCGCATCGTAGTCCACCTTTGCAGGGTCGGAGCCGAAGTCCACACTGTCACACTCTTCCTGGGTCAGTACACCTTCCTCGATCAGCGCGTCCAGGCTGATGAAGTAAGGGTTTCCGGCAAAAGCGGAATAAGCCTGATAGGGAGAGTCGAAGGCGCCTGCATGGGAGGTTGCACCCAGAGGCAGGATCTGCCAGTAGCGCTGACCGGCCTTCTCCAGCCAGTCAACAAAATCGTACGCAGTCTTGTCAAAGCAGCCGATGCCATACTTGGAAGGCAGGCTGGTGACGGACAACAGTACACCGCTAAATCGTTTCATCGGTTTTCATTCCTTTCCAAATCATTATACCAGAGCATGACTGCCTCATAGGGCCGCAGCTCAGGAGCTTCCGTTGCATAGTTGGAGAGGATCTGCTTTGCGCCCCGGAAATTCGCAGGAGCGTCAAAATACAGGGACTCTCCGGTAAAATTACATACCACCAGCAGATGCTCGTGTTCCGTATCCCGGGTGTAGGCAAAAATCTTCTCATCATCAGGACACAGCAGACTGAAACTGCCGTCCCGGAATACATCATAGGTTTTTCGCAGACCGATCAGCTTCTGATAGTGGTGGAACACAGAATCCGGATCCGCCAGCGCCGCTTCAGCATTGATGAAACTGTGATTGGGGTTCACTGGAATCCAGGGAGTTCCGGTGGTGAAGCCTGCGTTCTCCCCTGCCGTCCACTGCATGGGGGTACGGGCATTGTCCCGGCTTCTGGCGCGGATGGATGCCATCACGTCCTCCGGATCATAGCCCTGCGCCACACGTTCCCGGTAAACATTGAGGGTTTCAATGTCCACATGATCTTCCAGCTCCAGACGGATATTGGTCATGCCAAGTTCCTCACCCTGGAAGATATAGGGTGTCCCCTCCATGCCATGGAGCATCGTTGCCAGCATTTTGGCGGATTCCACCCGGTACTCTCCGTCGTTGCCCCAGCGGGAAACGATGCGGGGCAGATCGTGGTTGTTGAAAAACAGGCTGTTCCATCCCTTGCCGTGGAGTTCCTCCTGCCAGCGGCGGAAGCAGTCCTTCAGCTTGGGCAGGCTCAGAGGGATCACATCCCACTTGTCCTTGCCCGGTTCCTGATCCAGGCAGATATGCTCAAACTGGAACACCATGGACATCTCGCTGGCATCCGGTGCGCTGTAGAGCTTTGCCCGCTCCGTATCCGCGCCCCAGGCTTCGCCTACAGACACCAGGCCTTCCTCCCGGAAGGCTTCCGCGGAAAGCTCCCGCAGGAACTCATGGAGCCGGGGACCGTTGTTGGTAACCTGAAGCTCCGGATCCTTGGCGATCTGGTCGATGACATCCAGTCGGAATCCCTCCACACCCAGGTCCACCCAAAAACGGATAAAGCCGTACAGTTCCCGGCGCATGGCGGGATTCTCCCAGTTCAGATCCGGCTGCTGCTCAGCGAACTGATGCAGGTACCACTGGCCCAGATGAGGTACCCAGGTCCAGGCTGAACCGCCGAAAACAGCGCGCATTTCATTGGGCGGCCGGGATGCATCACCGTCGCGCCAGACATAATAGTCGTGATAGGGGTTGTCTCTGGATTTCAGAGCTTCCCTGAACCATCTGTGCTGATCGGAGCTGTGGTTCAGCACCAGATCCACAATGATGGAAATTCCACGCTTTTTCGCCTCGGTGATCAGGGTCTGCATATCCTCCATTGTGCCGAACATGGGATCCACCGCGCAGTAGTCGGAAATGTCATAGCCGTTGTCCACCTGAGGTGACTCACACACGGGGGACAGCCAGATTCCGTCGATACCCAGTTCTTCCAGATAGTCCAGGCGGGAGATGATGCCCCGCAGGTCACCCACACCGCTGCCGGTGGTATCCTGAAAGCTCTTGGGATAGATCTGGTAGAATACAGCAGATCTCCACCAGCCCCACTTCTGCTTATCAAGCATCCGTTTTGCCATATTATTCAGTGCCTCATTTCTTTTCAATCATATCGATGGCCTCAAACACCCGAAGCATTTCGCCAACGCTCCAGGCCTGGGCAAAGCAGCCCTTGCCATCGGTGGGAAAATCACCGTCGTAAATCTCCGGCAGCTGACCGAAGCAGCCTTCGCGCAGCATCGGTTCCAGCGCGTTCAGCCTCTCCCGGACATACCGGGCTGCTTCCGGAGTGCTGCCGTGGACCTTCAGCCACGCCAGATAATACGCGCCCATAGGGAACACCCAGGTGGTACCCTGGTGATACGCCATATCCCGTTCCACCTGAGGACCGCCATAGACCGGGTGGTACTCCGGGTCCTTCGGAGACAGTGTCCGCAAACCGCAGGGTGTATACAGATGGCGATATACCGTATCCACCACACTGCGCTCCTGCTCGGGACTCAGCATGGTAAAAGGCATGGATACCGCCCAGATCTGATTGCAGCGCAGCTGCTCATCCGCTCCGGTTCCGGAAATCACATCCTTCAGGTAGCCTTTGTCCTCCATGTAGAACTTTTTCATGAAAGATTCTTTAACCTTTTCAGCCAGGCTTCCGAATGCCGCGCCGTCACGGCCCAGCTTCCCGGCGAACACTTCCATGATCCGCAGGGCACTGTACCAATAGGCATTGACCTCAACAGGCTTTCCGTGACGGGGCGTCGGCAGGATGCCGTTGACGCAAACATCCATCCAGGTAACCTGGTCCAGTCCGCCGCCGGCATGGATCAATCCGTCCTCATCCATGCCGATTGCATGGTGCGTTCCCTTCCGGTAGGCAGCAATGATCCGCTCCAAAACCGGGTAGGCTTCTTCCACAAAATCCCAGTCCCCGGTCCGCTGCACATACTGCCACACACAGTCGATCAGCAGCAGCGCCGCGTCTACGGTATTGTACATCGGTTCGTTCCCGCCCTCCGGGAACAGATTGGGAACCAGACCGTCCTTTTCATAGGCAAGGAACGTCCGCAGGATGCTCCGGGCATCGTCATACCGTCCCGCTGCCAGGCAGCAGCCGGGCAGGGCGATCATGGTATCCCGGCCCCAGTCGCTGAAGAGGGGGTAACCTGCCAGAATGGTCTTTCCGTCGGTGGAATCCCGACGGGCAATATACGCATCGGCACTGCGCAGCAGCTGTCGTGCCACAGGATCCGCAAAAGGCGCCTTTTCCTCCAGCTTCCACAGCCGAAGTTCCTGAGCCGCCAGCATTTCAGCACCGGAGGGACACTCTTTTTCCATAGAGAAGACGATTTCAAAGCTGACCGTCTGACCTGCGGATACCGTCCTGGTTACCGCGCAGCAGGAGGCCGCCAGACCCTTTTTCGGCCTGCCATCCTTTTCATCCTCCGGGTAGGCCAAAGTCTGCCAATTCATGGGGCGGCTTTCCACAGAAGCATCCGCCTGCATGTACAGCGTCCGTCCGCCGCACCGGATCATACCATTCTCATACTGAAATTGCCTGTCTCTGCGGCGAAGAGCGTCTTCCTTCGGCGCAAATTTCAGATAAGGAACTGCTTCCAGCGTGCAGGGGGCCTCAGACAGATTTTCAACGGTATAAAGCACCGCCGATGCGTTCTTCTCCCAGTCCATGCACAGCTTCCGCTCTACACGCACACCGTCTACATGATAGTTCCAGCAAGGGGTATATTCATAGACGAAGCTGCTCAGATTGCGGCAGCCTTCCTCCGCCTTGTTTCGGTCCGCGAAAACCTGCGTGGACAAATTCACTTCCCGACCGTTCAGGCGCAGTGTCTCCTGCAGGCGATGTACCATGGTAATGCGCTCATTTGGCGCCGTCACTGCCGCCACCAGAATGCCCTGATCGCAGCGGTTCACAGAAAAAGCAGCCGTGACGGAAGCATATCCGCCCAGGCCGTTGGTAAGCAGGAACGAATTCTCCTGCGCTCTTGAAAGGGAACGCATTTCCTGTTTTCCACAATAAAAACGCATTTCCGCAACTCCTTTCATCTTATGAAAGACTGTTTCGCCCGCTCCGCACCCCCTCGGGAGGGGAGCTGTTTCGAAAAGTTTTGTTACTTCAAGTATATTGCTTTTCAGATTTTTCGTCAACCGCCAATCTGTTCCACTTTGATTTTCGGCATTTCTAACAATTACTTCAGGCATATTTTCTACGTTTCATACAAATTTCCATTGCTTTCGAAACAGCCCGAAACTTTTTGTGCATTTCTCACAATTTTGTTTTGCATTTGGCTTCAGTATATGTTACAATAACTTCAAATTTTCAGAAAACATAAAAACGGAGGTGATCTCATGGCCACTCTGGATGATATCGCGCAGGAGCTTGGCATTTCTAAGGGTACTGTCTCCAAGGCTCTGAACGGTGCCAAAGACGTCAGCAAAAAGATGCAGCAGGCAGTTCTGGAAAAAGCCGTGGAGCTTGGCTATACCCGTCAAATCCGCAGTAGCGCCGCGCCGCGGCTTGCGGTGTTCGTCATTAATATGGAATATCTGAAACCGGAGAATTTCGGCTATGATATCATCGTCGGTTTCCGCAAAGCCGCGGAGCCGGCAGGCTATCAGGTCGAAGTCATCCCCCTGACCCGGCAGATGCAGCAGGACTACCGTTATGACGCCTATATGATGATGAGCAATTACTGCGGCGCGCTGTTTCTGGGTATGTCCCTGCTGGATCCCTGGATCAAGGAATTTGAGACCTGCAAAACACCGACTGTCCTCTACGACAACCACATCAGCTGCAATCCCAATGTCACCAACATCGGTGTTGACATCACCGAGGGCATTGAGCTGGCTGTAGACTATCTGCGTTCTCTGGGGCACAGCAGAATTGGATATCTCAGCAGCGCACTGGAAGCCTACGTTTATCAGCAGCGCTATCAGACATTCATCCGTGTCATGACTTCCCTGGGACTGACTGCAGATGAATCCGTCATGGGCAATTCCTACCATGTGAATACCTGCCTTTCCCAGCACCTGCCCCGATTGCTGGACAACGGATGCACCGCCATTATCTGCAGTCACGACATGCTGGCACACAGCACCATGTTCCATCTGCGGGAACTGGGTCTGCGGATCCCGGAGGATATCAGCATCCTGGGCCATGACGACATTCCCCTCTGCCGCTTTACCATCCCTCCCCTGACTACCATCCGACAGAACCGTCCAGCTCTGGGCAAGAGCGCATTCTACGCCCTCTCCTGCCAGCTGAACAGTGTTCCCCTGAGCACCCATCTGCTCCATGCGGAACTGATCCTGCGCTCTTCCTGCGGCCCTGTCCCAAAGGAACAGGCCGCGATTCGGACGCGCTCTGAATGACATATTCACATAACTGTGCCCCGGCATATCCATGCCGGGGCACAATGCGTTTTACAGCCGTTTCAGGAACTGATTTACTGCCCTGCGGTTTTTCAGAATGATGATCTCCGCGTGATGCGCATCCTTCAGCAGCCGGTAATTCTTTTCCCGCTTGTTCTTATTGAAATTCCAAACCCAGCGCAGAAATTCCCCATCCAGCCGCTCCGGACATCCCGCTCCCATATCCGGGCGGACCTTTCCATAGGTGGTCGCGATTCGCTTCAGTACTCCCATCAGGCAGGCAAACCGTCTGAAATCCAGATAAATGACCGTGTCGCACCGGCTGATACGCTCCGGGAGGGTACGATCAAAATTCCCATCCACGATCCACCTCTCTTTGCCGATCGCTTCCCTGTGAAGCACATCAAATTCCTCCTGGGAAATGCTCACCCACCCGGGTTTCCAGAAGATCTGATCCAGATGCACCACAGGAAGGCCGGTCAACTCCCCGAGTTTCCGGGCCAGAGTGGATTTTCCGCTGCCGCCGCAGCCAATGATGATGATTCGTTCCATATTTCCCTCCTCAAAACAAAACGACGCAGCCAACATAGGTTGACTGCGTCGTTTTCAGAATTTCTTAAATACGACTCGATTAGTAAGCGATGCCCCAGTAGATCATCTTGTCTGCGGGCTTGCCGCAGCAGGCACAGGTATCGCCCAGATGCTCCTGAGCAAAGGGAATACAGCGGGAAGACATACCGGCCACTTCCTTCATCTTCAGCTCGCATTCCAGCTCACCGCACCACATGGTCTTGACGAAGCCGCCGTTGCGTTCCTGAATCTCCTTGGCTTCCTCCAGAGAATGAGCCTCGTAGATATGATCTTCCAGGTTCTTCTTGGCGCGCTCGTACATACCGTTGTGGACAGCCTCCAGCTGCTCAGCGACGGCAGTCTCCAAATCCTCCAGCTTGCAGATGATCTTCTCGCGGTCAGTACGGCGGACCAGTACACACTGTCCGTTCTCCAGATCACGGGGACCACACTCGACACGCAAGGGAACACCCTTCATCTCGTACTCAGCGCACTTCCAGCCCATGGAGTTGTCGGAATCGTCCACCTTGACGCGGATGCCGGCAGAGATCAGACGCTCCTTCAGCTGAGCAGCAGCCTCCAGGACGCCGGGCTTATGCTGCGCAACAGGCAGGATCACGACCTGAGTGGGTGCGACCTTGGGGGGCAGAACCAGACCGTTGTTGTCGCCGTGGGTCATGATAATGCCGCCGATCAAACGGGTGGAAACACCCCAGGAGGTCTCGTGAGGAGCGACCTTCTTGTTGTTCTTGTCGGTGAATTCGATACCAAAAGCCTTGGCGAAGCCGTCACCGAAGTAATGGGAGGTACCGGCCTGCAGCGCCTTGCGGTCGTGCATCATGCATTCGATGGTGTAGGTAGCCTCTGCACCGTTGAACTTCTCCTTCTCGGTCTTCTGACCGCGGGTAACGGGCATTGCCAGCACATTCTCACAGAAGTCGGCATAGACATTCAGCATGGTCTCGGTGAAGTCCTTGGCCTCTTCCGCAGTAGCATGGATGGTGTGGCCTTCCTGCCACAAGAATTCACGGTGACGCAGGAAAGGACGGGAGGTCTTCTCCCAGCGCAGAACGCTGCACCACTGGTTGTACTTCATGGGAAGGTCTCTGTGAGACTGGACCACATTCGCAAAATGCTCGCAGAACAGGGTCTCGGAAGTGGGACGGATCGCATAGCGCTCTTCCAGGCGCTCGCTGCCGCCGTAAGTGACCCAGGCACACTCGGGAGCAAAACCCTCAACATGGTCCTTCTCCTTCTGCAGCAGGGATTCGGGGATCAGCATGGGCATATAGACATTCTCAACGCCCTGCTTCTTGAACTCCTTGTCCATGATGTGCTGGATGTTTTCCCAGATGGCATAGCCATAGGGACGGTAGACAAACACGCCCTTGATGGAGGAGTAGTCGATCAGCTGCGCCTTCTTGCACACGTCCGTGAACCACTGCGCAAAATCGACCTCCATATCGGTGATCTGTTCAACCTTCTTATCTTTAGCCATATCTTTTCATCCTCTCGGAAAATCTAATATTTCGTAATCTATATTCTATCACATATGTCAAGCTTTTGCATAGGATGGAGCAAAGTTTTTCCAAATTTTCTCACCACGGGAGGCATTATGACCCAGGTAACGATCCAGCTGGAGCCCGCCGCGGCTCTGTTTTACACCCAGGTGGCCCGCGCCGCGGGAAGAACACTGGAGCAGGTACTCAGCGATGCCCTGTTCAAGCTGGCGGGGGAACTGAGTCTGGAAGCACTGGCCACGGCGGAATAATTTCCGAAAAATCATTGTAATTCTCTTAAGAATTTGATATACTGTGGGGTGATACTACATAAAGGTCGGTGCTTCCATGAAATCCATCCGAGATATCTATAAAATCGGCAAAGGCCCCTCCTCCTCCCACACCATGGGACCGGAACGGGCTTCGAAGCTGTTTCGGCAGACCCATCCCGAGGCGGACGCCTTTCGTGTGATCCTCTACGGCTCCCTGAGCAAAACCGGTGTGGGCCACGGCACCGACCGCGTGGTGCGGGAGGTACTCTCCCCCATCCCCACGGAGATCATCTTCTCCAAGGAGGAAATTGAAAACAGCCATCCCAACACCATGGATTTCATCGCCTTCAAGGACGGCGCGCAGGTCGGCTGTCTGCGGGTGGAATCCATCGGCGGCGGCGATATCCGTGTACCCGGCGACCCCGCCGCAGCCGCCAGCCCTGACATCTATCCCGAGAATACCCTGTCTGACATCATGAGCTACTGCAAGTGGAACTACATTCCCCGGCTCAGCGACTATGTGGAGCGCTATGAAGGTCCCGAGATCTGGGACTTCCTGCGCAGTGTCTGGGATACCATGAAAAATGCCATCGACGAAGGACTCCGGTCCGACGGCATTCTCCCCGGCGGTCTGAATGTTAAAAAACGCGCAAAGCGGCTGTATGACCAGGTCGATGAAAACGAAAATCCCCAGCTGCGCGAATGCCGAATCATCAGCGCCTATGCTTTCGCCGTTTCTGAGCAGAATGCGGATAATGGAACCGTCGTCACCGCTCCCACCTGTGGTGCCTGCGGTGTGCTGCCCGCTGTGCTGCGCTATATTCAGGAGCTTCTGAATCTGAGTGACGATCAGGTCCTGCGCGGCCTTGCCACTGCCGGACTCATCGGCGCAGTAACCAAGAAGAATGCATCTGTTTCCGGCGCCGAATGCGGCTGCGCCGCTGAGATCGGCACTGCCTGTTCCATGGCAGCCGCGGCTCTTGCCGAGCTTTACGGCAACAATCTGGAGCAGGTGGAATATGCCGCGGAAGTGGCGATGGAGCACCACCTGGGTCTGACCTGCGATCCCATCTGTGGTCTGGTGCAGATCCCCTGCATCGAGCGCAATGCTGTCGCCGCATTGCGGGCAAGGAGTGCCTGCAATCTGAGCTATTTCCTCTATGACAGCCGGAACATCAGCTATGACATGGTCTGCAAGGCCATGTACGAAACAGGTCTGAACCTGCGCCATATGTACAAGGAAACCAGCGAAGGCGGCCTGGCCCGGATCTACCCCACCCGGCTGGAGAAAATGGTCGCCGAACTTCCCCAACATTGAAAAAACACCGAAAGGAAGATATATAAAACATGAAATTAGGTATCGTTGGTTAAATGCCTGTTTTATATCTCAATATTCCTCTATAAGCCTCAATAAAACCCATATTTGCGAACTTTTCCGTTACATAAATCTATGTATCTACATATACTTTCATGGTGAATTGGTGCGGAATTGGTGCGGCGTATGGGAATCGACATTCGGGAAACGGGGTTCATCACGACAGATTAAAATAAATCTGTAAGGAGATTAACACCGTGAGTCAGCTATTATCTTGTAAATTAACTTACACCCTTGTGGGTGATTATTACATCCCCAACATCGCTCTGCCGGAAGAAAACAGACCTATCGGTCGCTGGGGCAGGCTGCACCGGGACTACCTCGAAAAGCACCATCCGATCCTCTTTAATGACCTTGTTCTCAGCGGTCAGCTCTGGACATATCTGGCTGATTTGAACGAGCAGGCACAGGAGCGTTTGTCCCTGATCATCGAGCAGATGAAGGCATCTGAGGGCGTGACCGAGGCATTGAAGGCAGCCGATCAGATGGCGTGGGTCAGAGCCATGAACAACATCCGCAACCGGGCAGAGGACATCATCCTTCGTGAATTGATCTACGGGGAGGATGCAGTATGAGACTGCTGGAAGAATTTTGGTATGGCAATATTGAGCCTACGGAATACGACACTTCTTCCAAGGAATATAAGAAGTTGCAGGAGCTAATCTGCAGAAACGAGGAAAAGCTCCGAACCGCCATGACTGACGATCAGAGAGAACTGTTCGAGAAATACACAGACTGTGTGTGAGAATATCAGACCATCACGGATTGCCTGATATTCCAGAACAGCTTTAAACTGGGTGCCCGGATGATGTTGGAAGTTATGGAAGAATAATCGAACATATTGCAGCAGCCCACCGATCAGTAATGATCGGTGGGCTGTGAGTTTAATAATGACTTTATAATTTGCATTATGAGAAGTTCGCCGACGGCAGCGTGAAATGTATCGAGGATGAGATACCGTTTGAACTGCCGGAGGGATGGGCGTGGGCGAGATTAGCTTCTTTGATCGAGTTGTTTATCACCGGGCCTTTTGGAAGTG
>JAGAUY010000016.1 GCA_017620525.1 Oscillospiraceae bacterium | reverse complement strand
TCTGTTCCTGGGTTTGCTGGATGCGGCGCAGGATAAGGTGGCGGATCTGTTCCGCACCTACAACATCCGCAGGGAAGACTGCCTGAAAGCGCTGCAGAGCATCCGGGGCAATCAGCGGGTTACCTCTGACAGTCCGGAAAGTACCTATGATGCTCTTGGCAAATATGGTACAGATCTGGTGAAAAAGGCTCGGGAACAGAAGATGGATCCGGTGATCGGCCGAGATAACGAAATCCGAAACGTCATCCGCATCCTGTCCAGAAAGTCCAAGAACAATCCTGTACTGATCGGTGAGCCCGGCGTCGGCAAGACGGCCATCGCAGAGGGTCTGGCCCAGCGAATTGTGAAGAAAGATGTTCCCAAGAGCCTCCAGGACAAGACGATTTTCTCTCTGGATATGGGCGCGCTGATCGCCGGTGCCAAGTACCGGGGTGAATTCGAGGAGCGTCTGAAGGCGGTCCTGAATGAAGTCAAGGAGTCTGAGGGACGGATTATCCTGTTCATTGATGAGCTGCATACCATCGTCGGCGCCGGCAAGACTGAGGGCAGCATGGACGCGGGCAATCTCCTGAAGCCCATGCTGGCCCGTGGCGAACTGCACTGCATCGGTGCCACCACTCTGGATGAGTACCGACAGTATATCGAGAAGGATGCGGCACTGGAGCGCCGGTTCCAGCCGGTGCTGGTCCAGGAGCCGACTGTGGAAGATACCATCGCGATTCTGCGCGGACTGAAGGAGCGCTATGAGGTGTTTCACGGCGTCAAGATCGCGGACCCCGCCATCATTGCCGCCGCGACACTGTCCAACCGCTATATCACCGACCGGTTTCTGCCGGATAAGGCCATCGACCTGGTGGATGAAGCCTGCGCTCAGATCCGTACCGAGATGGACTCCATGCCCACGGAATTGGACGGTGTCTCCCGGAAGATCATCCAGATGGAGATTGAGGAAGCGGCTCTGAAGAAGGAAGAGGACGAACTGTCCAGAGGCCGGCTGGCTGAGCTTCAGAAGGAGCTGGCAGAGGAGCGGGAAAAGTTCAATGCCATGAAGGCCCAGTGGGAAAATGAAAAGGATGCCATCGGAAAGGTTCAGCAGCTGCGGGAAAAGATCGAGGACCTGAACCGGCAGATCGAAGCCGCGGAGCAGAAATACGATCTGGAAAAGGCGGCGGAGCTGAAATACGGCCGCCTGCCGGAAGCCCAGCGTCAGCTGGCTGCGCAGGAGCAGAACGCTGCAGCTGCGAAGGAGAGCAACATTCTCCGGGATCGGGTCACCGATGAGGAGATCGCGAAGATTGTGGAGCGCTGGACGGGTATCCCCGTATCCCGGCTGGTCCAGGGCGAGCGGGAGAAGCTGCTGCACCTGGATGAGACGCTGCATAAGCGGGTCATCGGCCAGGACGAAGCGGTTCAGGCGGTGACTGAAGCCATCCAGCGCAGCCGGGCAGGCATTCAGGATCCCAATCGGCCCATCGGTTCGTTCCTGTTCCTGGGACCCACAGGCGTGGGTAAGACGGAGCTGGCAAAGACTCTTGCCCAGGCGCTTTTTGACGATGAGAGCAACCTGGTCCGCATCGACATGTCCGAGTATATGGAGAAATTCTCCGTATCCCGTCTGATCGGCGCGCCTCCGGGATATGTGGGTTATGAAGAGGGCGGCCAGCTGACGGAAGCAGTCCGGCGCAAGCCTTATTCCGTGGTCCTCTTCGATGAGGTGGAAAAGGCCCATCCTGATGTATTCAATGTACTGCTTCAGGTGCTCGATGACGGCAGGATCACGGATTCCCAGGGCCGCACCGTGGACTTTAAGAATACCATTCTGATCCTGACTTCCAATCTGGGTTCTGAGTATCTGCTGGGCGGCATCAATGCTGACGGCAGCATCGACGAAGGCGCGAAGGCACAGGTGGAGGCACTGTTGCGGCGGTCTTTCCGCCCTGAATTCCTGAACCGCTTGGACGAGATCGTGTTCTATAAGCCGCTGACCAAGGCAAACATCACCGGCATCATCGATCTGCAGATTGCAAAACTCAACGAACGTTTGGCCCATCAGCAGATCATCTGTGTGCTGACGGAGAATGCCAAGGCAGCCATCATCGACGCAGCCTACGATCCCCAGTATGGCGCAAGACCCCTTCGCCGGTATGTACAGCACACGGTGGAGACCATGCTGAGCAAGAAGCTCCTCCGGGGCGACATCGTTCCCGGACAGACCATTACCGTGGATGCCTCCGGCGGCGAACTGATCATGAAATAACCAAAAGGGCACCCGTAAGGGTGCCCTTATTCTCGTTCAGATAGAGTGAAAGATTATTGTCTCACATACAGCCAAGTAGTTCCGCCTTCTGTCGTTAATAACATTACGCCAATACAAGGAAATTCAATATCCCAGTAGTATTCTCCATCCAAACAGACAGTATTTCCATCATGTACAACTTCGTATTTTCCATTACGAGGGTATTCGCTTTTTATAGTATATGAACAATCATTATAGAACACAAGATTATTAATCGGTGTTGTGCGCGAATTGAGCATTATTGCAACTTCCGCATTATTACTCAAAAGTTTCCAATTACCAACAACAGAGTATCCATACTCCTCTTGATCATTTACTCTGGTCATCGTATGATTTACAAAAAAGTCTTCATGGCCTTCTTGATTAAAATCCAATTCATTCTCTGAAACAGAAAAAGTATATCTCTCTGAATAACCGTCCGCAGAAGTACAAATCATGGTATCCTCATCTATTACTTCATATGTTGCATCCATGATCTCTAATTCATAGTTTTCACTAGAATCCGATACTTGTATTTCGATGCATGTTTCGTAGTCTATGAAACATAATACATGTTCCCAATACTCGTTTTCCCATGTCCCCAACAGTTTGTTTTTGACCTCTTCAGAATCATTGTTTAGAACTGGTTCAACAATTTCTGTTTCATTAAGAGCATTCTCATTCTGAGAATCATCCTTTTCCGTGTTGCAAGCACATAGTAAAAGCAATATGCATACTACCAGCAATGCTACTCTCTTTTTCATGTTTTACCTCCATTGCATTCATAATATACAAGGAATGTTAGTCCCTGTTTGCTTAATTATATATCTTAAGATTCCATATGTCAACAAAAACGAATCTTTATATTCCCTATAAAATAACCATTATGGATATATACTATATATGTCTACGGAGGTATATGGTATGGATTACATCGAGTGGTTTTACAATAGGCTGACGGCGCTTAGGATTCAGAAAGGTGTATCCGCTAGAGATATGAGTTTGTCTTTGGGTCAAAGTGAAAGCTATATCAACAAAATTGAAAACAGACGAACGCTCCCTTCTTTTACTGGATTTCTATACATCTGTGAGTATTTTGATATCACACCCCAGGAGTTTTTTAATAATTCCGCGCCACCCCTGAAATCTAAGGAGTTAATACAGGAATTGGAAAAACTCTCTCCTGAACAAACTGAACATATTCTCCAAATTGTCAAAGATCTGAACCAAAAATAAGGGCACCCGTAAGGGTGCCCTTGCTGCATCTTTGGAATGATAATCTTAAATCGCCCAATCAGGGAGTTTTTCGTAGGATCGCGCCTGACCTTTCCAGGGGAAGGTGATCCGGCAGGAGAACAGCATGGGTTCCGTCCGCATGTCACGGGAGCCGTATTTGTGGTCGCCCACCAGCGGATAGCCCCGGCTGGAAAACTGCACCCGGATCTGATGGCTGCGCCCGGTGTGCAGGCGGATGCGGACCAGACTGGTTTCTCCGGCAGTCAGACGCCGATATTCAAGCCTTGCTTTCTTAACACCGCCCCGCTGGCGTTTTACCACAAAAACCTTGTTCTTTCTGGAATCCTTCCACAGAAGATCCTCCCAGGCGCCATTTTCTGGGGGTGTGCCGTGGACCATGGCCACATATTCTTTGACCATTGCCCCATCCTGAACGGCTTTTGACAGGGCGGCCGCCGCCTGTTTTGTGCGGGCATAGACCATGATACCTCCGACATTTCTATCCAGCCGGTGGATGGGAAAAATCTCGCCGCCCAGCTGCTCTTTCAGCGCGGCGGGCAGTTCACTCTCGGAATCCAGTCCGACGGGCTTGATACACACCGCAATTTCGCGGTCGGAATAAAGAATCTTCATGGGAATCCTCCGTAAGCAGTTACTCAAAGGAATTATAGCATACATTGCATGAAAAAGCGAAGAAAAAGTCTTTGTCGGCGGCGCTTGCAAGTTGGGGAAATTGGTGTATAATGATATGCAGAAAAGGAGGCGATTTTTTTGACGACGAAAGACTTTCAGCGCAAGTCGCCGCTGATGATTTTTTTGAGTTATTTTGCCAATCATAAGAAGCTGTTCGCGCTGGATATCGGCTGCGCCGTGGGCATCGCGGCCATCGATCTGGCTTTCCCGCTGATCACCCGCAGCGCCCTGTATGATATGCTGCCGGATCAGATGTACAAAACCTTTTTCATCGTGATGGCTGCAGCGCTGGCCAGTTATGTGGTCCGCTCCTTCCTCAACTACATCGTGGCCTATTACGGTCACACCTTCGGTATCCGCGTGGAAGCGGATATCCGCCGGGACCTGTTTAAGCATATGCAGGAGATGAGTTTTGACTTTTATGACCGAAACCGGACGGGCCAGCTGATGAGCCGTCTGACTTCTGATCTGTTTGAGCTGACGGAGCTTGCGCACCATGGTCCTGAAGACCTGCTTACCTCTGTGCTGACCATCATCGGCGCACTGGTGGTAATGGGTGTCATTCAGTGGCGGCTGGCTCTGGTGGTGGCTGTAATGATCCCTGTTTCCATTGTGATCATTATGATGACCCGCAAGCATATGTCTGCCACATCCAAGGCGGTCAAGCAGAAGACCGGACACATCAATCAGGAGATCGAGTCCAGCCTTTCCGGTATCCGCACCGCCAAGGCATTTGCCAATGAAGCCGCCGAGAGTGCCCGCTTCGGTGCCGCAAATGAACTGTTCAAGACCTCCAAGCGGGAATTCCACAAGGCCATGGGCCTGTTCCACAGTTCTATGGAATTCTTCCTGTGCAGTCTGAATGTGGTGGTCGTTGGTGTAGGCGGCTGGCTGATCATGAAGGATAAGATGGATTATGTGGATTTGATCACGTTTTCCCTGTATGTTTCCACGTTCGTCACGCCTGTTCGCAAGCTGGCCACCTTCTCCGAGATGCTGGCTAACGGCATTGCGGGACTGAGCCGTTTCGTGGATGTGATGCGGATGGAACCGACCATCCAGGACAAACCTGAAGCAAAGCCTCTTGCGGATGTGAAGGGTGAGATCGCGGTCGAGCAGGTGTCCTTTGCCTATGACGGCGATCTGGATGTGCTGCATGATGTGTCTCTGACGGTCCATCCCGGAGAGACCATCGCCATCGTGGGTCCCTCCGGCGGCGGCAAGACGACGCTGTGTCAGCTGATCCCCCGGTTTTATGATGTGACCACCGGTTCCATTTCCATTGACGGCCAGGACATCCGGGATGTAACCCAACAGTCGATTCATGAGAACATCGGCATCGTGCAGCAGGATGTGTTCCTCTTTGCAGACACGATCTTCGAGAACATTCGCTACGGCAAGCCGGATGCCACCATGGAAGAAGTCATCGAGGCCGCAAAGCGGGCAGAGATCTATGATGATATTCAGGCTATGCCCGAGGGATTTGGAACCTATGTCGGTGAGCGGGGAACGCTGCTCTCCGGCGGTCAGAAGCAGCGCGTGGCCATTGCCCGGATTTTTCTGAAGAATCCGCCCATTCTGATCCTGGACGAAGCAACTTCCGCTCTGGACTCCGTGACGGAAGCAAAGATCCAGCGGGCATTCGACAATCTGGCTGTGGGCCGCACCACGCTGATCATTGCCCACCGGCTGAGCACCATCCGTTCTGCCAACCGCATCGTGTCTATTGCTGACGGTTATATCACCGAATGTGGTACCCATGAGGAGCTGCTGGAAAAGGACGGCATCTACGCAAGTCTGTATAAGACCCAGAATGCTCTGGCGCTGGAAGCGCTGCAGTAAAACAAGAAAAGGCACGCGAAAGCGTGCCTTTTTGCTGCCTAAAACCTGGTTCCAGGGAAATATTCGTCTACAAAGTCAACTTTATCCACCTGAAAGCTCTTGCCGTTAAGATGTTCCAGGCTGCCTGCGTCGGTGGTGAATTTGAACGTCAGCTTGTACGAGTACAAAGCCTGGTAATTTCGGTCAAACCGTTTGTCCAGTTTACCGTATTTGCCGTCACCCAGCAGAGGATGGCCCGCATGGGCGAATTGGGCGCGGATCTGATGGGTGCGGCCTGTGATCAACTCACATTCCACAAGACTCAGTCCCTGAGCAGATGTGATCACCTTGTAGTTGGTCTGGCAGGATTTGGAACCTGCCTGGGGGGTGTCGGTGACAAAAACCCGGTTCTTTTTGGCATCCTTAAAGAGATATCCCTTCAGACTGCCTTCCCTGGGCTTCGGGGTGCCCTCCACGATGGCAAGGTACCGCTTGTCCATCTCCCGGTCCTTGATCTTTTGGTTCAGAACCCGCAGGGCCTCTGCGGTTTTGGCGGCGATGACGATACCGCCGGTGTTCCGGTCAATGCGGTTGCACAGGGCGGGGGTGAAGGAATTCTCCTCCCGGGGCCGCCACTCCCGCTTCTGGTAGAGGTAGGACTGGATGTGGTCGATGAGGGTGCGACCGTATTCCGCACCGTCGTGGGGGTGGACGGCGAGACCCGGACGCTTGTCCACCAGGATCACATGTTCATCTTCGTAGACGATGTTGATCTTCGGGTTTGCGACGGTCAGGTAGGCATTGTCCTCCCGGGGTTTGTCAAAGAACTCGTCGTTGATATAAAGCTGCAGAACGTCGCCTGCTTTCAGGCGGGTATCCCGCTCTGCCCGCGCACCGTTGCATTTAATGCGCTTGATGCGGATGTATTTCTGTGCCAGGGACGCGGGAAGCAGGGGAACTGCCTTGGCAAGGAACCGGTCCAGCCGCTGGCCGGCATCATTGGGGCCGATGGTGAATTCTTTCATTAGATCTTACCCATGTTTTCTTCAAAATGTCTGTTGATCTGCTCGGTAAATTCCATAGCGGGGTTATAACCCATTTTCCGCTGACGGTTGTTCATGGCGGCAACCTCGAGAATCACTGCCAGATTACGTCCGGGGGTGATGGGAATGGTATTCATGGGGATCTTGACGCCCAGAATATCCATGTACTGATCCTCCAGTCCCAGACGGTCGTAGACCTCGTGGGTGTTCCAGGGGACGATATTGACCACCAGATTGATTTCGTTTTCAAGCTTGACGGCGCCCATGCCGAACAGCTTTGCCACGTTGACGATGCCGATGCCGCGCAGCTCCACATAGTTGCGGATCAGCTCGGGTGCGGTGCCCACGAGGCAATTGCCGGAGATTTTGCGGATTTCCACGGCATCATCTGCGATGAGGCGGTGACCGCGCTTCAGCAGCTCCACAGCGGCTTCACTCTTGCCGACACCGCTCTCGCCGATCAGGAGCACACCTTCGCCGTAAACCTCCATCAGAACGCCGTGGCGGGTGACGCGGGGGGCCAGGGCGGCGGTCAGGTAGTTGTTGATCTGGGAAATCAGAACACCGGTGGCATCCTGGGAGCGCAGTAGGGTGATATTGTGCTTTCTGGCCATCTGCAGGCACTCTTCGTCGGGACGGATGTTCCTGGAGATCAGCATGGCGGGGAATTTGTAGGAGAACAGCCGATCGAAGATAGCGGAGCGCTCGCCGGGAGTCAGCTTGGACAGGTAGCTCATTTCCGCGTTGCCGATGACCTGCAGGCGCATGGGCTCAAAGTGGTGGAAATATCCCGCCAGCTGCAGGCCGGGACGGGCAATGTCTGCAACGGTCAGACGGATGGATTCATAGTCCGTCGCGGCATATTCGATCTGCAGACTGAAGTCTTTAACAATGGTTTTCAGGGGTACGCTGTATGTTTCGATCAACGCAGGCCACCTCTTTCGTGTGTCATTTTGGATATTATACCTGTGCTACAGGCGAATATCAAGGTGTTTTGAAAAAAACTCAAAAAAATGTAAAAAAGTGCTTGCTTTTTTTAGAAAAGTCTGTTATCATATTCAGGCGCCTGTGATGGGCGCAATTTGTGAGTGCTCATTCAGATAGGAGGTGCAGTGAATGGCGAAGTGTGATTTTTGTGGCAAGGGCGTGACCTTCGGTATTAAGGTTTCCCACTCCCACAGACGTTCCAACCGTACTTGGAAGCCCAACGTTAAGCGCGTTAAGGCTGTCGTCAACGGCACTCCGTGCCATGTGTACGCTTGTACCAGATGCCTCCGCTCCAACAAGGTTGAGCGCGCTATCTGATTAATAGCTGCATAACAAAAGGCAGGTCGAAAGACCTGCCTTTTTTGTTTCTGACTGAAAAAACCACCCCGGACTGCCGTCCGGGGTGGTTTTGCACATATCAATGCCAGCCTGCGTCTTCGGATTCGGATTTCTTCCGGCGGGTCAGAAGGTCCTGGACGGCGGATTTGACATCACAGCCTTCGTAGAGGACCTTGTAGGCAGCTTCGGTGATGGGCATCTCGATACCCTTTGCCTTGCCCAGCTCGTAGGCAGACTTGGCGGCATAGTAGCCTTCCACCACAGCGCCCACTTCCTTCATGGCTTCCTCGGCGGATTTGCCCTGGCCGATGAGGATACCGGCACGGCGGTTGCGGGAGTGCATGGAGGTGCAGGTGACGATCAGGTCGCCCACGCCGGCGAGACCAGCGAAGGTTTCCTTGTGAGCACCCATTGCCACACCCAGACGGGCAGTCTCAGTCAGGCCGCGGGTCATCAGCATGGCCTTGGTGTTGTCGCCAAAGCCCAGACCGTCGGTGATGCCGGCGCACAGGGCGATGACGTTCTTCAGAGCGGCGCCCAGCTCGGCACCCACGGGATCGGGACTGGTGTAGACGCGCAGGGTGTCTGCCATGAATGCATCCTGAACGAATTCGGCCAGAGCCTGATCACGGCAGGCTGCCAGCAGGCCGGTGGGGACACCGATGGAGACTTCTTCCGCATGGCTGGGGCCGGTCAGGGCAACAACTTCCTTGCCAGTCTCCTGGGCGACGACTTCGCTCATGCGCATATGGGTCTTGTCCTCCAGACCCTTGGTGACGGATACAACCACGGCATCCTTGTCGATATAGGGTTTCACACCCTGGCAGACGCTGCGGGCAGGGAAGGAGGGGCTTGCCATGACGACCATCTTGCAGCCTGCCGCGCAGGAGTAGTCACCGCTGATCTTTAAGTTTTCAGGCAGCACCACATTGGGAAGACGAATGTTGTGGCGCTCATTTTCCATCTGGGGGATCAGCTCTTTTTCGAAGGTCCACATGGTCACGTCGTGACCGTTCTTGCACAGGCGGATAGCCAGGGCGGTGCCCCAGGCGCCGCTTCCGATAACTGCTACTTTCATGATTTTTTTCCTTTCCCAAAGAGATTGGTTTTACGTTCCTCACCCTTCACCAGCCGGACGATGTTACCCCGGTGCATCCAAACAATCAGGGCGCTCAGAAACAGACCCACGATGATCGGAAACAGGCTGCCGGGATGGAGCCATGCGTAGATGAAGCCAAAGGAACCGGAAGACAGGATGCTGCCCAGAGAAACATATCCCGTCAGCAGGTATGCGACCAGGAAAATACCAAATACAAACAGGCCGATGCGCCAGTCCATCATCAGCGCGACGGTGACACCGCTGAGGATGCCCTTACCGCCCTTGAAGCCCAGCAGGGCAGGGAAGTCATGGCCCAGAATCACGAACAGACCGCCCAGAGCCAGGCCTTCGTTGTAGTAGCCATAGGACTTGAGCAGCAGACCGCCCAGCAGGCAGGCAGCGACAGCCTTGCCCATATCGATCAGAATGACAAAAACGGAGGTTCCTGAGCCGTAGTTGCGGACAAAATTGGTCAGACCCGCGTTGCCGCTGCCGTGGCTGCGGACATCATCCTTGGCAACCAGATGGCTGATGACGATGGCACCATTCAGATTGCCCAGAAGATAGGCAACGACTGCGGTGATAATACATGAAAGGACCATTACTGATCCTCCTTATCGCCCTTCTGGCGGATGGTGATGCGGATGGGAGTACCCTGCAGACCGAAGACCTCACGGATCTGATTTTCCAGATACCGCTGATAGGAGAAGTGGAACAGTCTTGCATCGTTGCAGAAGATGACGAAATGGGGGGGCTTGGTACCGGCCTGGGTCATGTAGTAGATCTTCAGGCGGCGGCCCTTGTCGCTGGGCGGCTGAACACGGGAGGTGGCATCTGCCAGGACGCTGTTCAGGGCGCCGGTGGTGATGCGGCTGGTGTTCTGCTTATGAACCTCCTGGATCATGGGGAACAGCTTGTTCACACGCTGGCCGGTGAGGGCGGAGAGAAAAACCACAGGAGCATAGGTCATGTAAGCCAGATCACGGCGGACATCGTTCTCCTTGTCGCGCATGGTGTTGGTTTCCTTGTCATCCACAGCGTCCCACTTGTTGACCACGATGATAGCAGCCTTGCCGGCTTCGTGGACCAGACCTGCGATTTTGGTGTCCTGTTCAGTGACGCCCTCGTTGGCATCGATGAGGATCAGGCAGACATCCGCGCGGTCGATGGCACTGATGGAACGCATATTGGAATACTTTTCGATGGCATCGTCCACCTTGCTCTTGCGGCGCATACCGGCCGTGTCGATGAGGCAGTACTTGCCGGTCTCATTTTCGTAGTAGGAGTCGATGGCATCGCGGGTGGTGCCGGCGACGTTGGAGACGATGACGCGCTCCTCACCCAGGATCTGGTTGAGCAGGCTGGACTTGCCCACATTGGGCTTACCGACGATGGCGACCTTGATGATATCCTCGTCCACGTCTTCGGAGTCATCTTCAGGGATGTTCTCCAGGACCCAGTCCAGCATGTCGCCGGTACCGTGACCGTGGACAGCGGAGGTCTCAAACAGATCACCGATGCCCAGACCGTAGAATTCGAACACATCGGGATTCACAAGGCCGATGGAGTCGCACTTGTTGACAGCCAGACACACAGGCTTCTTGCTCTTGCGCAGCATGGTGGCAACGTCCTGGTCTGCGGCGGTGACGCCGGAACGGACATCCACGACCATGATGATGGCGTCGGCCAGCTCGATGCCGATCTCCGCCTGACGGCGCATGAATTTCAGCATTTCACTGTCGGTGCCGGGTTCAATACCGCCGGTATCCACCAGAGAGAAGGTACGGCCGCACCATTCGCATTCGCCGTAGATCCGGTCGCGGGTAACGCCTGGGGTATCCTCGACGATGGAAGTCCGCTGGCCGGTGAGCTTATTGAAGAGCATGGATTTGCCCACGTTGGGCCGTCCGACGATGGCCACTAAGGGTTTTGCCATGAGAAACACTTCCTTTCCAAAAAAGTAAAGGTACAACTATATATTATGACACAGTTCCGGGAGAAAAGCAATGGAAACTGTGACGGATTTACATTTAATTCAGAAAAAAATTGGTCAGAATATGGAAAAAGAGGAAGGCCGAAGCCTTCCTCTGCGTTCCACTTTTTTGCTCCTGCTGATTACTCAGCCTTGGCAGCCACGACCTGACGACCATTGTAGGTACCGCAAGCCTTGCAAGCTCTGTGGGGCATAACAGGTTCGCCGCACTTGGGGCAAACGCTCACGCTGGGAGCGGACAGCTTCCAGTTGGAACCACGACGCTTATCGCGGCGGGCCTTGGACACTTTACACTTAGGGACAGCCATGGTGACACCTCCTTGGTCAAACTGCTTTTAAACAGCATCAATATGTTTTTACTTCTCAAGAAGCTGCTTTAAAGCAGCAAATCGGGGATCGAGCTCCTTCTGGCAATTGCAGGGACCCTCGTTCAGGTTCTTGCCGCAGCGGCAGCACAGTCCCTGACAGTCATCCTTGCACAGCAGCTTGGAATCCAGATTCAGAACGAAAACCGTTCGGACAATGTCCTCCAAGTCGGCGCTGTCTCCCTCCAGAGGGAATACCCATTCATCTTCGTTTTCTTCGTTGGCAAGCTCTGTTACCAGAACTACATCGATGGGGAATTCGATATCCCGGTCGAAGTCGCTTGCGCATCGGTCGCAGGTTCCGTGGATGGTGGTCGTAATCAGACCGGTCATCACGAGGACGCCTGCGGTATTGCGCACGTTGCCCTCAGCCTTGACGGACTCAGTCACCGGATAGCTGTTGCCGTAGCGAAGATCGCTCAGATCAACACTGGTGGAAAAAGGAACTGACGCACCGGGGCAGTCAATGATCTTAGAAAGTCCTAGTAGCATAGTATCCCCCTTCTTCACAGTCATGCCTAGATATTATATAGGGTAAATCCCGATTTGTCAAACATTATTTTTACAAAATCTCTGGTATTTCAAAAGAAATTATCACAGCATCTTGTGGTCGGGGGTTCTATTCTGCTGCCGGGGGACATACCATGGACTAACCAAAGGCAGGAGCGCGTCTTCTGCTCATATGAGGAGGCTGGCTATGGAAAATATTTACGCGGATATTGCCGCCCGGACCGGAGGAAATATCTATATTGGTGTGGTGGGGCCGGTCCGCACCGGAAAATCCACGCTGATCAAACGGATCATGGAGGAACTGGTGATCCCCTGTATTGAAGATCCCTACCGCCGGGAGCGGGCGCGGGATGAACTGCCCCAGAGCGGATCGGGCAGGACTATTATGACATCGGAACCCAAATTTGTCCCTGAGGAAGCTGTGGAGATTTCTCCGGATGGGACGGTGCGGGTCCGGGTGCGGATGATCGATTCCGTGGGATATATGGTAGACGGTGCAGTCGGGGCGGAAGAGGACGGACAGCCCCGGATGGTCACGACCCCCTGGTTCGATCACGAGATTCCTATGACCGAGGCTGCGGAACTGGGAACAAAGAAGGTAATGGACGGCCACTGTTCCATCGGTCTCGTGGTTACCACCGATGGAAGCATCACGGATATCCCCAGAGCGGATTATGTTGCGGCAGAGCGCCGGGCGATTACGGATATGCAGGCAACGGGAAAACCGTTTCTGGTGATTATCAACAGCCGGGATCCCGCTTGCGCAGATGCGGCGGCGGTAAAGGCTTACTTACAAAAGGAGTTCGGCATCCGGCCGGTGACAGCAGACTGTCAGGCTTTGAGCCGGGAGGACATCGGAAATCTGCTGAAGGCGCTGCTGTATGCCTTCCCGATGAAAGAGCTGCGGGTCCATATGCCCCGTTGGATCGACGCACTGGAGTGGGACCATCCGGTGAAAGCGGCTCTGTATGAAGCGCTGCGGCAGCGTGCCGGAGAGATTACAACCCTTGCTCAGGCTCAATGTACCCTGGAAAAGCTGAAGGAACTGGAGCAGATTCTGGACTTTACCATACGGAATGTGGATCTGGCCGCCGGAACCGTGTCCTGCGCCCTGGGATTCCCGGAGACACTGTTCTACGATATCCTGAGTACCCGGGCAGGAATGTCCATCCGAAATGACGCACAGCTGCTGAATTTGCTGACAGAGTTGTCGTCCGTGAAGACGGAATATGATAAAATATCTGATGCGCTGTCGGCGGTGAAAGCGACAGGCTATGGTGTTGTGATGCCTTCGGCCGGGGAGATGACTTTGGAGACTCCGGAGATCATCAGAAAGAGCGGCGCATTCGGTGTCAAGCTGAAAGCCGGAGCACCTTCCATCCACATGATCCGGGTGGACATCGACACGGAGATCAGTCCCATGGTTGGAGACGAGAAGCAGTCCCAGGACCTGATTGCATATCTGAGCGGTGAGGAACCGGAAAAGCTGTGGCAGAGCAATATTTTCGGCAAGTCCGTGTATGAACTGATCCAGGAGGGATTGACAGCCAAGCTGGTGCAGATGCCCGATGACGTCCGGGGGAAATTCCGGGGGACTCTGACCAGGATCGTCAATGAAGGTGCTTCCGGATTGATCTGTCTGATCCTGTAAACTGTTGGCCGTATTACAAATTCTGTCCCCAAACTTGACATGGGGCAGTCCGGAATATACAATATAATATATGCAAAAACGAAGGAGGACTGCTGTATGGCAATCAATATCGAATATCTGTGGAAGGACCGCAAGCGTTATTTCGGCCTGCCTCTGAGCTTTACCCGCTATTCCATGTCCGAAGACCGGCTGTTTGTGTCTGTGGGTTTTCTGAACATCAAGGATGATGAGATTCTCCTGTACCGGGTCCGGGATATCGATACCACCCGCAGTCTGGGCCAGCGGATCTTCGGCGTGGGCACGGTGACGGTGGTTTCTTCCGATAAGACCATGCCCAATCTGGTGCTGAAGAATGTAAAGGATCCTGTTTTCGTCAAGGAGTTGATCCACAAACAGGTGGAGGAGATGAAGATCCGCCGCCGGGTCCGGGTGGGCGAGATCATGGGTGCTGACCTGAACGGTGACGGCGAGCCGGATTTTGATGACGAGCTGGATGACAATATCTGATAGATTTCCCCATGGCCGGGTACTCTGCGGAGTACCCGGCTTTTTAAGAATTATAAAATTTTTCCTGATTGGCTTTACCCATGTCTGAAAGCGTGGTACAATATAAATTACTATCGCTGGATTTCGGGGTGTTCTGAATGAACCTTACCAATATAAATATCAACAAGAAAAAATGTAATTATTTGCTGCTGGCATTTCTGATCCCCTTCGTCGGGATGTTGTTTGTGATGCTCATCAGCCAGTATGAGCCTTTCGGAAAATATTCCATGCTCTATTCCGATATGTACCACCAGTACTATCCTTTTTTCGTGGCTTTCCGCAAGGCGCTGCTCAGCGGCGATTCGCTGCTGTACAGCTGGAGTGTGGGACTGGGCATGGACTATTTGGGCCTGATCTCCTATTATCTGGCATCGCCGCTGAATCTGCTCAGCGTGCTGGTGCCGGAAGGCTGGCTGCTGGAGTTCTTCTCTTTTCTGGTTCCGGTCAAGCTGGGACTGGCCAGCCTGTTTTTTGCGCTCTTCCTGAAGAAAATGTTCGGCCGGAACGATCTGGCTGTTTCTGTCTTCGGCGGATTTTACGGACTGTGCGCCTGGGCCCTTGGATTCCAGTGGAATGTTATGTGGCTGGATACCTTCGCGCTGCTGCCGCTGGTGGCGCTGGGCACGGTGGCGCTGCTGCGGGATAAGAAATTTATCCTGTATACGCTGACGCTGTTCCTGTCTATCTATGCCAATTATTATATCGGCTTTTTTACCTGCATCTTTGTGCTGCTGCTGTTCTTCTGTTATGAGATCTGCCGCTGGCAGGGGGGAGGAAAATTCTTTCGGGATCTTTGCCGCATTGCGCTGTTTTCCGTCCTTGCCATCGGAATGACGGCGGTGCTGGAGCTGCCTGCCTTCGCGGCGCTGCAGACCACCCAGTCCAGCGTTAACAATTTCCCGGAAGGGTTTAAGCTGAATATTGCCGACGAGAATACCTGGCTGGGACTTCTGGATGCCATGCGCCAGGTGGCGGGAAATATGGGCGGCGCGCTGGAACCCAATTTCAAGGAAGGACTGCCGAACCTCTACTGCGGTGTTGCAACCATCCTTCTGGCGTGGCTGTTCCTGATGGCAAAGGGTGTGAAACTGCGAGATAAGACCTGCTGTGTATTTCTGCTGGTGTTTTTCAGCCTGAGTTTTATTATCCGCCAGCTGGACTATATCTGGCACGGCTTCCACTTTACCAATATGATCCCTTACCGGTTCAGCTTCCTGTACAGCTTTGTGATGCTGTATATGGCTTACCGGGCCTGGCTGCTCAGACGCAATTTCAGAGTCTGGCAGGTGTTCGTCGCTGCCGGTCTTACCATCGGCATCTTTGCCTGCTCCAACGACGCTGCTGAGTGGTATTTCCTGGCATTCAATCTGGGATTCCTGTCGCTGTATCTGGGGGTGATCCTCTGGAGCCGGATCCACAGACGGATCCCGGAAGGTGCGGATGAGGAGCAGGTGATCCAGCTGAAAGATGCAAGGATCCGCAAAGCATGGATGGCAAGATCCGTCCTGCTGGGGGTGATGGCTGCAGAGCTGATTGTCAATCTGGTTTGCTTCGGCCTGTATTTCCCCGGTACGGCGGTGTCCAATTATCCCAAAGGTACGACTTATGCCGCTTCCATGATCCGCTACATGAAGGAGCGGGAGGAGGATACGCTCTTCTACCGGGCGGAGACGACCCATTCCCAGACCCTCAATGACGGTGCGCTGAATGGATACAACGGTGTTTCTGCTTTCACAAGTTCTGCCAATGTGAAGGTCACGGAGTTCATGCGCTGTTTGGGTTACGGCGCGAAAAACACCTATAACCGATATTGCTATGAGGAAGCATCTCCTGTTGCCAATCTGTTTTTGAATCTGAAATACATGATTGACCGGGACGGCAAGGATAAGCAGAGCACTTATTTTGAGCAGATCCACAGCTACGGCGATGTGGCGCTGCTGTACAACAATGCGTATCTTCCTCTGGGATTCCTGACGGAAGCGGAGCTTCCGGAAGTGGATTTCGGTGCCAGCAGCAGCGCATTCCGTCTGCAGAACGAGCTGATGAGCGCAGCTGCCGGAGTGGAGGGCGACGTCTGGAAGCTGATGACCAATCCGGAGATCACAGGTGTTGATGTAATGGTGACCAATCAGAATTCCAGCGGCTACTGCGCCTATGAAAACGGCCTCAGCGGTTCTCAGGTGGTATATACCTACACGGTGGATATGGATGGATTCATGTGTGTGGATCTGAATCTGCCTAAGCGCAACAGTGTCGCCATCTGGAAAAATGGTGCGGAACTGTACAGCGAATCCATGAGCCTGCAGCAGATGCTGGCAGTGGGCGATGTGGTGGTGGGCGATGTGATCCAGGTCCGGGCCACCTGTAAGGAAAATGAGTCCGGTACGCTGACCATCAGCGCGGGAATCCTGAGTCAGGAGCGGTTTGCACAGTGCTATCAGGTGCTGTCCGCCTCGACTCTGGAGCTGACCGAATTCGGCAATACCCTGGTGGAGGGCACCATCACCTGCGACCGGGACGGTTATCTGTACACCTCCATCCCCCAGAACGGCAACTGGCATGCAGAGGTGGATGGCAAGCCTGCGCAGATCATTCTTACGGGCGATGCCATGGTGGGCATGATGCTGACCGAGGGCGAGCATCAGGTTCGGTTTGTGTACCGTAACGGTGCATTCTCTCTGGGGTGGAAAATCAGTCTGGCCTGCGCCCTGATCTTCGCGGTGATTGCCTATGCTGCCTGCCAACCGAAGGCATACAAAGGGAAATACGAAAAGAAGAAGGAGAAACGTTGATGCTTCTCCTTCTTTTTGCGTGTATGTCCCTGTTATTTCAGAACTTCCGTGATCGTGCCGCCGCCGACTACCATGTCGCCGTCATACAGCACCACCGCCTGACCGGGGGTCAGTGCCCGCTGGGGTTCGTCGAACACCACCCGGGTAAAGCCGTTTTCCTCAGGATACACCGTGGCCGGCTGAGGCTGCTGATTGTACCTTGCCTTGGCGCTGACGCGCAGGGGCCGCGTCAGGTCTGGGAAGGGGAACCAGTTCCAGTCATTTGCCCGCAGCGCGGCGGAAAAGAGCGCCTCGTTGGGACCGACGGTGACGGTGTTTTTCGCCATGTCCTTGGCACAGACGTAGACCGGAGCGCCCATGGCAAGGCCCAGTCCCTTCCGCTGGCCCAGGGTGTAGCTGACAGCGCCCTTGTGCCGGCCGACCACATTGCCTTCCAGATCCAGAAAATCACCGGGGATATAGTGCTGGCCGGTATAGCGTTCCATAAAGGCCACATAATCCCCGTCCGGAACGAAACAGATATCCTGACTGTCATGCTTGCGGGCGTTGAGGAAACCCTGCTCCTCAGCGATGGCGCGGGTTTCAGACTTGGTCATTTCTCCCAGAGGAAAGCGTGTACGGGCCAGCTGTTCCTGGGTCAGGGAGTAGAGGACGTAGCTTTGATCCTTGCTCAGGTCTGTTGCTTTATACAGGAGATATCTGCCTGTATTCTCGTCCCGGCGGATCCGGGCGTAGTGGCCGGTGACCACACATTCGCAGCCGAGTTCCAGTCCCCGGCGCAGCAGGTGGTCAAATTTCAGATAACGGTTGCAGTCGATGCAGGGATTGGGGGTGGTGCCGCATTCGTAGCAGCGGATGAATTTGGCGATGACTTTTTCGTGGAAGTCATCGGTGAAATTGAATACATAAAACGGCATACCCAGCCGCCGGGCGACGCTGCGGGCATCTTCCACATCGTCCAGGCTGCAGCAGGTGGATTCCTGTTCTTCGCCGATCATTTCGTTATTGTACAGCCGCATGGTGGCACCAGTGCAGGCGAAGCCTTCGCGTTTCATCAGATATGCGGCAACAGAGCTGTCAACACCGCCGCTCATGGCGATCAGAGCTTTTCTTTCATTCATGGCGATACCTCCGCAGTTGCGTTTTCAAAAGGAGTATACCAATGGTGAAAATGAAAGTCAATGGACAATTCTTCCCGGAAGCAAAACTTTTCCCCAAAGAAAAGTGTAACAGAATGTAATTAATTTTCGTAAAAGGGTTGAAATACATAGGTTGCTCTGATATAATACAGTCAATATAGTACGTCATTGTACAAAAAAGGAGAGAATCATATGAGAAAGAGATGGATATGCGCGCTGCTGGCGGCGGTCATGCTGATGGGTATGGTCTGTGTTACCGCAGTTGATGTCCACGCTGCTTCTGCGCTGAAGGCCAGTGAATCCTGTATCGCGCTGATCAAGCAGCTGGAAGGCTTCCAGCCGACTCCGAAGCTGGACTACAGCCAGTATTCCGTGGGTTACGGCTCCGCTTGCGAAAAGGGCGATTATCCCGACGGCATTACAGAAGCACAGGCAGATATTCTGCTGCGCGCGGATATTGCCGACATCGTGGTTACCGTCAACAAGTTTGCCGACAAGCATGGACTGAGTTTTACCCAGCAACAGTTTGATGCGCTGGTTTCCTTTACATATAATGTCGGTTCCAACTGGATGAACGATACCGAGGGTATGTTCCGCAATGCAGTCGTCAAGAAGCAGACCGGAAATGACTTTATCTTCGCCATCACCCGTTGGTCCACCGCAGGTACCGGCGAAAATAAATCTGTCCGGCTGGGGCTGGTGGAGCGCCGTCTGGTCGAGGCCAATCTGTACCTCAACGGTGTCTATTCCCACAGTGTCCCTGCCAATCTGACTTACGTTCTGTATAATACCAACATCGATGCAGCAACCAATACCATCCGTATTCAGGGTTACGATTCCACCATCGGTGATACCGTCAAGGCAACGCCCAGCAAGTCTGGCTATCGCTTCCTGGGTTGGTATACCGCTGCTCAGGGTGGCAAGTGTGTCACTTCCCTGGATGCTTCCCTCGCCGGACGCACCCTCTATGCCCATTGGCAGAAGGGGGAAGGCCTGGATGAGAAGGGCAATGCTGTAGGCGTCGCTGCCAACTACACCCTTTATGCTGCGCCCGATGGCAGCCAGGCAGTCCGCCAGCAGCCCAGCGCTTCCGCAGCAGAGGTCAAGAAGCTGGCAGCCAATGCGGAAGTTACCGTGGTTGCAGATTATATGGACAACAACGGTGTCAAGTGGGGCAAGCTGTCCGACGGCGGCTGGATCAGCCTGAAGGAGGCCTCCGAGGACATCCAGCCTATCCAGAAGCTGGATAAGCCCGTCACCGTTACGGTCACCCGCAACGGCGTGAATCTGCGCTTTGGTCCCGGCACCAAGTACGACAAGGTCGGCACGGCTTACAAGGGCCAGCAGCTGACCATTGTGGGTGTCCAGGAAGGCGGTATTTATCTGTGGGGCAAGTTCGACGGCGGCTGGATCTGCCTGGACTATACTGACTACGAGACTGCCAAACTTGAGGGCAATCCCGAGTCCAACACTGTCATCGCCATTGGCACGGTCATCAAGACCAGCAAGCTGAACGTCCGCAGCGGCCCGGGCACCAATTATGCCATTGCCGGCTCCCTGATGGGAGGCGCGACTGTTCAGATCACGCAGGAAACCAAGGTGGGCGGTACCACCTGGTATAAGACCAAGGCCGGCTGGGTCCATTCCTACTATCTGCAGGTGACTCCCGTTGCTGACGGTGAAGTCCCCAAGGAAGAGGAAACCACCACGCCTACACAGCCTGATGCTTCCGAGAAACCCGGCACCTCCGGTGAGCAGACCAAGGATGAGGTGATCGATACCGGAACCATCTTCAACTGCACCAACCTGCGCATCCGCGCCGGTGCCGGCACCAATCATGCCCACATCGGTGATCTGGCCCGGGGTACCAAGGTTGAGATTTATGGCTACGCTGTGGTTAATGGCAATGTCTGGGGCCGCATCGAACAGGGCTGGATCAGCATGAACTATGTGCAGCTGGACGAGAGCCTGTCTGAGGACGGCGCTGTTATGGCTACAGTTGCCAACTGCACCAAGGTCAATATCAGAAGCGGCGCCGGCACCAACTATGCCAAGGTTGGACAGCTGGCAGCCGGAACGAGGGTTCAGGTACTGCAGCTGATGAAGCTGGCAAACGGCAAGATCTGGGCACGCATTTCCCAGGGTTGGGTCCATACCGACTATCTGAAACTGGATGAAACCGTTTCCGGTGATTCCGGCTCCGCAGATGCTGGTACTTCCGCCCCCGATTCCGGCAACGGCGATACCGCCAAGCCGGACTCCGGCAATACGGATGCTTCCAAGCCTGATTCCGGCAATACCGGCATCGTTGTCGGTACGCCTTCCGCAGTGAAGCTCACCGGTACCATTGTCAAGACCGATTCTCTGCGTGTCCGCAGCGGTCCTGCCGTGTCCTACGCGCACATTGGTGATATTGCCAAGGGTACAAGAGTTGAGATTCTGGAGCTGACCATTGCCAACCGCACCACCTGGGGCCGTACGGCACAGGGCTGGATCAGCCTGTACTACGTCGATCTCGATAAGGCCACTTCCGCAGAAGGCGTTGTGACCGGTACGGTCGTTACCGATACGCTCCATGTCCGCAGCGCGGCCGGCGTGGAAAACAAGCAGGTCGGCAATTATTACAGAGGCTACAAGATCGTGATCCTGGAGCAGACTACCGTCAATGGTAAGGTCTGGGGTCGCACAGATCTGGGCTGGGTTTGCATGGACTACGTTGCTTAAATGAAGATCAGACCCCCGTGACTCACGGGGGTCTTTGCATTATGTTTGTGCACGACGACTATTGGATTTTTGTCCGGAGTATGATATACTAATACAAATCTGTACCTAACCTGGAGGTATCATTATGAGCAGAGCTGACGAGCTTTACCGGCAGACATGTCTGGATATTCTGGAAAATGGTTTTTCCGATGAGCATCTGGAGGTCCGTCCCCGCTGGGAGGACGGCACTCCCGCCCACACCATCAAGAAATTCGGTGTGGTGAACCGCTATAATCTGGCTGAAGAATTCCCTATTATGACCCTGCGGCGCACATACTGGAAGAGCGCTGTGGACGAGCTGCTGTGGATCTGGCAGAAGAAGTCCAACCGGGTCTGCGACCTGGGCAGCCATGTCTGGGACGAGTGGGCAGGTGAGGACGGCACCATCGGCAAGGCATACGGCTACCAGCTGGGCGTGAAGTACCAGTTTGGCAAGGATCAGCAGCCCATGGATCAGGTGGACCGGGTGCTGTATGACCTGAAGCACAATCCTGCTTCCCGCCGGATCCTGACCAATATCTATAATTTCCAGGATCTGCATGAGATGAATCTGTACCCCTGTGCCTATTCCATGACCTTCAATGTCACCGGAGATACCCTGAACGGCATTCTGAACCAGCGCTCTCAGGATATGCTCACCGCCAATAACTGGAATGTGGTGCAGTATTCCGTGCTGATGCACATGATGGCCCAGGTCTCCGGGCTGAAAGTGGGCGAGCTGGTTCATGTTATTGCGGACTGCCACATCTATGACCGCCATATTCCTGCCGTCAAGGCCATGCTGGAGCGGGAAGGATATGATGCGCCCAGATTCACCATGGATGAATCGATCACTGATTTTTATGCCTTTACCAAGGACTCCTTTAAGGTGGAGGATTATAAGTTTCATCCCTTTGAGTTCGACATCCCCATGGCGATTTGAGGTGGCCTGATGGACGCGATTGTAGCAGTATATGATGACTGGGGCATTGGTGCCGATGGCACGCAGCAGATTGCTCTCAGTGTTGACCGGAAGTTTTTTCGGGAAATGACCCGGGGCGCCATGGTTATTGTGGGGCGAAGAACCATTGATGATTTTCCCGGCAAGAAGCCGCTGCCCGGACGGGTAAATGTGGCGCTGACCAGAAG
Source organism: Oscillospiraceae bacterium (assembly GCA_017620525.1). GTDB lineage: Bacteria > Bacillota > Clostridia > Oscillospirales > Oscillospiraceae > Faecousia. The sequence continues at coordinate 9,946 of JAGAUY010000016.1, read as the reverse complement.
TTCCGTGCAGATTCCCGGCTTTACAGTTTGCGACAGTCCTGAAGCGGCTGTAGAACTGGCCAAAACCGTGGACCGTGCCTTTGTTATCGGCGGCGGCAGCATTTACAATCAGATGCTTCCCGCGTGTGACCGGGCCTATATCACCAAGGTCCATGTGATGCCTGAATCGGATACATTCTTTCCGAATCTGGATGAGGATCCGCAGTGGGAGCTGGAGCAAATCCTCCAGTCCGGTGAAGAAAACGGCATCGCTTATGAGATGTGTCTGTATAAAAGAAAAGGAACGGCTTAAGCCGTTCCTTTTTTAATTTGGATTGCGCTGTCTGCCGTCCGGATCAAATTCCTGTTTCAGCGCCCTTTCCACCACCGGGATCGTAGCAAGCAGCGGGATCAACTGAAGCACGACGATGACGGAACCGACAATGCTGACAGTATCCTCCCCGGCGAAAAACACAGCCAGCATGGGGATTAACGAGACGATCAGCGTGATCAGCCCCCATTTCCAGGCGAGTTTTCCCCACAGCTTGTTGGCAAACTCCCAGGTGTCCTGGTTTTTCATGGACATGGAAGTGCGGTAGCCATAGAGAAGATTGATGTTTTCGGGAGCTTTGTTTCTGCAAACGCTGCCGAATCCCATCAGTATGCCCGGAATCAGCAGACACATGGCGGTCATAAAGATCCAGTATCCCATATTATCCCTCCGTTCTTGCGATCAGCTCGGCGTAGAGGGCTTCCGTTTGCGCGGCATCTTTGCCGCTGAGTACCAGCACCTTTTCTCCACAGGTCACCACAATGCAGGCTTGCGGATCATAGTAGGTGTATCGGATATGGTGGCCGAATTCTTCATTTTCAAAATGTCCCAGCAGCAGACGGAAGCTGCCCAGACCCCAGATCCGGCTGCCGCTGACGTTTTCGTGGCGCAGTTCCAGCGCGGTGATATCTTCATAGTCCAATCTGTCTGCGCTCCAATAGCTGGGATCGATGGTGAGCGTGTCCTCTTCAAAGGTGTACACGATGCTGCCGCTGCACAGAAACACACCCACAGCAATAAAGACTACTGTCAGAAATACCAGCGTACTTTTCGTGATGACGGAGTTTTGTTTTTCTTCCCTGGTCTGCGGACGTGAAGCGTCCGCGGTTCCGGATTTTACCTGGCGGCGAAAATACAGCCAGGAGTAAATCATGGGAATAAAGGCCATGATCAGCAGGATGATCACCATCCATCCGATGGCAAGTTCCGTCGGGAGAAAGGCCAGCAGAACCAGTGTCAGTCCACCTGCTACATAGACCTTGCCGCCGAAGCGGTGGGTTGCGTTCCAGTTTTCCTCACTGGCTAGGGCCCAGGGGACCTTGATGCCGATGGTGTAATTCTGGGAAGTTTTGGGAAGATAATTACCGATGAACAGGAACATGATGCCGACCATGCCGAATGTGATGGAGGCTGCGTTCAGCGTGGTGTCCAGCGCGATGCCGTAGAGCAGCGCGGAAGAGAACAGGGATACAAAGGGGATGGTCCACAGTACAAGTTTCCGGATCTTTTTATTGCGGTTTTTGTTTCGGGGATCGGAGAAGGTGACGAGGATACACAGCCAATGGGTGATCAGCATAAACACGGGCGGGAGGAATACGGCGAAAGCTTTGCTGCTCCAGCCGTCGGCTTCGCCGGAAAAAGTCCAGTGGGTCGCGACGGTATCAGGCAGGTACTTCCATAGCAGAAGACCTGCCGCAATGGGCAGCAAAATGATGATCGAGGAGATGATCAGCTGTTTTCTGTGTTCCTTGAACATGACTTATTCTCCTTTCAGGTCGGTAATCCAGAGCATGATTTCCTCCAGCACGGAGGCATTCAACTCGTAGTAGATGAATTTTCCTTCCCGGGTGTCCCGGATCAGATCAGATTCTTTCAGAACGGACAGATGCCGGGAGATGGACGCGCCGGTTACCGGGAAGTGGTCTGCGATTTCGCCGGCGGAAAGGCGACCGCTTTTCAGAAGATTCAGGATCTCGCGGCGGATGGGATCCGCCAGGGCGCGGAGGGTGGTCTGCAGACTCATGGCAATCACCTCATTTAACGTTTAACCTAATTGTTAAATATATAATATCATCTGATTTGTTACTTGTCAACAGGAAAGTAAAAAACCGCAAGCCTAAAAGCTTGCGGTTTTGGTTGTTTGAAGGATTATTCTTCGACGACTTCAGCCTCGGGAGCGTTCTTTCTGACGCTTTCAATACCGTTTTCGCAGGCTGCCTTGGTGGAGTAGCCTTCGGAAGTGGCGATAATCTCGCCGTTGCGGGCCTTCAGGCGGAAGCGGTATTCACCGGCCTTGTCCTGATACATTTCAAACTTGGGGTGGGGGACAGTTTCATAGTTTTCGACAGTCTGATTCTCAATATTGGCGATGGGGGCGTTCTTCTTGACGCTTTCGATGCCGTTCACGCAGGAAGCCTTGGCGTTGTAGACCTCGGAAGTGGCGATGACCTGGCCGTTGGTGGCCTTCAGATCGAACTTGATGCCGGAGTTAACGTTGCGAATGACAAATTTACCCATAATGATTACCCTTTCTCCACAAATGTGGCTGAAATTGACACTTTTAGTTTAGCATAGACAGTGCCATATGTCAAAGTGAAAATAAACTTCCGGGAGGAAAATATGCACAGGAACGAATTGACCGGATACGGAAAATATGATATCATTCTCTTATCACCAAAAAGAAAGGGAGATAAAAATGAAAAAGAGAATTGTATCGGTCGTTATGCTGCTGGCAATGCTTCTGACCCTGGCTGCATGCGGCGGCGACAAGGCAAAGCTGGTGGGCAAATGGGAATGTGAAATGGACATGGCTGACCAGATCAATGCTGAAATGGAACTGGATGAGGAATCTGCCCAGTATCTGAGTTTCAGCAACTTTGAAATTCTGGTCTGCATGGAGTTCAACTCTGATGGCACTTACGCCATGACTGCTGATCTCGACTCTGCCCGGGCTGCTGTGAATGCCGCCCGTGAAGAGTTTGCTGACGGAATGGCTCAGTATCTGGAGGCTGTGATGGTTGAGCAGATGGGTATTGAAATGTCTGCCGAGGAGATTCTGGCAGCTTCCGGCGTGACCATGGAGGATATGGTCGCAGAGGCTTTCCCTGACAGCATGGCAGATGAGCTGGTCGATGAAATTGCCCAGGAAGGCAATTACGATGCAAAGGATGGCAAGCTGTATACGTCTGCCGGTCTGGAATATGCTGTTGATCCTGCGATCTACGAGACCTACGTTCTGCAGGGCAGCACTCTGACTGTTACTGGTTTTGTGGGTGAAGATTCTGATGACAGCACCCAAATTTATCCCATGGTTTTTAAGAAGATTGGCTGATTAAAACAGAAAATCGGGCATGCCATGCATGCCCGATTTTTTATTCAATATGAGCGTGATTGCTGATGTGGTCTTCGCAATAGCAGTAGTAACCCTTACAGCGGGAGCAGTAGCGGAATTCCAGCTCCGGATTGGTCGCATCGGTGCGGCCGCAGACGGTGCATTTGTGGGTGTAGGGTGCTTCGGGTCTGGCCACCGTGGCTTCATAGGAGCCTGCGCTGGGGAAGGGGACTACCTTGGGGCGGTCGGATTTGCGGACAGCTTTTTTGCGGAAGAGCCGTCTGGCATTGGCTCTCCAGCTGACAGGGATCACATTCAGCACGTCCGGACCGAAGAACAGGAAATAGTTCGCCAGGGAAATGACAGAGAAGAAGTTATAGGGGAAGGGGTACACCAGCAGTCCGTAGACGACCAGCGCCAGGTCCAGCAGCGCAAAGATCCAGGCTCTGACCGGGATGATGAAAAACAGCAGGAACTGGGACTGGGGATACAGGGTCGCGTAGCTGAGGAACAGGCTCAGATTCAGATAGCTCACATCCGCCTGCCCGCCGAAGATCATGCACCAGATGTCCATCAGCACGATGCCGCACAGATAGAACAGGTTGAACTTCAGCGTACCCCAGAGATTCTCCATGGCGCGGCCCAGGGAATAATAACAGAAAAGGGCAACAGTCATCAGAAGGATATTGCTGTTGTAGAACGTCAGGGGATAGGAGATCAGCCGCCAGATTTGTCCCTGAAGGATCTTTGTCCGGTTGAAGACCAGAAGTTCGTAAAGAAGCGTATTCTGGGTGAACTGGGTCATCAGATAGACCAGCGCACAGCCAAGACTGATGTAAAGCATCAGATTGGGAATACCTTTGTCGCGGTGTTTGAAGCAGAATCGCTCGAAGCTAGAGTAGCGTTTTTTCAAAAAGCTCAACTCCTGTAATGATGGTGTAGTTATTTTACCAGTTTGGGGATAAAAAGTCTATAGCGGAATTGTTAACAATCGGAAGGGAAAATAATCGAAAAAGGTATTGACAAACAGAAAGAAAAGAGTATAATTTAATCGCAACTGCATACAAGCCTTATCAAGAGCGGTGGAGGGAACGGCCCGATGAAACCCGGCAACCTGTTTATTCAAGGTGCCAAATCCGGCGGCAAACGAAAGATGAGGATTCGATTTTTACACACATCGAGTCCTTCGATGTGTGTTTTTGCATATATTGACGATTTTTGAAAGGACAATGTACAAATGGAAAAGAGACTCTTTACTTCCGAATGTGTTACCAACGGCCATCCCGACAAGGTTGCTGACTCCATCTCTGATGCCATCCTGGATGCCTGCCTGGCTCAGGATCCCGGCTCCCGCGTGGCCTGTGAGACGATGGTCACCACCGACTTCTGCCTGATTTGCGGCGAGATCACCACTAAGGCTGTGGTGGATTACAAGGCCGTGGCAAGAGAGGCCATCCGCAAGATCGGCTATGTGTATCCCGGCGACGGCTTTGATGCCGAGACGGTTGAGATCCAGTGCCGCATCCATACCCAGTCTGCCGATATTGCACTGGGCACCAACGATGAAGTCGGCGGCGCAGGCGACCAGGGTATGATGTTCGGCGGCGCCTGCACCCAGACTCCCGAGCTGATGCCCCTGCCCGTAGCCCTGGCCCGCGCCCTGTCCAACCGCCTGACCGAGTGCGTCCATTCCAACGATCTGCTCCGTGCCGACGGCAAGACTCAGGTGTCTGTGGAGTATGATGAGGCCGGCAATGTGGTGGGCATCGACACCGTGGTTGTCTCCATCATGCACAGCGCAGATTTCGAGATCGCCGAGCTGCGCAAGTATGTCCGGGAAGGCATCATCGCTCCCGTTCTGGCCAAGTATGGCTTTGACATCAACAGCGTTGCCCACATCCACATCAATCCCACCGGCAATTTCGTCATCGGCGGCCCCAATGGCGATACCGGCCTGACCGGCCGTAAGATCATCGTGGATACCTACGGCGGCTACTTCTCCCATGGCGGCGGTGCTTTCTCCGGTAAGGATCCCACCAAGGTGGACCGTTCCGCTGCTTATCTGGCCCGTTACATGGCCAAGAATCTGGTTGCTGCCGGTCTGGCTACCCAGGTCCAGGTTCAGCTGGCCTATGCCATTGGTGTGGCAGAGCCTGTTTCCGTCCGTGTGGACAGCTACGGCACCGGCATTGTCTCCGATGAGAAGATGACCGAATATCTGCGCAAAGTCGTGGATATGACCCCTGCCGGTATCATCAGAAAGCTGGATCTGCGCCGGCCCATCTATGCCCCCACCGCAGCAGAAGGCCACTTCGGTGTGGACGGCCGCCCCTGGGAGCGGACCGACTTGGTCCCTCAGCTGAAGGAACTGGCTGGAATCTGAATGAAATAGTAAAGACGGCGAAGGTAACTTCGCCGTCTTTTGCTGTTATGAAAGCAGTAAATCGAGCCCCTGCAGCACCGCCAGATGGACAGGGTAGAAGATGTAGAAGAAGTACTTCATAGAGTATTTGCCCCGCCTGCCGGAATAGCACAGCAGCAGCGGCAGCGCCAGGAGGGAATAATACTGAATCGTTATCATAGAAGCGGCCAGCAGAATCAGACCGATTCCCAGCATGGTGGTATGCACCGGGATCCGATCCAGTTTTCCGCATTGCTGGAAAATACTTGCGAAAACCGGCACCATGCATCCCCAGAATCCGTAATCGATCCGCAGCAGCTGATTGAGCCGGTATACGGCTGCAACCGACAATACCAGGATCAGACCGGAAATGATTTTTCTCCCGGCAGCGCGGGGCATTGCCAGAGCTTTTTTGAACTTCTGGAGCGCATAGATCATCAGAACCGACAGGGAGAACGTCACGAGGATACACATATAGGTGCTGCCTTCGGCAAAGAAATATACGACCTGACAGATCACTGCGGAAAGGAAGATTGTCAGAAAATACCGCTTCCTGTTTTTGGTGTAGCGGCAGCCTTCAGAGATCATATACGCGAAGATGGGGAAGGCCAGACGGCCGATGATGCGAAGGATCGGAAGATTCGGCAGCAGCAGTACCCCGATGTGGTCGATGACCATCGACACGGCGGCAATGAGCTTCAGCGCATTGCCGCTGAAAAGACCGGGGGAAGTTTTTGTGGTTGTCTGAGTCATGGACATCGCCTCCATTTGTGTCATATTTTACAGAATGAACTGCCGGATGTCAAACCAATTTGGCATCCGTTTGCGATGGTTCGTTGACTTCGGCGGAATGTTTTGATAAAATCAAAACATGGGATCTGTATCCCGGAAAATGGAAAGGATGGAATGATTTATGGGTAAACGATTTGCCACGAGATTTGCGGCATTTGTTCTGCTGTGTGCGCAGATTTTTGCGCTTGTGCCCGGCATGGGGGTTTCTGCCTATGCTCAGACAGAGGAAACATCTGCTTCCGTTCAGGAAGAAGCGGCACCGGCTGAGCAGACGCAGTCAGAAATTGTTGATACGGTCGAGCCTGAAGTCGAGACAGGCGAGGTCGAAGTGGAAGGCAATCAGGAACTGGAAGAGGCATCCACATTTGCTTCCGCTTCCGCAGTGACGCCGGTTCCCTATGCCTATTCCAATGCGGCATACCAGTCCGAAGGCCTCGAGTTGTCCGGTCTTAGCTATTCTGATGCAGTTTTGTTTACAATGGGCTATACGGGTCTGTCCAATGGCTATACCGGCGAAGTGACTTACAATTTTAAGGGACTCTACAGTTCCCTGACTTTCAAGGCCGGCTACTACGACGGCCATGAGCGCAATGCCGCCATGACGGTGATTGCGGACGGCGTAACGGTGTATGATGCGGTTGAGATCTCCTATGAGGATATCGCCAGGAGCTACACGGTTTCTCTGGCAGGTGTTGACCAGCTGGTCATCCGGTTCCATTCGAACGCCTATGACAAGACCAAATACGCGATCGCTTCCGTCAAGGCGGTTCCTGCTTCCTCAATCCAGGAGGAAACCGCGGTATCGGATGAATTCTATGATATCCCTCAGTATTTGCTCCAGAATACGGACGTGATCACTGGCGCGTTTACTATGGGCGGCAATTCCTATGAGAACGGCTATAAAATGCGCATGGGCTACACCGGCGCCAGCAGCGGCTATACCGGTAAGGTCTGCTTCAATTTCAACAATCAGTATGAGAAGCTGACGTTTGATATCGCGAAATTCATGAACCGCACGAATGAGCAGTATACCCGCTCTGCGTATCTGACCATCGAGGTGGACGGCACGGTTCTGGCGGGATATGATGCCCGGGAGATGAAGTGGAACGATCTGGTCCACAAGGTTGAGATCAATCTGAACGGTGTTTCCCAGGTTGTGATTTCTGTGCATTCCGACGGTTATGACAAGGTATACTGGGCAATGGGCGATATCCAGCTGGTCAGTGACGGAAAGGCCCACGGTGTGCTGCTTGCTGCATCCAAAGCGACCCTGACCACTTCTGCGCCTACATTTGACCTGAATCCCCGGGTCTATCCCAGTGATGCGGATAATAAAGACATTGAGCTTGGATCGAATTCCAATATTACTGCCTTTGTTGACAGCGATGGTATTGTCCACGGCAGACACAGCGGTACTGCCGTAATCACCGTTACCACGGTTGACGGCGGACATAGTGCGACCTGTACCATTACCTCCAAGCTGTCCGCCGCCAAATATATACCTTCGGAAGACGGCTGGGGCTTCCACAATTACAACATCAGCAACAGCGAATTCTTCTCAAACTATAATTACTATGTCAGTACCTATGAGCGGATTACGGCATGGACGCCGAATAAATGGTCAGAATCTGCAGCAAATGATATCTTCGGTTTGGAGAACATCAATAATTCGATCCAGTATTCGGCATCTCTGGTTCCCAGCGCCGGTGATGCGGTTTGGGCGAATTTCTGGTCCCTCTTTGCCCGCGGCGGCCAGTGCCATGGCATGTCTATTTCTTCGGCGATGACTTATACGAATGCGATCCCCTTCTCTTACTGGGATTGGGGCAGCAGCGAGTATGAGAATCCCTACGCTGTCAAATCCATTTCCACCGATGTGGGATACTCTGATGCACTGGATCTGTATTTGAAGCAGTTGATCTTTGCCTGCCATATGACGCAGGTTACTCCCGGATACCTTGCTTCCAACTGGTTGACCGAGAATAAGTATGAGGATCTGTTTGCGGCGGTCAGAAATTTCCAGAACACCGGCAGAGATCCCATCGTTCTGACGTTGAACAAAAGCGGAAGCTCTCACACCGTGCTGCCGTACGAGGTCTATGAGTATGGCGATTATGTGATGGTGTTCATCTACGATCCGAACATTACCATTTACGATGACCCCAATTTTGCCTATATTACCTTTGTCCGTGATGAGTCGGGCGAGATTGCAAACTGGGCATTTATCTATGATTTTGAGAGAGATGACGGCACACGGGAATACGATGTATATCAGAAATCCGATACGGATCTGACCTATGTTGAAAGCCTGGAGCTGAGTACCTACGCGAACAAGATCAAGGCTTATGAGGATTTCAATATCATTGATAAGATCCTGTTCACCACTTCGAATTCCTTCTCTGTAAAGAACAATGGCAACAGTCTGCTGTCTTTCAGCAATGGTTCCTTCTCCGGTGACCGGAACCAGGCTATTGCCGTTCCCTTAGTAATGGCTGGTGCTGATGGTGAATCTGAGGTGCTGGAAGGCGCGATGGTTGCAGTCCTGGAAGATGCAGACCTGTCTGTGGAACTCGGCGGCGGTGAGGCAGAAGCCACAACCGTTTATTATACTGAGAATTCTGCCTGCGTCATCACAAGTGACGGTTCTGCAGATGTCAGCGTCCAGCCCGGTGAGCAGACCGATGTCATCACTGTCAAGCCTTCTCGGGACGGCAATGTGACCATCCGTTACAACAATGGCGACAAGAGCGTCATCGTCAGCGGTGAGGCTTCCGATTCCGTGGTTATCAAGACCGACGATGCGGAAAACGAAGTTTCTTTCAAGGGTTATTCCGATATGCAGGCTACCATCATCATTGACGGTGAAGAAACCTCTGGTGAAAAGATCACCGTCTCTCCCGACGGCACTTACACCGTCACCGACGATGCTGAGGTGGAGCGTGACGCTGCTTCTGCATTTGAGGATGTGGTGGAAGGCGCCTATTATTCCGAACCCATTGCCTGGGCTGTGAAGAACGGTATCACCACCGGTCTGAGCAGCACGGAGTTTGGCGTGGATGTCAACTGCACCCGTGCCCAGTTTGTCACCTTCCTGTGGCGTGCTGCCGGCTGCCCGGAACCCACTTCTTCTGTCAACCAGTTTGCTGATGTAGAAAAGGACCAGTTCTACTCCAAGGCAGTTCTGTGGGCCGTGGAAAACGGCATCACCACCGGCCTGGCTGCTGACAAGTTTGGTGTCAACGATCCCTGCACCCGCGCGCAGGTCGTCACCTTCCTGCACCGTTTTGCGGGCAAGCCGGAACCCACCATCACGGATAATCCCTTCAAGGATGCGGAGAATGACCAGTTCTATTCCACTGCAATTCTGTGGGCGGTGGAGAACGGCATCACC